>NZ_CP117516.1:2980000-3293525 GCF_028621955.1 Erythrobacter sp. BLCC-B19
GCGATTTCGCTGTGGATGCGTCTCAAACTGTCGGAAAGCCCTGTGTTCCAGGCGATGAAGGCCGCCGGGGAGACGTCCGGCAATCCTTTCGTCGAAAGCATGACCTATCCCGGCAATCCCAAGCGGCTGTTTGTCGCGCTGTTCGGGATCACCGGCATCCTGACGACGGTGTGGTACACCGGGTTCTTCTCGGCGATGAGCTTCCTGCGTGGGCCCATGCACGTCGCCGACCTGACGGTCGAGCTGGTGCTGCTGGTGTCGGGCCTTGTCGTGATGAGTTTCTATGTGGTCGTCGGCAAGTGGTCCGACAGGGTGGGGCGCAAGCTGCCGATCATCATCGGTTCGGTGCTGAGCCTCGCGCTGCTGTTCCCGCTGTTCTGGCTGATGGGCAGCTTTGCCAACCCCGGCCTTGCGGCGGCGGCAGAGAAGGCGCCCGTGGTGGTCAGCGGGCCGGCCTGCGAGACCGATCCCTTCGCCGAAATGTTCCAGCGCGAGCAGACCGATTGCGGCAAGGTGCTTGAAACCCTCACGGCGTCGGGGGTGAAATATACCCTGACCGAGGGTGACATTGTCAGCATCACGGTTGGCGGCAATGCCGTTCCGGTCGACCCGGCATGGTTCGCCGACGGCGCTGCACGCAAAGCGGGGATCCATGCGGCGCTGGGCCTGTATGGCTTTGACTTCGCCAAACAGGAGCCGCCGCTGGCCAACGTCATCGGCATCGTTGCCGTCCTGCTGGCGCTGGGGATGCTTTCGGCGCTCACCTATGGCTCGGTCGCGGCGCTGCTGTCCGAGATGTTCCCCCCGCGCATCCGCTATTCCTCGATGTCGATTCCCTATCACATCGGGGCAGGCTATCTCGGCGGGTTCCTGCCGCTGATCGCGGGCGTGATCGTGGCGCGCACCGGGGATATCTATGCGGGTCTGTGGTACACCTGGGCCGTGGTCGCCTTCGGACTGCTGGTGGCCTGGTGGGGTATCCCCGGCGGCCCGCCGCGAGACTTCGCGGATGACTGACGCGCCATTGCCGCCGCCGCCTGCGACGCTGCGCCTCACTGTCGACCGCGACGCCCTTGCCGCCAACTGGCGCGCGCTCGACGCGCTGTCGGGCGCGGGACGCGCCGGTGCGGCGGTCAAGGCTGACTGCTATGGCCTCGGCGTCGATCCTTGCGTGCCGGTGCTGCGCGATGCGGGCTGCACCGATTTCTTCGTCGCCCATTGGAGCGAGGTTGCGCCGGTCATCGCCCATGTGCCGGCAGCGCAGGTAGCGGTGCTCCACGGCGTGCTGTCCGAAGCCGAATGTGCCTATGCCCGCGCCACCGGAGCGGTGCCGGTCATCAATTCGCTCGATCAGGCGCGGCGCTGGTCGGCAAGCGGCGGGGGACGCTGCCACCTGATGGTCGATACCGGCATCAACCGACTGGGCATTGCTCTGGCCGAAATGGGCGATCCAGCCATCGCCGCGCTCGATGTCGACATCCTGATGAGCCACCTTGCCAGCGCCGACGAGCGGACCGCGATGAACCGGATGCAGGCCGAATTGCTGCGCGAGGCGGCAGATACGATTGCGCACCGGCGCCTCAGCCTGGCCAACAGCGCAGGGGTTGCACTGGGAGAAAGCTTCGCCTTCGATCTCACGCGCCCGGGCCTTGCGCTTTACGGCGGTGTCCCGCGCGAGGAACTTGCCGATGTGATCCGCCCCGTTGTCCGGGTGGAAGCGTGTCTGATGCAGACCCGGCAGATCGCGCCGGGCGAGGGCGTGGGCTATAACGCGACCTTCATCGCCAACACCCACATGCGGGTCGGCACGGTGTCGATCGGCTATGCCGACGGCTTCCTGCGCGCCCGCGGGCCGGGCAATGCCCTGTCGCATCAGGGTCGCGCGCTGCCGATCCTGGGGAAGGTCTCGATGGACATGGTGGTGGTCGACCTTGCCGCCGCCCCTGACCTTGCCCCCGGCGACTGGCTGGAGGTGCCCTGGGACATTGCCAGTGCTGCGCAGCAAAGCGCTCTTTCGCCCTACGAAATGCTGACCGTGATCGGTCAACGCCTGCGCCTGCCCTGACCGCTTCGACAGGCGCTTATTGCACTGCAATGTGTGCAGGTGCTAAGAGAGCGTCACCGGGGGTCAACAATCGGGGTAAAAACAGAACATGGTCGGCAGGACGAAAACAGCATCGAACGAAACGGGCGATGAGGTCATCATCAAGAAATACGCCAATCGGCGGCTCTACAACACGCGTTCTTCGAGCTACATCACGCTTGAAGACCTGTCGAAGATGGTGCGCGAAAACGTCGATTTCACGGTTCTTGATGCCAAGACCGGGGACGACATCACCCATTCGATCCTCACCCAGATCATCATGGACGAGGAATCGAACGGCGCGCAGCAGATGCTCCCCGTCAGCTTCCTCAGGCAGCTGATCGGAATGTATGGCAATTCGATGCAGGCGCTGATGCCGTCCTATCTCGAAGCCAGCATGGCCAATTTCCGCGACAACCAGTCGAGGATCCGCGAAGCCTTCGAAAAGGGCATCAGCGCGACGCCCTTTGCCGCCATCCATGAAACCAACATGGCAATGATGCGCGCTGCAGCCGATGTGTTCTTGCCCGGCATGGGCAAGGCCAAGGACAAGCCCGCTGCCCCAGCGAGCGACACCAAGGACGAGCTTGCCGCCTTGCGCGAACAGATGGCGGCGATGCAAAAGAAGCTGGACGAACTCGGCAAATAGCCCGAAGGGCGCCCGCGCGCAGCGGTAACAGCCGCATCCGTTCAAGCAGGAAGAATTCCCCGTGTCCCAGATCCGCCACGCGCTCACCGTCAAGCGCGAAGACGACTTTGCCAAGTGGTATCAGGAGGTGATCTCCGCCGCCGACCTCGCCGAGGAATCGGGGGTGCGCGGCTGCATGGTCATCAAGCCGTGGGGCTACGGCATCTGGGAGCGCATCCAGCGGTTGATGGACGACCGGATCAAGGCAGCGGGGGTGCAGAACTGCTACTTCCCGCTGTTCATCCCGCTCGCCAACTTCACCCGTGAGGCCGAGCACGTCGAAGGCTTCGCCAAGGAAATGGCGGTCGTCACCCACCACCGCCTGATCGCCGACGGCAAAGGCGGGCTGATCCCCGATCCCGAGGCGAAGCTCGAAGAGCCGCTGGTGGTGCGCCCGACCTCGGAAACGATCATCGGCGATGCCATGGCGCGCTGGGTGCAATCGTGGCGTGATCTCCCGTTGCTCACCAACCAGTGGGCCAATGTGGTGCGCTGGGAGATGCGCACGCGGATGTTCCTGCGCACCAGCGAATTCCTCTGGCAGGAAGGCCATACCGCGCACGAGAACCGCGAGGATGCGCTCGCAGAAACCCACCGCGCGCTCGAAATGTATCGCGCCTGCGCCGAGGATGACCTCGCGCTCCCCGTGATTGCGGGTGAGAAGCCCGAGAACGAGCGTTTCCCTGGCGCCGTCGAGACCTGGTCGATCGAAGCGATGATGCAGGATGGCAAGGCGCTCCAGGCGGGCACCAGCCACTATCTCGGCACCAATTTCGCCCATGCGGCGGGCATCCAGTTCCAGGACCGCGAGGGCACCCAGCAATATTGCCACACCACCAGCTGGGGCGTGTCGACGCGGCTGATCGGCGGGGTCATCATGACCCACGGCGATGATGATGGCCTGCGCGTGCCCCCCGCGATCGCGCCGCAGCAGATCGTCATCATCCCGATGCTGCGCGAAGCGCCGGAAGATGCCGAGCTGATCGCCTATTGCGAAACCGTGCGCGCCGCGCTCGCATCGCAGACCGCGCTGGGCGAGCGGGTGCGCGTGCTGCTCGACAAGACCCCCGGCAAGGCGGCGGCCAAGCGGTGGGACTGGGTGCGCAAGGGCGCGCCTGTCATCATCGAGGTCGGCCCGCGCGACATGGCTGAAGGCAAGATTGCCGTGCTGCGCCGCGACCAGCTGTGGAACACCGCCAACGGCAAGCCCGCCTTCACCTATCCCGCCCATGCCGATTTCGCAGGCGAGGCAGGCGCGGTGCTCGAAGCGATCCAGCACGGTCTCTACGAGGAAGCCCGCGCGCGGCGCGATGCCAATATCACCCGCGGTGTGACCGAGTGGCAGGCGGTGGTCGACCACTTCGAGAAGGGCGGCAAGTATCCGGGCTGGGTCGAGGTCGAATGGGCCAAGCCCACTGGCGCGGCGCTGGAAGCGGTGGTCGAGAAGCTGAAGGCGGTGAAACTCACCATCCGCAACGTGCCGCGTGGGGGCGATGCGGCCAGCGGTGCTTGCATCTTCACCGGCGCGCCCGCAACCGAGCGCATACTCGTGGCACGCGCCTATTGATCCCTTCCTTCGTCCTGATCGTGGCGAAGGGCCGTGTCTCTCCAAGGCACGGTATAAAAGGGAAAGGCAGGGCTTCGACAAGCTCAGCCTGAACGGCTAAGGGGGGTCATGCCAAAACCTCCCAAGCTGCCGCAGGGCTTTCCGACGCCCGCTCAGGTGCTCGACTTCATCCAGTCCTCCAGCATTCCCGCCGGCAAACGCGAGATTGCCAAGGCCTTCGGGCTCAAGGGCCAGGAGAAGATCAAGCTTAAGGCGCTGCTCAAGGACATGGCCGAGGAAGGGCTGATCGACGGATCGAAAAGCGCCTTCCACCGCATGGGCGGCGTGCCCAAGGTGACGACGCTCAGGATCGTCGATGTCGATGATGGCGATCTGATCGCCGAGCCCGACAATTGGGACCCCGAGGCTCCGGGCAAGCCGCCACGCCTCACCATCCGCGAACCGCGTCCCAAGCCCGGCGTGAAGCGCCCGCCGGCCTTGAAGCGCGGCGACCGCGTGCTCGCCCGCACCGAGGAGACCGAGACGGGCTGGCGCGCCCATGTCATGAAAAAGCTCCCCGCGCGCACCGAAGGGCTGATGGGGATTGTCGAGATCGACAAGACCGGCAAGGCGTGGCTCGCCCCGGTCGACAAGCGCGTGCGCCAGTCCACCCCGATTGCCGACCGCGGCGAGGCCGAGGCAGGACAGCTGGTGATCGCCGAGCGTGTGGGGCGCTCCGAACGCGCAGGCGTGAAGGTGGTGGAAGTGATCGGCGATCCTCTCGCCCCTCGCTCTTTCAGCATGATCGCGATTGCCAAGCACGGCATCCCGCACATCTTCCCCGAAGAGGTGCTGGACGAAGCCCCCCGCGCCGCCAAGCTGAAGCTGTCGGACAAGGCGCGCGAAGACCTGCGCCATCTGCCCATCGTCGCCATCGACCCCGCCGACGCGCGCGACCATGACGATGCGATCTGGGCCGAGCCGGACGGGCAGGGCGGGTTCAACGCGCTGGTCGCGATTGCCGACGTGTCGTTCTACGTCCGCCCCGGCTCCGCGCTCGACCGCGAGGCGAGGAAGCGCGGCAATTCGGTCTATTTCCCTGACCGGGTGGTGCCGATGCTGCCTGAGGTTCTGTCGGCCGATGTGTGCTCCTTGAAGGAGGGCGAGGATCGCGCGGCGATGGCCTGCCATCTTCACATCAATGCCGATGGCAAAGTCAGCAGCTTCCGCTTCACCCGCGCGCTGGTGCGGATCGCGCACAACATCGCCTATGAAGACGCGCAGAAGGCGGTCGACGCTGGCAATCCGCCCGAATACCTCGCCAACCTGTGGGCCGCATGGAAGGCGCTCGCCGCAGCGCGCGATGCCCGCGATCCGCTCGAACTCGAACTGCCCGAGCGGCGCGTGGTGCTTGATGAGCAAGGTCGCATCGCCTCGATCGCCATTCGCGAGCGGCTCGATGCGCACCGGGTGGTCGAGGATTTCATGATCGCCGCCAATGTCGCCGCCGCCAAGGCGCTCGAGGCCAAGACCGCGCCGGTGGTCTATCGCATCCACGAACCGCCGAGCCGCGAGAAGCTGATTGCCTTGCGCGATTATCTCGCCACGATGGGCAAGAAGCTGGCGCTGGGGCAAGTGGTGACGCCGGGCCTGTTCAACCGGATGCTCAAGGATATCTCCGACGAGGCCGAAAAGGCGCTCGTCATGGAGGCGGTGCTGCGCAGCCAGACCCAGGCCTATTACGGCCCTGCCAATGCCGGGCATTTCGGCCTCAGCCTCGGCTCCTACGCCCACTTCACCTCGCCGATCCGCCGCTATTCCGACCTCTTGGTGCACCGCGCGCTGGTCGATGCCTACAAGCTGGAGCAACCCGCCCCGCCGGGATCGATCCCCGCGACCTCGGGCCTGTCGGATCGCGACCGCGCCAGCTTGCAGCAGATCAGCGACGCGATCAGCCAGACCGAGCGCCGCGCGATGGAGGCCGAACGCGACACCATCGACCGCTATGTCGCAGCCTGGCTTTCAGGGCGCGTGGGCGAGGTGTTCGACACGCGCATTACCGGCGTGCAGGCCTTCGGCTTCTTTGCCACCATTGTTGGCCTCGGCGGGGATGGGCTGGTGCCGATCTCGACGCTGGGGGGTGAGTATTTCCGCCATGACGAAGCCGCCCACGCGCTTATCGGCAGCGACAGCGGGACGACCTACGCCAGCGGTGATCGGCTGAAGCTCAAGCTGGCCGAGGCCAATCCGCTGACCGGGGCATTGAAGTTCGTTCTGCCCGATGCCGATGCTCGCGCCATCGAACCGCGCGGCAACCGTCCCGATGACCGCAGGCGCGGTGGGGGCGGTCAAGGCACTCCGCCGAAAAAGGCAGGAAAGTTCATGGTCGGCAAGCGCGGGCGGCCCGGCAACATCCGCCATCAAGGCCGCAAGAAGTAAGCCTCAGGCGGCGTGGTCGCTTGCGGTTTCGTCGTAATCGGCGGGGATGATGTAAAGCGGGCAGGGAAGCGTCCCGGCCGCCGCCGAAAAGTGCGTCACCAGCGGCCCGGGGCCAGCGCCCTTTGCTGCCCCCAGCACGAGGGCTGCAACCTCGCTATGTTCGGCAAGGAACTCGCTGACGATCTTCTGGCCTTGACCGATCTTGACCGAAATCGTCGGCATGATCCCGCTTTCGGCAAGCAGATTGCCCGCCACGCCATGCGCGAGCATCTCGGCCCGGTCGCGTGCCTCGGCCTCGATGGTGGCCTGCACCGCGCCGAACGCGCTGAAGTTCTGCTGCGGCACAAGCGCGAGCAGGTGCACCGCGCCCCCCACCTTCACCGCCCGGCGCGCGGCATAGCGCAGCGCGGCAGTTGCCTCCTCGCTCTCGTCGATGATGACCAGAAATGTGCGCATCGTCTCAGCCCCGTTAGAGCCGCGGGGTATCAATGCATTCGTATGGATTGGCAAGTCCCGCCCGCCGATTGACCATTCTGGGCCTTGCCCGCCGCTAGGGAATTGGCCAGAGAAGCCGCCAAGGATCGATTACGGGAGTTTCAACGGATCATGGCCCTCGACATCAAGATGCCGGCTTTGTCGCCCACCATGGAAGAGGGCACGCTCGCCAAGTGGCTGGTCAAGGTGGGAGATACGGTGAGCTCCGGCGACGTGATGGCCGAGATCGAGACCGACAAGGCGACGATGGAGTTCGAAGCGGTCGATGAAGGCGTGATCGCCGAGATCCTGATCGAAGAAGGCACGGAAGGCGTGAAGGTCGGCGCGGTGATCGCGCGGCTCGCGGTCGAAGGCGAGGACGCCGCGCCCGCGCCCGCGCCCGCCGCTCCTGCTGCCGAAGCGCCTGCCGCAGATGGCCCGGCCGCGACCCCGACGGCACGCAAGCTCGCTGAGGCCAACGGCATCGATCTGGCCAGCCTGACCGGCACCGGCCCCAAGGGCAAGATCACCAAGGAAGATGTCGAGGCTGCGATTGCCAAGGGCGGCGGCGCACCGGTCGCTCCGCCGCCTGCGCCCGCTCAGGCGGCCGCCGCCCCGGCTGCGCCTGCCGCCTCGGGCGAGCGCATCATCGCCTCCCCGCTCGCCAAGCGGATCGCGGCGGACAAGGGGATCGAACTCGCTCAGGTCAAGGGCACCGGTCCCAATGGCCGGATCGTGAAGGAAGATGTCGAGAACTTCACGCCGAGCGCCGCAGCACCCGCCGCCGCCCCGGCTGCCGCAGCGAGCGCGCCTGCACCTGCTGCAACGCCTGCTCCGGCCCCCGCCATCGAAGGCGGCGCGCCCTTTGCCGAGGAAAAACTCTCGGGCGTGCGCAAGGTCATTGCCCGCCGCCTGACCGAGAGCAAGCAGACCGTCCCGCACTTCTACCTCACCATCGACATCCGCCTCGACCCGCTGCTGGAGCTGCGCAGCCAGCTCAACAAGTCGCTGGAGCCCGACGGGGTGAAGCTGTCGGTCAACGACCTCCTCATCAAGGCGCTCGCCCGTGCGCTGATGCGGGTGCCGCAGTGCAATGTCAGCTTCCACGGCGACACGCTGCGCCGCTATAGCCGCGCCGACATTTCGGTGGCGGTTGCCGCGCCCTCGGGTCTGATCACCCCGGTGATTACCAATGCCGACACCAAAGGCCTCGCCGCGATCTCGACCGAGATGAAGACGCTGGCGGGCAAGGCGCGCGACGGCAAGCTGATGCCGCACGAATACCAGGGCGGCACGGCGAGCCTCTCCAACCTTGGGATGTTCGGGATCAAGCAGTTCGACGCGGTGATCAACCCGCCCCAGAGCATGATCCTCGCGGTCGGGGCGGGGCAGCAGCAGCCCTATGTGGTGAACGGTGCGATCGAAGTCGCAACCGTGCTCCACGCCTCGGGCAGCTTCGACCACCGCGCCATCGACGGCGCCGACGGCGCGCAGCTGATGGAAGCGCTCAAGCAGCTGGTCGAGAACCCGATGGGGCTGGTGGTCTAGCACTATGCCTGCGGGCGAACTGACAATCCGGGCAACAGCCATGCCCGCCGACACCAACCCCTATGGCGGGGTGTTCGGCGGGTGGCTGATGGCGCAGATGGCATTGGGCGCAGGGTCGCTCGCAAGCCGCGTGGGGCAGGGCAAGGCCGTGGTTGTTGCCGCGAGCGACTTCGCCTTCCCCGGCGCGATGGCGGTGGGGGACGAGCTCAGCGTCTATTGCGACGTCCTCGCCACCGGCACCACCTCGCTCACCATCGCTGCCGAGGCCACCGCCCGCGAGCGCAATGGCGAGGCGACGCAGACCGTCGCGCGCGGCACCTTCAAATTCGTCCTGATCGGCGAGGATGGGCGCCCGCGCGCGCTGCTCGCCAATCCCCAACTCCTCCTCCCCAAGGATGACTGACAATGGCTACTGAATATGACGTGATCGTGCTCGGTTCCGGCCCCGGCGGCTATGTCGCGGCGATCCGCTGCGCGCAGCTTGGGCTCAAGACCGCCATCGTCGAGCGCGAGAACCTGGGCGGCATCTGCCTCAACTGGGGCTGCATCCCGACCAAGGCGATGCTGCGCTCGGCCGAGATCTTCCACTACATGAACCACGCGGGCGATTATGGCCTCAAGGTGGCTGGCCAGATCGAGGCCGACCTTGCCGCCATCGTCAAGCGCAGCCGCGGGGTGGCCAAGCAGCTCAATCAGGGCGTCACGCACCTGATGAAGAAGAACAAGATCGCGGTGCACATGGGCGAGGGCACGCTGACCGGTGCAACCAGCCTGACGGTCAAGAGCGAGAAAGGCGAGGAACAGCTCACCGCCAAGCACATCATCGTCGCCACCGGCGCGCGCGCGCGAGACCTTCCTTTCGCCAAGGCGGATGGCAAGCGCGTGTGGACCTATCGCCACGCCATGACCCCGGTAGAGCTTCCCGAAAAGCTGCTCGTGATCGGATCGGGCGCGATCGGGATCGAATTCGCCAGCTTCTACAACGATCTCGGCAGCGAGGTGACGGTGGTGGAAATGCTCGACCGGATCGTGCCGGTGGAGGATGCGGATGTTTCGACCTTCCTTGAGAAGAGCCTCAAGAAGCAGGGCATCACCATCATGACCGGCGCCGGGGTCGAAGGCATCACGGTGTCCGACACAGGCATCAAGGCCAATATCAAGGCGAAGGACGGCAAGGTTGCCGAAAGCGACTTCACCCATGTGATCGTCGCCATCGGGATCGTGCCCAATACCGAAAGCATCGGCCTCGACAAGCTTGTCGAGATGGAGCGCGGCTTCATCCAGATCGACCCCTATGGCCGCACCAAGTCCAAGGGACTGTGGGCGATCGGCGACTGCACCCCGGGGCCGTGGCTGGCGCACAAGGCGAGCCACGAGGGCGTGACTGCCGCCGAAGCGATCGCCAAGGAACTCGGCAACACCGACGTCCACCCGCACCCCTTGAACCGCAACAACATTCCGGGCTGCACCTATTGCCACCCGCAGATCGCCTCGGTCGGCCTCACCGAAGCCAAGGCGAAAGAGGCAGGCTACGAGGTCAAGGTCGGCAACTTCCCCTTCATCGGCAACGGCAAGGCCATCGCGCTGGGCGAGGCCGAAGGTTTCATCAAGACCGTGTTTGACGCGAAGACCGGAGAACTCCTCGGGGCGCACATGGTCGGCGCGGAAGTGACCGAGCTGATCCAGGGCTACACCGTCGGCAAGACGCTCGAGACCACCGAGGCGGAGCTCATGCAGACCGTCTTCCCGCACCCGACCCTTTCGGAAATGATGCACGAGAGCGTGCTCGATGCCTACGGGCGGGCGCTGCATTTCTGATGACAGGAGATCTCCCATGACCCAATCTGCACCCGAAGCGCTGAAGGGCGAGGATTGGGCCGGGGAGATGGGTGAGCGCTGGCTTGCCAGCCTCGACCGCTTCGAGGGCATGATCGCCCCCATCGGTGCGGCGCTGCTCGCGCGGGCGGATTACGCAAAGGGCGAGCGCGTGCTCGACTTGGGGTGCGGTGGCGGCGCGACGACGCTGGCGATTGCCGAAGCGGTGGGGCCGAATGGCGCGGCGCTCGGGCTCGACATTGCGCCCATGCTGATCGCGCAGGCCAAGGCGCGGGCGGCCGCAGCGGCGAGCCCCGCGCGCTTTGTATGTGCCGATGCGGCGACAGCGGCGCTCGATGAACCGCCCTTCGACCGGCTGTTCTCGCGCTTCGGATCGATGTTCTTCGAGGCACCTGTGCCCGCCTTCACCAATCTTCGCGGATGGCTCAAGCCGGGGGCACGCATCGACCTTGCGGTGTGGGCGCACCCGCGTGACAATGCCTGGATGATGGAGATGATGGGCGTGGTTCGCAGCCACGTCGACGTCCCCCCCGCCGTCCCGCGCGCGCCTGGGCCTTTCGCCTTCGAGGATCTGAGCTATCTCGAAGCGATCCTGACGGAAGCGGGCTTTGGCGCGATGGAGGCGGTTGCCTATGAGGGCGAACAGCCTGTCGGCGGGCCGAATGCAACGCCGCAGGAGGCGACTGCCTTTGCGCTCGCGTCGATGGCTGCGGGGCGAATCCTTGCAGAGCAGGGCGAGGCCGTTCTGGCCGCAGCCCGCGCTGACCTTACCGCCATGTTCACGCGTTTCCACCGCGAAGGGGAGGGCGTGATGCTCGGTTGCAAGGCGTGGTTGGTATCGGCGCAGGCCTGACACGCGACTTTTCCGGAGCATTTTTCAACGCTGAACCGTGCCTCACGCAAGACGACTTGCTTTCATCAGGAAATGATCGCAATTCGTCGAAATGAGTTTGCCCGAACCCGATCTGGCCCAACGCCTGGCCGCTGCTGACCGCGCGCTTGGCGCAGGCAGCCTCGTTCAGGCCCGCAACATCCTTGAAGAAGCCGCGCGTTTCGATCCGCCCTCGCTGCCGCTGTGGCAGCGCCTTGCGACGGTGCGCAAGATGGCCGGCGCGCCGGTGCTCGCGGTGGATGCGATCGACCGCGCGCTGGCGCTCGCCCCGCTCGATTTCGTCAATCTGCTGATGCGTGCGCATCTGCTTGATTCGATGGGCCATCCCGAAGCGGGCGAGGCCTATGGCCGCGCGCTCGCGCAACCGCGGCCCGATCCGCTGCCGCCGATGTTCCAGGCGACCATCGCGCGCGGGCAAGCCTTGTGGGCGCAGCATCAGCAATCGCTCAACGGACGGCTTGGCGAAGCGGTCGAAGCAAGCGGCGCTGATCTCACACCGGCCGAGCGGCGCCGGGTCGAGCGTTTCGCCAGTAACATTGCCCGCATGACCCGCGCCTATCATTCCGAGCCGACCCACTTCAGCTGGCCCGGCCTGCGCGAACGCGAGTTCCACGATCGCGAGGCGTTTCCTTGGCTGGCCGATCTCGAAGGCCTCACCCCGGCAATCCGGGCGGAGATGGATGCGGTTGCCAACGCCCCCGAGGCGGTGCTGGTGCCCTATGTCAAATACAACGCCAGCGAGCCGCTCGCCCAGTGGCGCGATTTGAACCATAACCGTGACTGGACGGCGATCCATCTGATCGAGCGGGGAGAAACGCTCGCTCCCAACGCTGCGCGCTGCCCGGTGACGATGGAATTCCTCAGCAGGATGGAGCAGCCGCATATCGCTGGGTGCGCGTCCAATGCGATGTTCTCGCTGCTCGCCCCCAAGACCCACATCCCGCCCCATGTCGGCGTCGCCAATTTCCGCCTGCTGTGCCACCTGCCGCTGGTCGTTCCGAACCGCTGCTGGTTCCGGGTTGGGGCCGAAACCCGCGACTTTGCCGGAGGGCAGGCCTGGGTGTTCGACGACACCATCGAGCATGAGGCGAAGAACGAGACCGATCAGCTGCGTGTCATCCTGATCTTCGACATCTGGCACCCTGACCTCTCGCCGGCAGAGCGGCAGGCGATCCAGGCGGCCGTGAGCGCAGCGGCGATGCCGGTTGGGGCGCTCTAAAACTTGCCAAAGGGGGGAGTGGCACGATGCGTGATGTGAAAGTGAGCTTCCCCAAGCCCTGTGACCAGCCTTGGGAGGCGATGGCACCGCACGGCTGCAGCCGCCACTGTGCGGCGTGCGACACGGTGATCCACGATCTTGAACACATGACGGCCGATGAGGCTGAAGCCCTGCTCGATAGCGGCACCGAAGTGTGCGTTCGCGCGAGGATCGCGCCGGACGGGGTGGTAAAGCTCAAGCCTGCGGGCCGCAGCACCGGGCGGCGGCTCGTCGCAGCCGCCAGCGCCTCGCTCATGCTGGCAACCGCCGCCTGCCAGACCGCGCCCGACAGCGCCGAACCGCGCTACCGGATCACCGGTAAGTTCCCCTGGAAAGACCAGCTTTACGATGCAGAACTGACCTCGGCCGATGGTCGCAAATGGCCGGTGCGGCGCGAGCCGGGCACCGGTCGCTTCATCTTCGACAACCTTGTGCCCGGGGTCTATGTGCTCTCGACGATCGGGGACTGCGGCACACGGCAGGTGGTCGAGACGATCACCATCGACGCCGCCTCGGTCGATCTCGGCCGCGCCGCACCCGAATCCGACGACAGCTGCATCATTATCGGCGTGATGGTTCCGGCGGATAACCGCAGGCTGCGAGGGTAGTCAGAAGGGCAGGGCCGAGGGAGCCTTATTGGCGCCCAACTCAGCGGAACAGCACTTGCAGCAGCAGGGCCTGCGGCTTTTGGCGGCATCGCTCGAAGGCCTGACCCCACCTTTCCTCGAACAGGGCTACACCCTTTTTCACCTTGGCGGTGTTGCCCCCGTTCATCAGTCCAATCGTCTGTAGCCCGAGCATCATGTTGTACAGTTCATGCTCCGTCACCGGCTTGTCAGGATTGGCCGATTGCCACCAGGCAAGATCCAGCAGGAACTGTTCGCAGCGATATTCGCCTGCCAGACCGTCCCCTTCGGCATAGGCCGCAAATTTGAACGGGATGGTGGCAATGATGGGGATGACGCTGCCTTGCGCGTCCTGTGCAGGCGCAAAGCGGAAGCTCTGCGCGGCTGCGAGGGCGATGCGATCAAGTTCGGGAACACCGCTCGATTGCGAGACCCGCGCTTCGCTCAAAACGCCTTCGGTCGTCAGGATTCCGGAGACCGTGACATCACCATGATGCCCAAGCGCCTTTTCGGCTGCGGGCAGAACCGGAAAATCACCTTCGGTCAATTTGGGTCTGATTTTGACCTGCGCGCGATTCGCGGTCGCTTCAGTCCAGGCAGCGCTTTCCTGAGGAGCAGCCGTGTCTTCGGCGGGCTGTGCGGCAACCAGGGCGGCTGCAAGCATAATCGGCGACATGACGACCCCCAAGTTTGTTTGGCGGACAGGGTGGGATTCGAACCCACGGTAGGCTTGCACCTACGGCGGTTTTCAAGACCGCTGCCTTAAACCACTCGGCCACCTGTCCTTGCAGTGCCCCCTAGCCACACTTGCGCTGTGAGTCATCCCCGTTCCGTTGTTGGGAATTCAGCCAGAGTGTGACATCCAAGGCGCGATGATTCCCCGGCTTCTCCCTGCTGCTGCGCTTGCCCTTGCGGCCCTTGCCACGCTTGGCGCGCCCCCCGCGTCGGCTCCGGCGACGGCGCAGGCGAGTGTCGATAGCGTGTCGTTCGATGCCTATCTAGAACTCTTGAAGGCCCGCGCCCGCGCCGAGGGTGTGCGGGAGGATACACTCGACCGCATGACCGCAGGGCTCACGCCCAACCCCCGGGTGATTGCGCTCGACAACAACCAACCCGGCAGCGCCACGACGCGCGGCTACCCGCCGATGTCGAACTATATCGCGACCCATGTCGATGCCGCGCGCATTGGCGGGGGGCGGGCCGTTTATGGCCAGCACCGCGATCTGCTCGCGCGGATCGAGGCGCAATATGGTGTGCCGGGAGCGATCATCGTCGCGATCTTCGGGCACGAGACTAGCTATGGCCGGGTGAAGGGTGACTTCGATCTCGCCCGAAGCCTTGCCACGCTCGCATGGGAGGGCCGCCGCCGCGAATTGTTCGCAGGCGAGTTCGTGGCCTTGATGAAGATTGCTGAGCGCGGTTACGACCGCTCGCAATTGGTCGGCTCCTATGCAGGCGCCTTTGGCAATCCGCAGTTCCTCCCGAGTGTCTATCTGCGGCTTGCGACCGATGGCGATGGGGACGGGCGCGCGGACATCTTCACCAACCGCGCAGACACCTTCGCCTCGATCGCCAACTATTTCCGCGACGCGGGATGGCGACCCGGTCAGCCCTGGGGCGTGCGCGCCAGCGTTGCGCCCGGGTTCGATGCCGCCGCTTATCGCACCCGGCTCGTCTCGCCCGTATGCCCGCGCGTCCACGAACGGCTCAGCCGATGGATGACTGTGGCCGAATGGCGCGCGGCCGGCGTGGTAGCGCAAGGTGGCCTTGCCGATGATGTGATGGTCGCCTTCTTTCAGCCCGACGGGCCCGGTGCCCCTGCCTGGCTGCTGACGGGCAATTATCGCGCGATCCTCGAATATAACTGCTCGAGCTACTATGCTCTGAGCGTCGGGTTGCTCGCTGACGAAATCGTGAACTGAGCCGCCGCCCTGCCTCGCCAATCCGATGGGCGGCTTGTATAGCCCCCGGCGTGATGTCTCCGATGAAGCTGCGCCCGACCTTTCGCCTGTTACCGCTCCTGCTCGCTGCCGCAGCCTTGCCCGCACGAGCAGCCCTGCCGGACACTGCGCCGATCATCCCCGCCATCCCGACCGCTGCCGAAGCGCCCGTGGCTTTGCTGGTCGATCTCGGGAGCGGCCAGGTGCTCCACGCGCGCGATCCCGACCGGCGCTTCATGCCCGCCTCGGTCACCAAGGTGATGACGCTCTACCTTGCCTTCGAGCTGATCGCGGCAGGACGGCTCGATCCAAAGCAGGTTTTCGTGATGAGCCCTAGCGTGGCCCGCGACTGGCGGCGCAAGGGCTCGACCATGTTTCTTGACGCAGGCGAGCAGGTGGCGGTCGATGATCTCTTGCTGGGGATCGCCAATGTCTCTGCCAATGACGGAGCGGCGGTGCTCGCCGAGGGACAGGCCGGATCGGTCGCGGCCTGGGTGATGGCGATGAACAGCACAGCGCGCGGGCTGGGCATGATGGGGAGCAATTTCGGCACCCCCAACGGCTTTCCCGACGAAGGCCGCACCTTCACCACGGCAAGCGATCTGGTGACGCTGGCGCGGGCAATGATCACGCGCCACCCCGACAAGTTCGGCTATTACATCGGTCGCGCCGGGTTCGATTACAAAGGCATCGCGCAGGTCAATCACGATCCGATGATTGGAAGGGTGGCAGGGGCTGACGGGATCAAGACCGGCTTCACCAACGAAGCGGGCTTTTCCTACCTCGGCACCGCACGCCGCAACGGGCAGCGCCTGGTGCTGGTGCTGGCCGGGGTCGAGAATGGCAGGCTGCGGGCCAAGCTCGCACGCGCCTATGCCGAATGGGGATTTTCCGCCTTCGATCGTCGCCCGCTCTTCGCCAGTGGCGCGGTCGTGGGCACCGCGCGCGTCCAGAACGGTGACGCGCGCAGCGTGGCGCTCAAGGCGGCCGGCCCGGTCACGATGAACCTCCCGCGCGGCAGTGCGGCGCAGCTCACCGCGACAATCCGCTACGAAGGCCCGTTGCGCGCGCCGCTCGGTGCGGGGCAGGAAGTCGCGGTGCTCGAGATTACCGCCCCCGGCATAAGCCCCGCGCGTGTGCCGCTCTACACCGCCGAGGCCGTGAGCACCGCCGGGCCGCTCGACCGCATCATCAACGCCATCGCGGGCGTGTTTTCGTGAGTGTGCCGGGCCGCTTTATCGCCTTCGAGGGCGGGGAGGGCGCGGGCAAGTCCACGCAGGCACGGCTGCTGGCCGAAGCGCTGCGGGCGCGCGGGCTATCGGTCGTGGTCACACGCGAGCCGGGCGGCACGCCCGGGGCAGAGGCGATCCGCGCGCTGCTGCTGTCGCCCCCTGGGGCCAAGGAGACAGAAGGCTGGCCGCCTGAGGCCGAAGCGCTGCTGTTTGCCGCCGCCCGCGCGGATCATGTCGCGCACCTGATCCGCCCGGCTCTGGCCCGCGGGGAATGGGTGATCTGCGACCGCTTTGTCGATTCGAGCCGCGCCTATCAGGGCGGGGCAGGGGGGCTGGGCGACACAGCCATAACCGCGCTCCACGCCTTCGGCAGCGACGGATTGCGGCCCGACCGGGTGATCTTGCTGGAGGGCGACGAAGCCGCGCTCGCCGACCGCCTCGCCGCGCGCGGGAACGCCGCCGATGCCATCGAAGGCCGCCCCGCCGCCTATCATCGCGCCGTCGCCGCCGCTTTCCGCGATCTGGCGGAAAGCGACCCGCACGGCTTTGCCCGCATCGACGCGATTGGGGCACCGCAGGAGGTGCACGCCCGCATCCTCGCGGCACTGGCGGATGTGCTGCCGTGACCGACTGGCCCAACCATGCCGAAGCCTGGCGCGCCTGGCGCGATGCGCTGAGCGGCGAGCGGATGCATCATGGCTGGCTGCTCGCGGGCAAGAGCGGCCTCGGCAAGCGCGACTTCGCCATGGCCGCCGCGCGCGAGCTGGTGGCTGAACCCGGCGTGCCACAGCCCTCGGGCGATCACCCCGACATCATTGTCCTTACCTATGGCCCCAAGGACGACAAGGGCGAGAAGGCCCAGGCCGAGGGCAAGCCTTTCGAACTCGCGCGCTCGATCCGGATCAAGCAGATCCGCGCGATGCAGCGCCGCTTGGTGACTCGCCCGACCTTGGGCAGCCGCCGTGCGATCATCATCGACCCGGCCGACGACATGGAGAAATCCGCCGCCAACGCGCTGCTTAAAAGCCTAGAGGAACCGCCCGCCGGCACGTTCTTCCTGCTGGTCACACACCGCCCCGCGCGCCTGCTGCCGACGATCCGCTCGCGCTGCCGCACCTTGCGCTTCCCGGTGCTGAGCGACAGCCAGCTGGCGGCGATGCTTTCTGCAGAGGGCCTGCCCTCCGACCCGCAGGCGATTGCTGCCGCCGAGGGCAGTTTCGGCGCGGCGGTGCGCTTTGCCGAGCAGGATCTCGCGCCCATCGCCCGGGTCATGTCGGCGCTGCTGGCAGGTGGCGACAGCGGCATGACCGGGCGCGGCGAACTTGCCCGGCTGATCGGCCCGCGCGCCGACAGGGAGCGGGTGCAGGCGGTTCTCGACCTTGCCCAATCGCTCGCCGCCCGGTCTGCGCGGGCCGCCGATGACCCCGCACGGCGCGCGCGCCTGATCGACGCCCACGCCGCCCTCGTCAGCCTCGCCGCCGAAGCGCCAACGGCCAATTTCGACGCGAGCATGCTGCCCTTCGAGATCGGCAGCTTGCTTGTCGCCGCCGCCCCGGCTAGCGAACCGGCCCATGGCTGACACCACCCCCTTCTACATCACAACCGCGATCAGCTACCCCAACGGGAAGCCGCATATCGGCCACGCTTACGAGGCGATTGCCGCCGACGTGATCGCGCGCTTCCAGCGCCTTTCGGGCCGCCGTGTGCGGTTCCAGACCGGCACCGACGAGCACGGGCTCAAGATGGCCCGCAAGGCCGAGGAACAGGGCCGCACCCCGCGCGAGCTGGCTGACGAAATGTCAGGCTATTTCCGCGATATGTGCGACGCCCTTAACGTGTCCTATGACCGGTTCATCCGCACCAGCGAACCCGATCACCACCGCGCCAGCCAGGCGATCTGGCAGGCGATGGAGGCTGCGGGCGACCTCTATCTCGACCGCTATGAAGGCTGGTACTCGGTTCGCGACGAGGCTTTCTATGACGAGAGCGAGTTGGTGGAAGGTGAGGGCGGCGAGAAGCTCTCCCCGCAGGGCACCCCGGTCGAATGGACGGTGGAGGAAAGCTGGTTCTTTAGGCTTTCGAAGTATGAAGGCCAACTGCTTGAATTGCTGAAGACCCCTGGCTTCCTCGAACCGGCAAGCCGCCGCAACGAAATGATCGCCTTTGTCGAACAGGGGTTGCGCGATCTGTCGGTCAGCCGCACCTCGTTCGATTGGGGTGTGAAAGTGCCGGGGTCGGACGGCCACGTCATGTATGTGTGGGTCGATGCGCTCACCAACTATCTGACGGGGCTTGGCTATCCCGACGACATGGGCGATTTCTGGCCCGCCAGCCTGCATCTCATCGGCAAGGACATCGTGCGCTTCCACACGATCTACTGGCCGGCCTTCCTGATGAGCGCCAATTTGCCGCTGCCGCGCAAGGTGTTCGGCCACGGGTTCCTGCTCAATCGCGGGCAGAAGGAATCGAAGTCGCTCGGCAATGTCACCGATCCCGTGGAACTGGCCGAAACCTTCGGGGTCGATGCCTTGCGCTATTTCCTGATGCGCGAAGTCGCCTTCGGACAGGATGGCAGCTATTCGCCCGAAGCCATTGTTCAAAGGGCAAATGGCGAGCTGGGCAATGCCTTTGGCAACCTTGCGCAGCGCACGCTCGGCTTCATCGCCAAGAACCTCGAGGGCTACCTGCCGGCGATCCGTGGGCACGACGCTGCCGACACCGCGCTGTTCGAAGCGGTCGACCGGGCGATCACCACGGAAATTCCGCAGGCTTTCGAAAGCCTTGCACTCCAACAGGCGGTCGAGGCATGGCTTCAGGCGGTGTTCGCCTGCAATGCCTATATCGACGCGCAGGCGCCCTGGACTTTGCGCAAGACCGATCCGGAGCGGATGGAGACCGTACTCGCCACGCTCTACATATGCATCGCCCAGCTGGCGGTGGCGATCAGCCCGGTGATCCCCGCGAGCAGCGCCAAGCTGCTGGATATGCTGGGTATTCCCGATGATCTGCGCAATCTCGAAGGGATCCGCAGCCACTGGTATTCACCGCTTGCGGAGAGCGATTACCAGATCATCGCGCCGACCCCGCTGTTCCCCCGGCTCGAACTTCCCGCCGAGGCCGATTGATGCTGGTCGATAGCCACTGCCACCTCGAATACAAAGGTCTCGTCGAAGACCGTGAGGGCGTGCTGGCCCGCGCGCGGGCGGCGGGGGTAGGGGCCTTCCTCAATATCTCGACCCGCCAATCCGAATGGGATCAGGTGGTCGGCACCGCCGCACGCGAGCCTGATGTCTTCGCCAGCGTCGGCATCCACCCGCATGAGGCCGACGCGCATCAGGATCTGGGCCGCGCCGCGTTGCTCGAGGCGACGCGCCATCCCAAGGTGATCGCGATCGGCGAGACGGGCCTCGACTACTATTACGACAAGTCGGACAGAGAGACGCAGAAGTCCCTGTTCCGTATGCATATTGATGTGGCGCGTGAGACGCAGCTGCCGCTCATCATCCACACCCGCGATGCGGAAGGCGATACCCACGCGATCCTCGCCGAGGAGATGGAGAAGGGGGCTTTCCCCGCCCTGATCCACTGCTTCACCGCCTCGGCCGACTTTGCCGAAAAGGTGCTGGCGCTGGGGCTGACCATATCGCTGTCGGGCATCGTCACCTTTAAGAATGCCAAAGAGTTGCAGGAGGTCGCCAAGACCATCCCTGAAGACAGGCTGCTGGTCGAAACCGACAGCCCCTTCCTCGCTCCGGTTCCGCACAGGGGCAGGGTGTGCGAACCCGCCTATGTCGCTGACACCGCCGCCTTTGTCGCGGGACTGCGCGGCATGGAGGTCGAGTGCCTGAAGGCGGTCACCACCGCCAATTTCTTCAACCTTTTCAGCAAGGCGGTTCTGTGAAGCTGGTGATGCTCGGATCGGGCACCTCGACCGGGGTGCCGCGACTGGGCGGGCCCGACGGCACCGGCGACTGGGGTGACTGCGATCCCGCCGAGCCGAGAAATCGCCGCACGCGCGTCTCGATCCTCGTTGAAAGCGATGAAGGCAAGCGGCTGCTGGTCGATACGTCATCGGATTGCCGGGCGCAGCTGCTTGCCAATCGGATCGGCCATGTCGACGCGGTGTTCTGGACGCATGACCACGCCGACCACTGCCACGGGATCGATGACCTTCGCGTTCTGCGTTACGGCCGCGGCGGACCAATTCCCGGATTTGCCTCGAGCGAGACCGTTCGCCGTCTGCGCCAGCGCTTCGGCTATGTCTTTGCCGGGCAGGACGGCTATCCGACGATCTGCACGATCGACACGCTCGACCGGCTCAGGATGATCGCGGGCTTCGGTGTGGACTGGTGCCAGATGGCGCACGGGCCTGGTGAGACGACCGCCTATCGCTTCGAAGCTGATGGCAAGAGTATCGGCTATGCGACCGATTTCAGTGCCATTTCCGATGAGATGATTGATCTGTTCTACAAGGTTGATGTGCTCGTCAGCGACTGTCTGCGCCGCGAACCGCATCCGACCCACGCGCATCTTGGCATGGCAATCGAACTGGGAGAACGCTGCAAGGCGGGCCGCGTCGTGCTGAGCCATCTCGACAAGAGCATGGATTATCGCGCGCTGTGTGACGAAGTGCCGGCGTTCGTCACCGTGGGTTATGACGGGCTGGAGATTGTCGCATGAATCCTGACCTGTTGCTGCCGATCATCACGAGCATGGGATGGTTGATCCTTGCCGGTGTCGGCCTCCGCTCACACCAGCTCGGGTTCGGGCAGGTGGCCAAGATGGCAATCGCGTGGGTGGTGATTTTCGGTGGGGTGTTCCTGGCGGTAGAGTGGTTCCTGATCGCGCAGGGCACAGCCTCGGCGCTCATGTAGATTTAACATAATATATATTATCAAACTTGAGGATCGCCATGAGCGCCACCCCCGATCCATCCCCTCTTGACCGCCTGCTGGCGATCATGGCCGCTCTGCGGAATCCGCAAACGGGATGCGAATGGGACCTGGCGCAGAGCTTTGCCACAATCGCGCCCTATACGATTGAAGAAGCCTATGAAGTCGCAGACGCCATCGCGCGCGGCGACATGGCCGATCTGCGCGATGAGCTCGGCGATCTGCTGTTTCAGGTGGTCTTTCACGCCCGCATGGCGGAAGAAGCCGGTCACTTCGCTTTTGGCGACGTCGCGGCCGCGATTGCCGACAAGATGGAAGCGCGCCACCCACACATCTTTGCCAGCGCCGGCGGAACCATGGACGAAGCGCGCTGGGAAGATCTCAAGGCGCAGGAGCGCACCGCCAAGGGCGTTGCGAGCGCGCTCGATGGCGTAGCTCTGGCGCTTCCGGCTTTGATGCGCGCAGAGAAGCTTCAGAAGCGCGCTGCCCGCACCGGGTTCGACTGGCCCGATCCGTCCGGCTCGCGGGCCAAGATTGCCGAGGAGATCGAAGAACTTACCTCCGCCTCCTCAGATGCACACAGACTTGAGGAAGCCGGTGACCTGCTGTTTGCAGCGGTCAATTTCGTGCGTGCCCACGGCATCAGTGCCGAAGAGGCTTTGCGCGCTGCCAATGCGAAGTTCGAAGCCCGTTTCAAGGCGATGGAAGCGCTCGCCGGGCCGGATAACTTCGCCACGCTCTCGCTCGAACAGCAGGAAGAGCTTTGGCAGCAGGTCAAGAAAGCCTGACAAGCCTCACGAAAGGCTGGCAAACTGGCCGAGCTCCTTGGGGTTCAGGCGCACCGTCACGCGGCGCATCGGGCCTTGCTCGCTGTCGCCTGCCTCATCCTCGGCCAGGACGTCGCCATGGGCGTGGAGCCATGCGATCCGGCGCCCGTCGCTGACCGGGAGGATGAAGCTGACCTCCCGCGCCCCGCCGGTCAACAGCCGCGCGAGCTCCGCTTCGAGCCCATCCACCCCCTCACCCGTCGCAGCCGAGACGATCACTGCCCCCTGCCCTTCGGATGCCTCACGCAATTCTTCAAGTGAATCAGCATCAAGCAGGTCACACTTGTTCCAGACTTCAAGGATCGGGATGGCGCTCGTCCCCGTCTCGGAATCGACCACGCCGAGATCCGCAAGCACCTCCAGAACCTGCTTCCTTTGTGCAGCGTGCGAGGGATTGGCCATGTCGCGGACATGACAGATGACATCCGCCGCCGTCACTTCTTCGAGCGTTGCCCGGAAGGCGGCCACGAGCTGGGTCGGTAAGTCGGAGATGAAACCCACCGTGTCCGAGAGGATCGCCTTTTCCACCCCCGGCAGGCTGATCGCCCGCATGGTCGGATCGAGTGTGGCGAAGAGCAGGTCTTCGGCCATCACGGCAGCGCCCGTCAAACGATTGAAAAGCGTGGATTTCCCGGCGTTGGTATAGCCCACCAGCGCCACCACCGGCCAAGGCGCCCTGCCCCGCCGGTCGCGGTGGAGGGCGCGGGTCTTCTTGACCTGCTCCAGATCGCGCCGCAGCCGCCCCATGCGCTGGCGGATCATCCGCCGGTCGGCCTCGATCTGGGTCTCGCCAGGGCCGCCAAGGAAGCCGAAGCCGCCGCGTTGCCGTTCCAGGTGCGTCCAGCTGCGCACCAACCGGCTCTGCTGGTAATCGAGATGCGCCAGTTCGACCTGCAAGCGCCCTTCCGCCGTCGCCGCGCGCTCGCCGAAGATCTCCAAAATAAGCCCTGTCCGGTCGATCACCTTGCGCTTCAGCCGGTCTTCCAGATTGCGCTGCTGGATCGGGGTGAGCGCGCCGTCGACGATCACGAGTTCGGCCTCGTGCTGTTCGCACCAGATCGCGATATTCTCGACCTGCCCGGAGCCGAACAGCGTGTTGGGCTGCATCTGGCGCACCGGCAGCACCGCCGCGTGAACGATCACCACTCCGATGGCAAGCGCCAGCCCCTCGGCCTCGGCGAGACGTTCGGCCGCATCGAGGTCATAGCGCAGCGCCCGGATATCGGGGCACAGCACCAGCGCCCGCGCGCCGCGGGTGACCTCTTCGGCAAATTCGCTGTCGAAGCTCAGTCGTCCGCCCCGTCATCTTCGCCATCCTCGTCATCGACGCTGAGGTCGACCGGGCTGGCGGGCTGGATGGTGGAGACCGCGTGCTTGTAGGCCAGCTGCACCGCGCCGTCGCGTTCGAGCAGCATACAGAACAGGTCATAGGCAGCGATGCGGCCCTGCAGCATCACGCCGTTCACGAGGAACATCGTGACCTGCACATTCGCCTCGGCCACACGGCTGAGGAAAATGTCCTGCAGCAGCTTCTGCTTGCGATTGCCGGGCTGGCTGCCGAACTGTGCCGGATCGAGCGAGGTGCCGGGCATGATCGTGCTGATCGCGTGCTTGTAGACCAGCTGCGACTGGCCGTCGCGGCGCAGCAGGATCGAAAAATTGTCGAACCAGGTGACAATCCCCTGCAGCTTCACGCCTTTCACGAGAAACATCGTGACGGGAATCTTGTTCTTGCGCAGCAGGTTGAGGAAGGCGTCCTGAAGATTGCCCTGTGCGCGGGCAACCGGCGTGCCGCTGTCGGCACTGCGCGTTTCGGCACTTTGCGTGGCACGTGCAATCGGACGGGGGGAGAGCGTTCGCCCGCTGGACATGGTCGTGGCTCCTTGTTTTTGGCGGCCGGTTCTGCGGTCCGCGATCGTCAAGGCTGCCGCAAAGTCGGGGAACGGCAGCCCCAGGCCGCATAATGGCCGCTAGTCGCCCGCGCGACAAGGATTGATTTCAGACAAAAATTTCGCGCGCGATCACCGAGGCTTATTCGTCCTCGTCGCGCCGGTCTGCCATGCCCAGCAGCTTGAGCTTGCGGTGCAGGGCCGAGCGTTCCATGCCGATGAAGCTCGCGGTCTTGGAAATGTTGCCCGAAAAACGCCGAATCTGGATCGCCAGATATTCCCGCTCGAAACTGACCCGCGCCTCGCGTAGCGGCACCCCCATGATCGCCGAGAGGCTGTCGCTCGCCAGCCCGATCTGCCCGCCGATGATTTCGGGCGGCAGCATATCAGGCTCGACCGTGCCGAGCCGTTCGCGCGGGGTCATGATGATCGTGCGCTCGACGACATTGCGCAGCTGGCGGACATTGCCGGGCCAATCATAGGCCTGGAGCGCGGCCATCGCTTCGGTCGCGATCTCGGGCGGCATCAGCCCTTGATCGTTCGAATAGCGGGTGAAGAAATGCTCGGCCAGCGCCGGAATGTCCTCGCGCCGCTGCGCCAGCGAGGGGATCGCGACCGGCACCACGTTGAGGCGGTAGAACAGGTCCTCGCGGAACCGCTTCTCGGCCATCTCGACCGTAAGGTCTCGGGTGGTGGAGGAGACGACGCGCACATCGACCCCGATCTGCCGTGTCCCGCCGACGCGCACGAAGCTCTGATCGGTCAGCACCCGCAGGATGCGCGCCTGGGTCGAGAGCGGCATATCGGCGATTTCGTCGAGATAGAGCGTTCCGCCATCGGCCAGTTCGAGGAGACCCGGCCGCACCTGCTTGCCACCCGATTCCTCGCCGAACAATTCCTGCTCGAAGCGTTCGGGCGTGATCCGGGCCGAATTGACCAGAACGAAAGCCCCGTTCGCGCGCGTGCTCCACCCGTGCAGCAAGCGCGCGGCGACTTCCTTGCCGGCACCCGGAGGGCCCGAGATCAGCACGCGACTGCCGGTGCTCGCCACCCGCTTGAGTGTCGCACGCACGGCGTTGATGGCGGGCGAATTGCCGGTGAATTCGGCGCTGCCCCAGCTGCCTTCGCGCAGGCGGGAGTTCTCGCGCCGCAACCGTTCCGTTTCAGTGGCGCGTTCTACCAGCAGCAGCAGACGCTCGGCCTCGAAGGGCTTTTCGATGAAGTCCATCGCCCCGCGCCCGACCGCCGCCACCGCCGTGTCGATATTGCCGTGACCCGAAAAGATGATCACCGGCAGGTTGGGTTCACGCGCCTTGATCGCATCGAGCAGTTCCAGGCCGTCCATCTGACTGCCGTGGAGCCAGACGTCGAGCAGCACCAGCGAAGGGCGGCGCTCGTCGATCAGCGCAAGCGCTTCGGTGCTGTCGGCGGCGGTGCGGCAGGCATAGCCTTCATCGCCAAGCACGCCGGCCACCAGCTCGCGGATATCGCGTTCATCGTCGACGATCAGGATTTCGAGGGCCATCAGGCAGGTCCTTGGGTTGCGGGATCACGGGAGAGCGAAAGCTGCCTCATAGCGGGCCGCCTTCGACGGGGATGGGGTTGCGGGCAAAGCGCAAGGTCACGGCCGTGCCGCCACTTGGCGCGCTGGCGAAGCTCATGTTGCCGCCATGCTCATCGACGATCTTGTTGACGATCGCGAGGCCAAGGCCGGTGCCTTTCTCGCGGGTGGTGACATAGGGCTGGGTCAGGCGTTCAGGATTGGCGGGCAGGCCGATGCCATTGTCCTCGATGGTGACCGTGATTGCCTCACCGGCATCGCGCATGGTGACGGCGATTCCCCCGGCAAAGGCGCCCTTGGCCTCGGCTGCGCGGGCCTCGACAGCTTCGACCGCATTCTTGAGCACGTTGGTCATGGCCTGACCGAACTGGTGGCGATCGCAGCGCACTTCGCGGTCAATGAGCTCGGAGGAGGCGACGCTGAAGGCGATGCCGGAATGCGCGACTTCCTGCAGGAACACTGCCTGTCGGACGAGATCAAGCGCGTCTTCATCGCGGAACACGGGCTTGGGCAGCCGCGCGAAGCTGGAGAACTCGTCGACCATCTTGCGCAGGTCGCCGACCTGCCGGACGATGGTGTTGGTGAGGTCGTCGAACAGCTCGCGGTCATCATCGCCCACCTGCGTGCGGTAACGTCGCTTGAGGCGTTCTGTCGCGAGCTGGATCGGTGTAAGCGGGTTTTTGATCTCGTGTGCGATGCGGCGCGCGACATCCGACCAGGCGGCCTGGCGCTGGTCGAGCAGCTGGCGGGTGATGTCTTCAAAGGTAATCACGTGCCCGCCGTCGGTGCCGGGTGCGACCTTGACCGCGAGGGTCAGGATCTCCGCTCCCTTGGCGTGGGTGATGATCGCCCGCTCCTTGCCCTCGCCGATCACCCGCGCCAGATCGGGCGAGAGCTGACCCAGCGCCTGCCCGGTCAGGCTTGCCTCGCCATCGGGTGTCAGCAGCGCCTGCGCCGAGGAGTTCATCAAGGTGACGTGTCGCTCGGCATCGACAGACACGACCCCGGCGGTGACGGATTCGAGCACGGCTTCGGTGAAGGCGCGGCGATCGTCGATCTGGCGGTTGGCGCTGACGAGCGCCTGGGTCTGCTTGTCGAGCTGGGCGGTCATGCGATTGAACGCACGGTTCAGAAGGCCGATCTCGTCCGCCCCGGTGCGCCCCTCCAGACGCAGCGCGAAGTTGCCCTGCCCGACCTTGCGCGCCGCCCCCACCAGCGCCGTCAATGGCTCGACCTGCCGGTCGGCAAAGCGCAGACCGAACCAGATCGCGACACTCACCAGCAGCAGGCTGACCGCGACCAGCGCAAGGTTGAAGCGCAGTTGCAGCGCGCGGGCGCTACCGGTCAGCCGGTCATAGGCCGTGACGATCGACTGCGCCTTTGACCAGGAGTTGAACATCGTCTCTTCGGTGGTGCGCGCATTGTAGAGATAGACGCCCGATTGCGCGTCGATCGGCACCAGCGCCTCGATCCGCTCGGGCCCGCCGACGACAACCGCCAACTCGCCGCGGTCGAGCCGGGGCAGCGCATTGCGGCTGAACTCCAGCGGGCTGGTGTCACGCGGCAGGTTGAGCGCGGCAGCGGTGCGGAACGAGCCATCCGCCATGCGCTGGAGGATCGCGCTTTCGGAAATCTCGCGGGCCTGCACCTGATAGGCATAGAAATCGGGGAAATCGGGATCCGTGATCGGCACCCGCGCCAGCGTGTCGCGCATATCGGTCGCCATCGTGACGGTGTTCTGTTCGACGTCGCGCTGGTTGGCGTCGTAATAGTTCTGCGCGAGCGCGTTGGCGTTCTCCATCAGCCCGCGCGATTCGTCGGAAAACCAGAAGTCGACCCCGGTCTGGAACAGGAAGGCGGCAAAGGCGGCGACCAGCAGCGTCGGCAGGGCCGCGACCATCGAGAAGAAGAACACGAGCCTGACGTGCAACCGCGCCGTGCTCCCCGCCGCGCGGCGCAGCGCAAGGCGGCGTCCGATCAGCACCAGCAGCGCCATCGCTGGCACCAGCGTTGCCATCAGCAGGATCGAGACCTGCATGGTCGGCAGCAGGTCATCAGGCGCACTGGAGCGCGAAAAGGCCGACCACGTCGCGCCGACCGCTGCAAGCAGCGCGACCACTGCCGCCCCCTCCAGCCACAGAAATACATTGGCGCGCCGGGCGGCGATCAGGAACCGGCGCCACCAGCGCGGTGGCTGACGGGTCGGGATGCTCGGCGCTGAGGGCGGGAGTTGCTCCATCGTTGCCGCTTTACAACAATGGTGTGGCAAAAATGCAAGACCATTGTCGCAACGCACCGCATGGCTGCGCCATCACGTGCCGGATGTGCGGCGGTTGGGATCAGAGCGGGGAAAATCGGTCAGGCTCAAGCCCCAGCTCACCAATCCGCTTGCGCAGGGTGTTGCGGTTGATCCCCAGCAGTTGCGCCGCCCGCAGCTGGTTGCCACCGGTGCGGCCGAGGGCATACTCGATCAGCGGCCTTTCAAAGGCGGCGAGCGCGCGGTGATAGAGCGCGCCCGGCGGCGGGTTCTCCCCTGCCAGCCACGTCGTCAGCGCGGCGCCAAACCCGCCCTGCCCGCCATCCTGCGGCAGATTGGCTGGGACAATCTCGGGGCCGATGATGTCGATTACCGCATCGGCATCGATCCGCTCTTCGCGCGCCATCAGGGCAAGGCGATAGACCACGTTGCGCAATTCGCGAACATTGCCGCGCCAGTTGCGCTGCTCGAGCCGCTCGATCGCTTCAGGGGTCAGCAGCCTGCGCGGCAGGCCGTCCTCAGCCGCCAGCACGAGGAAATGCTGCGCGAGCGCGGCAATGTCCTCTCGCCGCTCACGCAGGGGCGGGAGCACGATGGGGACGACATTGAGGCGGTAGAACAGGTCCTCGCGGAAGGTGCCTGCCGCGATCATCGGGGTGAGGTCGCGGTTGGTGGCGGCAATGATGCGGACATTGACCGCAATCTCCTGCCGCCCGCCCACGCGCCGGATGCGCCCCGATTGCAGCGCCCGCAGCAGCCGGGTCTGCGCCTCGGCGGGCATATCGCCGATTTCGTCGAGAAACAGCGTGCCGCCATTGGCCTGTTCGAACTTGCCGATCGCCTGCGCAATCGCCCCGGTAAAGGCGCCTTTCTCGTGCCCGAACAGCTCGCTTTCGACGAGATCGGCAGGAATCGCGGCGGTGTTGACGGCGACAAACGGCCCGGTGCGGCGATTGCCGAGTTCATGGATCGCTTCGGCCACCAGTTCCTTGCCGGTGCCGCTTTCGCCGGTCACCAGCACGGTCAGATCATTGCGCAGCACGCGCGTGATCATGCGATAGACGCCCTGCATCGCCGGGCTGCGCCCGACCAGCGGCATCTTCTCGCCCTCACCCGGGATCGCCGCGCCGGCCTCATCGGGCGCTGCCGGACGTGTGCCTGCCGCCTGACGGACGGCGTGAACCAGTTCATCAAGGTCGAACGGCTTGGGGAAATACTCGAAGGCCTCGCTCTCGCTCGCGCGGACGGCCGTATCGAGCGTGTTCTGTGCCGAAAGGACGATCACCGGCATATCCGGCGCGCGGTCGCGCACCGCGGTGAGGCTTGCAAGCCCGTCGCCATCTTCGAGGATCACATCGGTGAGCATGACCGCAAAACGGCGCGCCGCCAGCTGCGCATCGCGCGCGGCGATGCTGGTGCAGTGCGCAATCGCAAAGCCCTCATCCTCCAGCGCCGCGATGATCACCGTGGCAATCGCGGCATCGTCTTCGACCAGCAGGATCGGATTGGGGGCGTTTGCGGCCATGGCTTAGGCGATGTCCTGCGCCTGAGGTAGATGCAGGCGGAAATGGGTGAGACCGGCACGCGCGTCACGATCATGGCTGACATTGCCGTTCATGTCGCGCACCAGCTTGCGCACCAGCGACAGGCCAAGGCCCTGCCCCGATGGCTTGGAGGAGACGAAGGGCTCGAACACATGGTCGCGCAAGCCCGGGTCGATCCCGGGGCCGTTGTCGGAAATGGTGATCTCGATCGGCAACGGCACCGCGCGCCCGTTGCGGATCGCGCTGAAAGCGAGGCCGCTGACGAAACGGGTCTGGACGGTCACGATCCCCGCGCCGCCCGCCATCGCCGCATCGCGCGCGTTGGAGACGAGGTTGATGAGCACCTGCTCCAGCGCATCGCGATTGGCCAGCACCGGGGGCAGCGAGGGGTCAAACTCCTCGCGAATTTCGATCTCGCCCAGCGAGCCACTGGCCGCGCGCATCGTCGCCACGGCCGCGCGGATTGCTTCGTGCGGGTTGCAGGGCGTGACAGGGCCGGTGCGGGTACTGCCCAATTGCTGCATCCGGTCGATCAGCCGGGCAATCCGGTCGACCTCGTCGGTGATCATCCGGGCGAGCTTCTTGTCGGCATGCGGCAGCTTGCGTGCCGCCAATTGCCCCGCCCCGCGGATCGCGGCGAGCGGGTTCTTGATCTCGTGCGCCAGCACGGCAGGCGCTCCGAGCATCGCCTCGCCGCCCGCCGGGTTGGCGGCATCGTCATGGCCTATCTGCGAGAGCGTCACCACTTGCCAGCCCGGAAAGCCGCCAAGTGGCGAGGCCGTGAGGTTGACGCGGGTCTCATGCGCGCCGACCTGGATCGCCAGATCGCGCGCGACAAGCGCCTCGTCGAAGGCCAGCAGACGCGCTTCGACGCGCGGGTCGAGCGGGCCGATCCGGTCGGCGAGCCGGGTGCCGACAAGGCGGTTCGCACTGGTGCCGAGCAGGTCTTCGGCGGCATGGTTGACCTCTGCGATCACCCCATCGCCGTCGATCAGGATCACCGCGAAGATCAGCCCCGAAAGCTGCGCCCGCGCATCGGGCCGGTCTGCGGGCGCGCTGTCGCTCGGGTGCGTGGCCACGCCTCAGGCCGCCTGTTGCAGCATGAAGGGGGTATAGAACCGCTCGATCTCGCCAAGCACCTGATCGGCATCGTCGATGAAATTGGCCATGTTGCGGAACTCGGCCGAGCCGTGCAGCCCCTTGGTGTACCAGCCGAGGTGCTTGCGCGCCATCTTGACCCCGGTCTCACGGCCGTAGTGATCGAGCATCCGGTGGTAATGCTCAACGACGAGGGCGTATTGCTCCTCGATCCCCGGCGTGGGCCGCGCCTCTCCGGTGCGCCACCAGTGCATCACCTGCCCCAGCAGCCACGGCTTGCCATAGGCGCCGCGCCCGATCATCACGCCGTCCGCGCCCGATTGTTCGAGCGCCTTGGCGGCATCTTCAATCGAACAGATGTCGCCGTTGACGATCACCGGAATCTTCACCGCGTCCTTGACCTTGCGGACGAAGGCCCAGTCGGCCTGCCCCTTGTACATCTGGTTGCGGGTGCGGCCGTGGACCGTCACCATCTGCACGCCCAAGTCCTCGGCCATGCGTGCCAGCTCCGGCGCGTTGAGGCTGTCGTGGCACCAGCCCATCCGCATCTTGACCGTGACCGGCACCTTCACCGCCTTGACCGTCGCTTCCATCAGCCGGACGGCAAGCGGCACTTCGCGCATCAGCGCCGAACCTGCGAGCTGGCCGACGACCTTCCTCACCGGGCAACCGAAATTGATGTCGATGATCGCCGCGCCATTGCCTTCCTGGATCTTCGCGGCTTCGGCCATGCTGGCCGGATCGCAGCCGACCAGCTGCATCGAGACGGGTTCCTCGATCCTGTCCCATGCGGTCTTCTGGGTGCTGACACGCGTTTCGCGGATCGCAGCCTCGCTCGCGACCATTTCGGTGACGTTGAGGCCCGAGCCATAGCGACGCACCAGCGTGCGGAACGGCATATCGGTGACACCCGTCATCGGCGCGAGCACGACCGGTTCGGCGACCGTTACCGGGCCGACAGAGATCGGCTTCAGGGCCGGCGGAGGGGGGAGCGTCGTCATTATCGGAGCGGTGCCTAAAATATGGGCAGGCGCATAGTGGATTGCCGAAAGCGCGTCCAGTGCCTAAGCGATCCCACCGATGGCCGGCACACCTCCCCTCCCCCCTTTTGCAGCGATCGTGGTAGCGGCGGGTAAGGGCTTGCGCGTAGGCGGCGATATTCCAAAGCAATTCAGGATGCTAGGCGGAAAGCCAGTGCTCCGCTGGTCAGTCGACACACTCGCGCACGCGGGTGCGGATGTTATCTTCGTGGTGGTGCCACCCGACGCCGAAAGCGCTGCCAGAGAGGCTCTGGCAGGGGTGGAAGGGGTGCGCTTCGTTCATGGCGGCGCGACCCGGCAGCAATCGGTGCGCGCCGGGCTCGAGGCTCTGGCTGCCACCGCGCAGCCCGAGCGGGTGCTGATCCACGATGCCGCCCGCCCCGACCTGCCAGTGGCCGTCATCGCCCGGCTGCTGGCGGCGCTCGATGAGCACCCCGGCGCGATCCCGGTTCTCCCGGTGGTCGATAGCCTCGCTGTCGCGGGCACCGACGGCACCATGATCGGCAAGGCGACACGCGAGGCGCTGCGCCGGGTGCAGACCCCGCAGGCCTTCCGCACCTCTGCGATCCTTGCTGCCCATCGTGACTGGACAGGCCCGGCAGACGCGGGCGATGATGCGCAGGTGCTGATGGCCAGCAATGGTTCAGTTGCGCTGGTCGATGGCGATGAACGCCTTAAGAAGATCACCTTTGCCGAGGACTTGATGGAGCAAGCCACACGACCCGCCTTCCGTATCGGACAGGGCTTTGACGTCCACCGGCTCGAAGCGGGCGAGGAACTGTGGCTCGGCGGCGTGCTGATCCCGCATGACAAGGGGCTGGCGGGCCATTCGGATGCCGACGTGGCCTTGCACGCGATCACCGATGCGGTGCTGGGCGCGGTCGGCGAAGGCGACATCGGCACGCACTTTCCGCCCAGCGACCCGCAATGGCGCGGCGCGCGCTCGGGGCAATTCCTTGAACACGCCGTCGGCCTCGCCCGCGCCGCAGGCTATGCGGTTGCCAATGTCGACCTGACCCTGATCTGCGAGGCGCCCAAGATTGGCCCCCACCGCCCGGCGATGCGCGCCGAGGTGGCACGGCTGATGGGACTTGACGAAAGCGCGGTCAGCATCAAGGCCACGACCACGGAAAAACTCGGCTTCACCGGCCGCGGCGAGGGAATTGCTGCACAGGCCATCGTTTGCGTCACGCTTGCCACGAAGGGAACTGCCACATGACGACCCGCCTGCTTGCTCCCGCCCTCGCGCTTGCTGCGCTTGCCACGGCCCAGACCGCACAAGCCCAGCAGCAGGCCTGCGTCAACGCGCAGGACCTGTCCGATGCGATCGTCTATGCCATGCCGCTGGCCTATGATGCGGCGCAGACAGCCTGCGCCAACCGCTTTGCCGCCGACGGCTTCATGGCCACCCGCGGCGAAACCTATATCGCCCAGTTCCGCGCCACGCAGGACACAGCCTGGCCGGGCGCGTTCCGCTTCCTCAAGACCTTCATGGACAAGGAAGGCGGCTCCGACGACCAGATGGGCGCCATGCTGTCTTCCATGCCGGAAGATGCGCTGCGGCCCTTCGTCGATGCGCTGGTCGGTCAGATGCTCGCCGAGGAAATCAAGGGCGACAGCTGCGGCAAGATCGAGCGCGGCATCGAACTGCTGAGCCCTCTGCCGGCCGAGAATATGGGCGGCCTTATCGCCTTTATCGCCGAGATGACCGATCTCAAGAACCCGCCGATCTGCACGGCCGCGGCAGCGACGGGAACGGCAAAAAAGTAACGCTGCGCCATGCTTCCCCTGTCTCTCCTTCCCGATGACATCGCCGCACTTGCTGCCCGGGTCGTGGCTGAAAACGCCGCGACCGGGCGCAAGGTCGCAACGGCCGAAAGCTGCACCGGCGGGCTGGTTGCGGGCGCGCTGACCGAGGTTGCCGGATCCTCAGCCGTGCTCGACCGCGGCTTCGTGACCTATTCGAACGAAGCCAAGATGGAGATGCTGGGGGTGCCCGGCGACATCATCGAAACCTTTGGCGCGGTCTCGATTGCCTGCGCATGGGCGATGGCCAAGGGCGCGCTCGATCGGTCGCAGGCCGATGTGGCAGTCGCGATCAGCGGGGTAGCCGGGCCAGGCGGCGGGACACCGCAGAAGCCTGTCGGCACAGTGGTCTTCGCCCGCGTGGTACGCAATGCCGTGGGCGATCCGGAGGGGGAACTGCGGTTCTTCGACGGCGGCGACGGCCCCGGTGGACGCGCCGAAATCCGCCGTCAGGCGACGCTCTGCGCGCTGGAGCTGCTGCTACCGTAAAGCTGGGCGGCGCGGGCTTCGAAGGCTTCGACCATCTTGCGGAAGGCCTTGTCGAAATATTGCCCGGCGATCTTCTCGAACAGGCGGTTCTTGAAGGTGAAGTCGACGAGAAAGTCGATCTCGCAGGTGTGCTCGTCCACCTCGCGGAAGGTCCAGACATTGTCGAGGTCGCTCAAGGGGCCGTCGAGGTAATGCACGTCGATAACGCGCGGTCGGTCCTTCTTGACGCGCGAAGTGAAGCTTTCGCGGATCGCCTTGAAGCCCACCACCATGTCGGCGACCATCTCGGTGTCGGAATTGCTGCGCACGCGGGTGGCAATCACCCACGGCAGGAACTCGCCATAGCGCCCCACATCCGCCACCAGATCGAACATCTGCGCGGCGCTGTAAGGCAGGCGGCGGGTTTCGCGGATGCCGGGCACTAGGCTTGGACCTTGGCTCCGGTGCGCGCCAGCTTTTCTTCCCGCGCAGCGCGCATCTTCGCGAAGTCGTCGCCCGCATGGTAGCTCGACCGCGTGAGCGGCGAGGATGCGACCTGCAGGAACCCCTTGGCCCGCGCAATCGCGCCATAGGCGGCAAAGGCTTTGGGGGTGACGAATTCCTCGACCTTCGCGTGCTTGGGGGTCGGCTGGAGATATTGCCCCATGGTGATGAAATCGACCTCGGCGCTGCGCATATCGTCCATCACCTGGTGCACTTCGAGCCGTTGCTCGCCCAGACCCAGCATGATGCCCGACTTGGTGAAGATCAGCGGATTATGGGCCTTCACCTCCTCCAGCAACCGCAGCGAGGCGTAATAGCGCGCGCCGGGGCGGATGGTGGGATAGAGCCGCGGGACGGTTTCGAGGTTGTGGTTGTAGACGTCCGGCCCGGCCTCGCAGATCATCTCGACAGCGCGGCGCATCTTGCCGCGGAAATCGGGGGTGAGAATTTCAATCGTGGTGTTGGGCGTCGTCCGGCGCAGCGCTTCGATCACCTTCACGAACTGGCTTGCCCCGCCATCAGGCAGATCGTCGCGGTCGACGCTGGTGATGACGATGTGTTCGAGGCCCATCTTGGCTGCGGCAATCGCGGTGTTCTCGGGCTCGAACGGGTCGACCGCCTTGGGCATCCCGGTCTTGACGTTGCAGAAGGCGCAGGCCCGGGTGCAGACATCGCCGAGGATCATCACCGTCGCGTGCTTCTTGGTCCAGCACTCGCCGATATTCGGGCAGGCGGCTTCCTCGCAGACGGTATGGAGATTGAGCTCGCGCATCAGACGGCGCGTCTCGTTATAGCCCTCGCTCACCGGCGCGCGCACGCGGATCCAGTCGGGCTTGCGCTGGCGGGCGGGCCGGTCTTCGGCAGGGGTCGGCTGCGGCGTGCTGGCGAGGTCGTTCATCGTGCGCCCATTTAGGCGCGCATTCCCGCTGCCGCAAGCGCGCTGCCGGTTGCAATTGTGACACCTGCCCCTGACAAAAAGAGAGGCGCCGGACGGTCAACCCGTCCGGCGCCTCTATCGTGGTGGCTGAAGCGCTGGATCAGTAGGCCGCCGCCGGAGCGGGCGCTGCGGCCCCTGCCTGCTGCTGGGCATAGGCGCTCCACAGGATCGCGAGCGGTGCACGCACGCCGCTCACCTGCTTGAAGGTCGCGCGCGCGCCCTCGATGTTGCCGGACCCGATCTGCGAAATCCCGAGGCGGGTCAAAGCCAGATCGCGGTCAACCTCGGGCATGGTCAGCGCCTTTTCGTAGAAGCCCGCTGCCTTGGCATATTCGCCATAGCTGAGGAAGGTGTCGCCCGCCGCGAGCACCGTGCGCAGCTTGGCCGCCGGTGCATTGGCATCACGCTCGAGCGTCGGCAGCGCGGCGCGGTCTTCGGCGACGAGGCCCGATGCGGTCTTGTACTGTTCATCGACCCAGCTGTCGCTGCCCTTGGGGATCGTGCCTGCGGCATAGGCTTCATCAATCACGGCCTTCACTTCCACCGGCAGGCGGCGCGTATCGGCGGCCTCGATGTAGAAGATATAGTCGTTCTTTTCCTTGAGCGTGCCGATCTTCTTGCCGAGGCGCAGCAGATCGAGCAGCACCGGACCGTCGAAGTCGTTGAGGTTCCGGGTGAGGTTCACCGCATCGCGCCAGTTTTCGGGCTTGGGATAATCGATCACCCAGCCCTGCACGAAGTCATAGACCTGCGGCACGATTTCGTTGGAATAGGTCACCGAGACCCCGCGACGATACCAGCGCTCGTCGACCGGCTGACCCGAAGCCTTGCGCGCGGCGATCGCGTCCATGAGGTATTTCACCCCTTCGACGTTCTGATCCTGCGCGAAGTAGAGTTCGGCCATGGTCAGCTGCAGGTCGCTCGCCGAGGTGGTGTCGCTGGTGTAGCCCATGTCGATCACCTTCTGGAGGTAATCGCGCGCCTTGTCGTACTGGTTCTGCGCATTGGCGAGCTGGAAGGCGAGGAAGGTATACTTGCCCTTGTCCTCGGGCTTCACCTGCCCGCTGGCGAGCATGATTTCCATGCCCTGCAATTGCAGCGGCTGATCCTTGCCGGCGATCCCGGCATTATAGATCAGGCCGCCGAGCGACATCTTGTCATCAGGCGTGGTCGCGAGCGGGATGAGCGCCAGAATTTGCGGCTTGAGCGCGGCGACATCAGGCGTCGGCCCCTTCAGCGCGGCATCAACCGGCTTATAGGCAGCCACATAGGCCTCCGAGAAGGTCGGCTTGGGCGCTTCATCTTCGCCCTTCTTCTTCTTTTTCTGCGCGTAGGCCGCATCGGTCAGGCCCGGAACGGCCAGCAGAGCGGTTCCGCTGGCGAGCGCCACCGCCAGAGCAAGCTGGCGCGCAAGGCGGGCCGGACGACGGGGCGAAGACATATTGGTCACTGCATCCTCCACAAGTTGCGCAGGCCGCGCGCCGGGTTGGGGTGCGCACGGTGCGACGAATTCCGCATAGGCCTTTGGACGGCCCGAACGGGATTTGCAATTCCCGCTAGGCGGGGCGTGCTGAACGGACTTTGAATGTCGCGCTCCATCCTGCCGCTCTCTTGCCGCCTTGCGGGGCTTGCAAGTGTGGAAAAATCCACACCGTTCCCCCTGTGTTCGCCTCCACCAGTGGCGAAACCCCCGGCTTGTGCCTAAATAGCGGTGACCCTGCGGCCCTGCTATGGCCCGGCGCGCCATCAGCGGCGCGTACAGAACACTCACAGAAACGGCCCCGACCTTGAGCGACGACAGCGACATCATCGATTCCCCCGCCCCCGTGCCGATGAGCGGCTTCGAGCGTGTCGACATCGTCGACGAGATGCGTTCGAGCTATCTCGACTATGCGATGAGCGTGATCGTCTCCCGCGCGCTGCCCGATGTGCGCGACGGGTTGAAGCCGGTGCACCGCCGCATCCTCTTCGCCAGCCAGGAAGGCGGCTTTGTCGCCGGACGGCCCTATCGCAAGAGCGCCAAGATCGTCGGCGACGTGATGGGTAACTACCACCCCCACGGCGACTCCGCGATCTACGATGCCCTCGCCCGCATGACCCAGCCCTGGTCGATGCGCGTGCCGCTGATCGATGGTCAGGGCAATTTCGGTTCGATGGACCCCGATCCGCCGGCCTCGATGCGCTACACCGAAGCCCGGTTGGCGCGGGTGGCGAACAGCCTGCTCGACGATCTCGACAAGGACACGGTCGACTTCACCGACAACTATGACGGCAGCCGCAAGGAGCCGACGGTGCTGCCGGCGCGCTTCCCCAACCTGCTGGTCAACGGCGCGGGCGGGATCGCGGTCGGCATGGCGACCAACGTGCCGCCGCACAACCTTGGCGAAGTGATCGACGCCTGCTTTGCCTACATGGACAATCCGGCGATCACCTCCGAGGAGTTGATCCGCTACATCCCCGGCCCCGATTTCCCCACCGCCCCGCTGATCCTCGGCACGCACGGCGCGCGGCAGGCCTACACCACAGGGCGCGGGTCGATCCTGATGCGCTGCCGCCACGAGGTCGAAAGCACCCGCGGCGCCAAGAGCGACGGCCGCCAGAGCATCGTGTTCACCTCGATCCCCTATCAGGTCGGCAAGTCCGCGCTGGTCGAAAAGATCGCCGAAGCCGCCAAGGACAAGCGCATCGAGGGCATCAGCGACATCCGCGACGAGAGCTCGCGCGAGGGTGTGCGCGTGGTGATCGACCTGAAGCGCGATGCAACGCCGGACGTGGTGCTCAACCAGATCTGGCGGCATACGCCTGCGCAATCGAGCTTCCCCGCCAACATGCTGGCAATCCGCGGTGGCCGCCCGGAAACGCTGGTGCTGCGCGATTTCATCCAGGCCTTCATCACCTTCCGCGAGGAAGTGATCACCCGGCGCACCAAATTCGAACTCGCCAAGGCGCGTGAACGGGCGCACCTCTTGCTGGGTCTGGTGGTCGCGGTCTCCAACCTCGATGAAGTCGTGGCGATGATCCGCACCGCCCGCAATCCGGCCGAAGCGCGCGCGCGCCTGCTCGCCAAGGACTGGCCGATTGGCGACATCGCGCAATATATCCGCCTTGTCGAAGCGATCGAGCCGAGCGCCGATCAGGAGGGCGGCACCTACAAGCTGTCCGAACGGCAGGTGAAGGCGATCCTCGAATTGCGCCTCCACCGCCTGACCGCACTGGGCCGCGATGAAATCGGCGATGAGCTGAAGGAGTTGGCGGTCGCGATCGAGGAATATCTCGCGATCCTTGCTGACCGCCTCAAACTCTATGCGGTGATGCGCGCCGAGCTGGAGGAGATCAAGGCGACCTACGCCACCCCGCGCCTCAGCGAGATCGCTCCTGCATGGGATGGCCTTGAGGACGAAGACCTGATCGAGCGCGAGGACATGGTCGTCACCGTCACCCACGGCGGCTATATCAAACGCACCCCCTTGGACGCCTTCCGCGCCCAGGCCCGCGGCGGCAAGGGCCGCAGCGGCATGGCGACCAAGGACGAGGATGCGGTGGTCGAGCTGTTTGTCACCTCGACCCACAACCCCGTGCTGTTTTTCACCAACACCGGCCGCGTCTACCGCATGAAGGTGTGGAAGCTGCCCGAAGGCGGGCCGCAGACCAAGGGCCGCCCGATGGTCAACCTCCTGCCGCTTGGCGATGAGGAGCGCGTCACCAACGTCCTTCCCCTCCCCGAGGACGAGGCGACCTGGGCCAACCTCAACATCGTCTTCGCGACCGAACAGGGCATGGTCCGCCGCAATTCGATGGACGCCTTCGCCAACATTCCCACAGCGGGCAAATATGCGATGGGCTTCGTCGAAGGCTCGGGCGACCGGTTGATCGGGGTGCAATTGCTGACCGAGGATCAGGAAATCTTCCTCGCGAGCGATGCGGGCAAGGCGATCCGCTTTTCCGCCACCGACGCGCGCGAGACAAAGAGCCGCACCGGCATCGGCGTGCGCGGCATGAGCCTCAAGAAGGGCGGCAAGGTCGTCTCCATGGCGGTGGTCGATCCGCTCACTGCCGACATGGAAACCCGCGAGGCTTACTTGCGCGCCGCCGCGTGGAAGAACAACGAAGCGGTGCCCACCCTGCCCGCCGAGGTCGTCGCTGCGATGGCCGAAAACGAGGAATTCATCCTCACCATCACCGCCAATGGCTACGGCAAGATTTCCTCAGCCTACGAATACCGCAAGACGGCGCGTGGCGGGCAAGGGATCACCAATATCGGCACGCCGGAGAGCAATCCGGAACGCAACGGGCCGGTAGTGGCGAGCTTCCCGGTCAAGCATGGCTCGCAGCTGATGCTGGTGACCGATCAGGCCAAGCTGATCCGCCTCGGCATCGATTTCCGCCACCTTGTCGAAGGCGGGTTCGAGAACCTCAAGGGCTTCAGCATTTCCGGTCGCGGATCTTCCGGGGTGCGGATCTTCAACGTCGCGGACAATGAACACATCGTCGGCGCGGCGCTGATCGACGATGCAGGTGAAGACAGCGAGGTCGGCGAAGAAGCGAGCGAGCAACCCGTCACCTGACCGGCTGTTCGCCCCGCAGGCCCGCAGGACAACCCGTCACCTGACGGGTTGTTCGCCCCGCAGGCCCCCAGAACAACACGTCACCTGACGGGTTGTTCGCCCCGCAGACACTGCACGATGCCGGTCGCGATCATCAGCTGGCCCGCGTAGTAGAGCGGCCAGATCAGCAGCGTGTTGGCAGGCTCGAGGTCGAGCGGGCCTTGCCGCGCGAAGATCAGCCAGTCGCTGAGCACGAACAAGACCGCGCCGGTGCCGACGCGGTAGCGCGGATAGTGGCTCATCCACGCACTCGAGGCCATCGCGCCGAGGAAGCAGGCATAGACCGCGATTTCCACCGCGCCGCTCGCAAGGTAGCTGACAAGCGGGGTCAGGATCAGCAGCATCGCCCCTGTCAGCTTCTGGGTCGGCGAGGGGCGCTGGTGGCGGTTGCGCAGGTAAAGCACCACCGCCACACAATGTGCCGCGGCAAACAGCGCGCCTCCGGTGATGAAATCGAGCTCGATCCCGACGTCGCCGGCCGCTGCCAGCGCCAAGGCACCCACCAGCAGAAACCCATCAGCCCGGTGTTTGCCATGCGGCACGCGGAGAAGCGCATAGAGCGCAAGCAACCCTACACTCGCGCCCTTGGCGAGCAGGCCCCATGTGCCCTCGAATACCGGATTGTCGCTCAGGAAATAATAGGCGGTCGCCACCGTGATGCTCGCCAGCAGCCATGGCCGCTGTTCGATCAATGCCCGCCTTGCCATTGCCTGCCCTTCCCTCGTCACTGCCCCTTGGGGCTTGCCGCGGGGCTATCACGCAATTACCTGCCCCGCCATGACGGCAAGCGCAACTATGCACGATGTGCACATAATCGGTGGCGGGCTCGCGGGGAGCGAGGCGGCATGGCAGCTGGCACAGCGCGGGGTGCGGGTGCGCCTGTCGGAGATGCGCGGGTCGGGTGAGATGACCCCGGCGCACCAGACCGATGGCCTCGCCGAGCTGGTATGCTCCAACTCCTTCCGTTCGGATGACGATACCAAGAACGCAGTCGGCCTGCTGCACCACGAGATGCGCCAGCTCGACAGCCTTGTGATGCGCGCCGGGCACATTGCGCGGGTGCCAGCGGGCAGCGCCATGGCGGTCGACCGCGATGTCTTCTCGGCCGAAGTCGAAAAGGCACTTTCGCAGCACCCCAATGTCACCATCGTGCGAGAGCGGGTGGACGCCTTGCCGCAAGCGGGGCTTACCATCGTCGCCACCGGGCCACTCACCGCCGAGGCGCTGGCGGGCAGCATCGTGCGCGCCACCGGCTCCGAACGCCTCGCCTTCTTCGATGCCATCGCGCCGATCGTTCACCGCGACAGCATCGACATGAGCAAGGTCTGGATCCAGTCGCGCTGGAACAAGCGCACCGAGGCCAGCAACGAAGGCGGCGATTACATCAATTGCCCGATGACGCAGGAACAATATCTCGCTTTCCACAAGGGGCTGATCGAGGGCGAGAAGACCGAGTTCAAGCAGTGGGAGAAGGACACGCCTTACTTCGACGGCTGTATGCCGATCGAGGTCATGGCCGAGCGCGGGATCGATACCCTGAGGTTCGGGCCGATGAAGGGCGTCGGCCTCGACAATCCCTTCGATGTCACTCCGGAATTCCCGCAAGGCCGCTGGCCCTATGCCGTGGTTCAGCTGCGGCAGGACAACAAGCTCGGCACGCTGTGGAACATGGTCGGCTTCCAGACCAAGCTCAAATATGCCGCGCAAGTGGAGCTGTTCCGCACCATTCCGGGTCTGGAGAACGCCGAATTCGCACGGTTGGGAGGCTTGCACCGCAACACCTTCCTCAATTCGCCGCAGGTGCTCGACCGGCAGCTGCGCCTCAAGGCCGCGCCGCATATCCGCTTTGCCGGGCAGGTGACGGGGTGCGAAGGCTATGTCGAAAGTGCTGCGATCGGCCTTGTTGCCGGGATGATGACGGCTGCCGAGCTGGCCGGGCGCGCGTGGCAACCGCTACCTGCAACCACCGCTTTGGGCGCGCTGCTCTCCCACATCACCGGTGATGCCGAGGCCGAAACCTTCCAGCCCATGAACGTCAATTTCGGCCTGTTCCCGCCGCTCCACGAGGTCGGCAAGAAGCTCCGCAAGGAGGCCTATACCGGTCGCGCCAAGACAGATCTGGCCCGCTGGATCAGCGAGACGAGCGAAGCGGTAGCCGCCTGACACTCAGCATTTGCAGGCCGGCTTCTTCACTGCCGGTTTGGGCGCGGTCGTCGCGAATTCGCGCGCAGAGAGGCGCTCGTCCTTGTCGGCATCGGCCTTTTCGAACCGCTGCACGGTGGAGACCGCCCACTCTTCGAAAGTCAGCAGGTTGTTGCCATCCCGATCAAGCGCCCGAAAGCCTTCGGTGCGGGTCGATAGCATTTCGTTGCGAGTGATCAGCCGGTCGCGGTTGCGATCATAGCGGAAGAAGCGCTGCTCTTCCTTGCTGAGCTCGCTCAATTCGGGCGGCGCCGGGCCTTGCAGGGTGCCGGGATCGGCAAGCGGAAGCGCTTCGGGATCGCGCGGCGCGGCTTGCGGCGCGGGCGGCGGAGCGCCTGACTCGGTGGCGGCACGACCCTGCCACCAGAACACACCCACGCCTGCGAGGACCAGGCCTCCGAGCACTCCCAACACGGCTTGTCGCAAAGGTCTGCCCCCTCTTTGCTTCGAGGGGACTGCAAATATACCTAATCAGACCAGAAAGATAGCACCCCTGAGCGCAGTCAGCGCCGCGCCCCGCCCTTCCATCAAGGGCCGCCCGCCGCGCCGCAGGGCGCGCAGGGCGAGTGCCTCAAGCAGGGCAAGACCGCGCCATCGGCCCGGCCATGCACCCATCGGCGCCGGCACGGTGCGGCCGGCGAACAGTATCGCCGTGCGCTCTTCGGGGTCGGAGACCATGATGGAGGCATCGCCCAAAGCCCAGCGCGCGCCCGCCCCGGCAAGGCGTTCGCCATCAATGCCTGCAGGCGCACCCGGCAGCGCCGCAAAGAACGCGCCCCGCCCCGCACCAAAGGCCCGCGCTTCATCAAGGCCGAGCCGCTCGGCAGTAACCAGAACCTCCCAGCCATCAACCATGGCGATCAAAGCTGCCTCGCGGCCCGCCCAATGCTGCCCGATCCCGTCCAGCACCAGATCGCCGCGCGGCCGCTCTGCGAGGGGCTTGCCGAGCATTTCGCGCCACCACGCAAGCCGCATCTGCCCGAGCATAGGCTCAGTGGTGCGGGCCACGATCCGGGCCAGACGGCGATCAAGCTGAAGAGCTATGCTTAACGGCCCGCGAACCTTTGGGCCGCTCCAGGCCAGCGCCAACTGCGCCTCGGGCGGCAGAATATCAGTGTCTTCATTGGTCACGGTTCCGGCGCCTAGCCGCGGATTTACACGCTTGGCAAGCAACCTGTCTCGCACCGGGACGCAGCCAAGCTCATCGCCCCCCGGGAACCCCTGCAAGAGTTTGTTAACCATGCTCTTTGGTAATCCGCTTACCAGACTGAATTAAGGGCGGAGGATGCATCTGGAATGTCCGCAGGCGAAGTGCGTGGGGACGTCAGGGGAAGGGCACCGAACCGATGGGGCGAGACTTGCAGAACAGCACGTCATTCATGCGCAAGCTGTTGCACGACAAAGCCGCAAATACGCTCGCGATTTCAGCGGCTGCGCTATTTCCGCTGATGGCGATGGTGGGCGGCGGTATCGATGCCAGCCGCTATTACATGACCGCAGCGCGGATGCAGGCCGCGTGTGACGCCGGCGCCCTCGCCGCGCGCCGCGCAATGACCAACGACACCTTCACCACCAGCCACCGCCAGATCGGCCTCAATTTCTTCGATCAGAACTTCAACGACGGGATGTTCGGCGTTGATGGCCGGACGCGCAATTACACCAGCGACGGCGATGGCAAGGTGATCGGCACCGCCAGCGCCACCCTGCCCACCACCATCATGGGCACCTTCGGCTACGACCAATTCAGCATCGCCGTCACCTGCTCGGCCGAAATCAACATCTCGAACTCGGACATCATGTTCGTGCTCGACGTCACCGGGTCGATGTCGCAGTGCCCCAACGGGACGGAGTGCAATTCCAATTCCAGCTCGAAGATCGTTGCGCTGCGCAGCGCGGTGATGAACTTCTACGATACGGTCGAAGCGGCAACCTCCGAAAACGCGCAGGTGCGTTACGGGATCGTTCCCTATTCGCAGCAGGTCAATGTCGGCTTCTCGCTGCCGCGCGAATACATGGCGAATGCGCATACCTATCAGTCGCGGGTTCCCCGCTACCAGATCGTGGACGTGCTGGTGCCCGGCAATGGGGTCAAGATCGGTGATCCGATCCTGATCTCGCAGCAGACCGAGTGGATTACGCGCCTCACCAGCAATCTGGGTTCGGCGACGCAGAGCCATTACTACTACAACAACCGCAGCAACAACGCGAACCAGGCCGATAGCGCCGATCGCACGCGCTGCCAGTCGACCAATCGCGGCACCTTTACGGTGGGCGAACAGACCTGGACGATCAGCGCCACGACCTATGTGCTCAACCAATACCCATCGGCGCCGCTGGCCACGCGCGCTGGTTGCCGAGGCACAGTGCGCAAGACCCGTCCTGCAACTGAAGCGGACGTGATCCCCGATACCTACCGCCAGGAAGTCCAGTTCATGGACTACCGCTATTGTCAGGTGAACACCGCCAACAGCACGCAATGCGGTGTCACCAATCCGGCGGGTAGCCCGGCAGGCTGGGAAGCGGTCGACCTCGCGACGCTTTATGACGACAACCGGATCGATATGCCGACCGGCGATCTGGGCGTGATGCAGACCCACACCTGGACGGGCTGTATCGAAGAGCCCGATACGGTGCAGACCGACAACTACAGCCCGATCCCGGCCGATGCGCACGATCTCAACATCAACCTCGTGCCGGCCAGTGAATCGCAAAAGTGGAAGCCGGCGCTGAACACGGTTGTCTGGGAGCGGCGGCGTGTGAGCGACGATGCGCGCACGACCGCAAACGTCGACATGACGGTCGCGCAGCTTAGCGCCAACAGCCAGGATCGCCCGTCATGGGTCTGCCCCCCTGCTGCGCGCAAGCTGACCGAAATCAGCCGCACTGCCTTGCAAACCTACGTCAATGGACTGACGCCGAACGGCCAGACCTATCACGACATCGGGATGCTGTGGGGCAGCCGCTTCATCTCGCCGCGCGGCCTGTTTGCCGCCGAGAACACCACCGCGCCCAACGGCGATGCGATCTCGCGCCACATCGTGTTCATGACCGATGGTGCGCAGGTCAACTCGGTCGAGAACTACTCGATCCACGGGGTCGAATGGTGGGATCGCCGCATCACGGGTGACGGTGACAGCAACCGCGAGTTCAACCGCCGCGCCTCCCGCCTGCAAGCCATCTGCCGCGCCGCGCAGCAGGAGAACATCACGGTGTGGGTGGTCGCCTTCGGTACGGCGCTGACGCAGAACCTGGTCGACTGTGCATCACCTGGCCGTGCCTTCCAGGCGAGCGATTCCGCGACGCTCAACGCGCGCTTCCAGGAAATCGCCCAGAAGATCGCAGCGCTGAGGCTTACGTCATGATCCGCGCCCTTGCCACCTCGCGCGCTCTGTTGCGGCGGCTTCGCGCCGACCGCAACGGGGTAACCCTCGTCGAATTTGCGTTCGTCGGCCCGGTGCTGATCCTGATGATCATGGGCCTGTTCGACCTTGCGCACACCCAATACACCGCTTCGGTGCTGAACGGTGCCGTGCAGAAGGCCGGCCGCGACCTGACGCTGGAGAGCGCCAACTCATCCAAGGCCACGATCGAGGCCCGGGTGCGTGACCAGATCGCGACGGTCATGCCGCCGGGGGCCGTGATCGACTTCGAGGAGCTGTCGCACTTCGACTTTGCCGACATTGGCGAGCCCGAGACGATCCTTGGCGATGATCCCACAGGCGCGGCTGGCAATGGCATTTGCGAAGCCGCCAAGGGCGAGCGGTACATTGATTCCAATGGCAACAACCGTTGGGATCCGGACCGGGGCAAGGACGGGATCGGGGGCGCGCGCGATGCCGTGCTCTATACCGTGACGGTCACCTATCCGCGGATGTTCCCGATGTACACCATGGCTGGACTTCCTTCGAACATCACCCTCGAAGCGTCGACTGTGCTGCGCAACCAGCCCTTCGACGAACAGGATCGCAACACCACCGAGAGGAGCTGCTGATGAGCTCGGCCAACCCCGTGTCGCTGCCCGGCAAGCTCGCCCGTTTCGCTCGTCGCCTGCGCGGTGACTGTTCCGGGCTGGCGCTGATCGAATTCGCCTTTGCCGCCCCGCTCGTGCTGGGCATGGGGATGCTGGGCACCGAAACCGCCTACATGGTGATCACCCATCTCCAGGTCAGCCAGATCGCGATGCAGGTCGCCGACAACGCCTCGCGCGTGGGTGAACAGGACGTTCTGACCGCGCGCAAGGTCTATGAACGCGACATCGCCGAAACGCTGATCGGTGCCGAGAAGCTCGGCGCGACGATGGACATTTTCGAGCAGGGCCGCGTGATTGTCTCCAGCTTGCAGCAGAACGCGCAAGGTGGCCAATGGATCGCCTGGCAACGGTGCCGCGGCGCCAAGCGCTATGACTCGACCCACGGGTTGCAGGGCGCGGGGGCGACGGGGACGTCGTTTCCCGGCATGGGCAGTGCGAGCAACCGCATCACGGCGTCGTCAGGGACAGCGGTGATGTTTGTCGAGGTTGCCTATGACTATCGCTCTCCGACGCCGATCAGCATCTTCGACAGTCAGGAAATCGTCTACACCGCGGCTTTCAACGTCCGCGACAACCGCGATCTGACCCGACTCTACAGTGGCGGCCCGGTGGCTAGCTGCTCGACCTATTCGGCGGCCCGCCCGACCTGATCCGGCCGGGCGGCCCGCCGAAGCGGTTCACGTCTTGTAGCACACCTTGCGCGCAGCCTCGGCAATGCGCGCGGCGTCGATCAGCGCGAGCTTTTCGAGGTTGGCCGCATAGGGCAGCGGCACGTCCTCGTTGCACACCCTGAGCACCGGCGCATCGAGGTGGTCGAAGCCCTCCTCCATGCAGATCGCGATGATTTCCGACGCGATCGAGCAGGTCGGCCAGCCTTCCTCGGCCACGATCAGCCGGTTGGTCTTGGCGAGGCTCTTGAGCACCGTTTCCTTGTCGAGCGGGCGCAGCGTGCGCAAGTCGATCACCTCGGCATCGATGCCCTCATCCGCCAGAGTTGCTGCCGCATCCAGCGCCATGCCGACGCCGATCGAATAGGACACGATCGTCACGTCCTTGCCCTCGCGCACGACCCGAGCCTTGCCGATTGGCAGAACATAATCTTCCACATCCGGCACATCGAAGCTGCGGCCATAGACCAGCTCGTTTTCGAGGAAGACGACCGGGTCTTCGCAGCGGATGGCAGCCTTCATCAGACCCTTGGCATCGGCCGCATCATAGGGCGCGATGACGATCAGGCCCGGCACGCTCGCATACCACGGGCCGTAGTTCTGCGAGTGCTGCGCGCCGACGCGGCTCGCCGCGCCGTTGGGGCCGCGGAACACGATCGGGCAGCGCATCTGGCCGCCGCTCATGTAGTTGGTCTTGGCGGCCGAGTTGATGATGTGGTCGATCGCCTGCATCGCGAAGTTGAAGGTCATGAATTCGACGATCGGGCGCAGACCCCCCATCGCCGCACCCGTGCCAATCCCGGCAAAGCCATATTCGGTGATCGGGGTGTCGATCACGCGCTTGGGGCCAAACTCGGCAAGCAGGCCCTGGGTCACCTTGTAGGCGCCCTGATACTCGGCGACTTCCTCGCCCATCACGAAAACGCGCGGGTCGCGGCGCATTTCTTCGGCCATGCCGTCGCGCAGCGCCTCGCGCACCGTGGTGCTGACGAGCTGGGTGCCGGCGGGAATGGCCGGGTCAGCAGCAGGGGCTGCCGCAGCGGGCTTCTCGGCCTTGGGGGCAGGAGCCGCAGCGGGCGCCGGGGCAGGCGCAGGTTCGGCAGGGGCCGCAGGCGCAGGCGCGGCAGCCTCCCCTTCCCCGGCGATCAACGCGATCACCGCGCCCACCGCCACATCCTCGGTGCCCGCAGGCACGAGGATCTTTTCGAGCACGCCTTCATCAATGGCTTCGAATTCCATCGTCGCCTTGTCGGTCTCGATCTCGGCGATGATGTCGCCCGGCTCGATCCGGTCGCCTTCCTGCTTCAGCCACTTGGCGAGCGTGCCCTGCTCCATTGTCGGCGACAGGGCCGGCATCTTCAGTTCGATCCCCATGGCTCAATACTCCTCCACGAGAACATCGGTGTAGAGTTCGCTCGGCGCGGGTTCGGGCGAGGTTTCTGCAAAATCGGCGCTTTCCGCCACTTCGGCACGGATGGCCTTGTCGATCGCCTTCAATTCGTCCTCGGTCTTGCCGGCTGCGATCAGGGTCTTCTTCAGCCCTTCGATCGGATCATGCTGTTCGCGCTGTTCCTGCACTTCTTCGCGCGTGCGATACTTGGCCGGGTCGGACATCGAGTGCCCGCGGTAGCGATAGGTGTTGCACTCCATCAGCACCGGTCCCTTGCCCGCGCGAACATGAGCGAAGGCCACCTCGGCCGCGGCGCGCACTTCGAGCACGTCCATGCCGTTCACTTCCATGCCGGGGATGCGGAACGCGGTGCCGCGGCGGTGGAAGCGGGTTTCGGCCGACGAGCGCGAAGAGGCGGTGCCCATCGCGTACTGGTTGTCCTCGACCACAAACACAATCGGCAGCTTCCACAGGGCGGCCATGTTGAAGGTCTCGTAGACCTGGCCCTGGTTGGCCGCACCGTCACCGAAATAGGCAAGGCACAGGCCGCCGTCGTTGTTGTACTGGTGCGCGAGCGCGAGGCCGCCACCCAGCGCCACCTGCGCGCCGACGATGCCGTGGCCGCCGTAGAACTTGTGCTCGGTCGAGAACATATGCATCGACCCGCCCTTGCCCTTCGAGATCCCGGCCTCGCGGCCCGTCAGCTCGGCCATGATGACCTTGGGATCGATCCCGTAGGCGAGCATGTGGCCGTGGTCGCGGTAGCCGGTGATGACGCTGTCCTTGTCGGGATCAAGCGCCGATTGGAGCCCGATCGCAACGGCTTCCTGCCCGATGTAGAGATGGCAGAACCCGCCGATCAGGCCGAGGCCGTAGAGCTGGCCGGCCTTTTCCTCAAACCGCCGGATCAGCAGCATCTGCCGGTAGAATTCGAGCATCTCGGCTTCCGAGGCGGCGTAGCGCTTCTTCGCTTCGAATGCCTCCTGCAAGGAATGCAGGATGAAATCGCTGTCGTCAGCCGCCGTCGCGGCTGGTTTTGCGGGCTTTTTGGCCAAGATAAGTATCCCTCTCTCTGGCGCGCTCAAGGGGAGGAGAAGCGCCGTCCAATGCGTCTCTCTATAGGCAGGCTAGCGGGGGTGACGCAACGGCAAGGCGTTGCAGAAATCCGAACGCGCATACGAAATCAGGGCCACTTGGCACCCCGAGAGCGATTACTCGTCTTCAAGCGTGATGACGACCTCGTCCTCGCGCATCACGCGCAGCTGATCGCGCACAAGTTCGCTCGCCAGATCGGGATCGGCGGCCTCCGGATCGAGCAGCATCACGCGGTTGCGCAAGGCATCGCGCTTGGCCGTGAGTTCGGCGATCTTGGCTTCGCGCACTTCGAGCGCCGACGCATTCTCGCTCCAGGCAAGAAGTCCCGTGGGGCCAGCCACCGCCAGACCGCCCAGCAACAGCAGGCCACACAGCGCGCCATAGCGCTTGAGCCTGCTTTCTGTCCCCGGTTTGCGCATTGTGGCGAAAGATCCCCTGTTCGTCGAAAAACACAGAATCACACTTGCGCCCTCGCCGCAAGTGGGAAGCGCCACAATGCGCGGAATTCCGGTGGTCAGGAGTTTCTTTTCAGCAGGATCGCGGCGTTTCTAGTAGGAACGGGGAAGGCCGAGCACATGTTCGGCAAGATAGGACAGGATCAGGTTGGTCGAGATCGGCGCCACCGTGTAAAGCCGCGCTTCGCGGAACTTGCGCTCAACATCGTATTCCTCGGCAAATCCGAAACCGCCAAAGGTCTGCACGCACATATCGGCAGCGGCCCAGCTGGCCTCGGAGGCGAGAAGCTTGGCCATGTTGGCCTCCTCGCCCGGATTGCCGCCCTCGTCATAGACCCGCGCAGCGTGGTGGACCATCAGCTCGGCGGCGCGCATCTGGGCATAGCAGCGCGCGATCGGGAACTGGACGCCCTGGTTCTGGCCGATGGGCCGGGCAAAGACGCTGCGGTCTTTTGCGTAGCCCGTGGCTTTCTCGATGAACCACTTGGCATCCCCGATGCACTCGGCGGCGATCAGGATGCGCTCGGCGTTCATCCCTGACAGGATGTAGCGGAAGCCCTTCCCCTCCTCGCCCACCAGCGCACTGGCGGGGATGCGCAGATCATCGAAGAACACCTCGCAGGACGAATGGTTCATCATCGTGCGGATCGGCTTCACCGTCATCCCGTTCTGCAAAGCCGCCTGCATATCGACGAGGAAGATCGACAGCCCCTCGGTCTTGCTTGCTGCCTCCTCGCGCGGGGTGGTGCGGGCGAGCAGGAGCATGAGGTCGGAATGTTCGGCGCGGCTTGTCCAGATCTTCTGGCCGTTGATGACATAGTCGTCGCCATCCCGGACGGCGCGGGTCTTGAGGCTGAGGGTATCGGTGCCGCTGGTCGGCTCGCTCACCCCGAAGGCCTGCAACCGCAATTCCCCGCTGGCGATGCGCGGCAGGTATTGGGCCTTCTGCTCAGGGGAGCCGTAACGCAGCAGCGTGTTCATGATGTACATCTGCGCGTGGGCGGAGGAGCCATTGCACCCGGAGGCCTGAATCTCCTCCATGATCACGCAGGCCGCCTCAAGGCTGAGGCCGCTGCCGCCATGCTCCACCGGGATCAGCGCGGCGAGGAAGCCGGCCTTGGTCAGCGCATCGACGAATTCGGCCGGATATTCGCGCACAGCATCCTTCGACCGCCAGTATTCCCCGGGGAAGCAATCGCACAAGGCACGCACCGCGCGGCGGATTTCTGCGAGTTCCTCGGGTTCATGGGCAGCTTGGGGCACGCGATTTCTCCTGTTGGGGCGGCCGGATTGCCTGCTTCAGTCACCCAAGTCCACCTCACCAATTTGGGTGCTTTCGGAGAGGCTGTGCAGTGTGGCAATCCCGTTTCGATCTGCTACCGACCAACATGATGTCCGAACCTGCCGCGCCGCCCTCCCCCGCCCGCCTCACCCGCACACAAGAGCGGGCGCTGGCGCTCATCATCGCGGTCGTGACGGCCAATGCCTATTACATCCACCCGATCATCGGCGAGGTCGCGCGCGGATTTGGCGTGAGCGAAGCAGAGATCGGACTGGTGCCGGCCCTCAACCAATTGGCGCTGGCGCTGGGGATCCTGTTGCTGCTGCCGCTGGGGGACTTCTACCCCAATCGCACCTTGTGCCTGATCTTCGTCACCGGACAGACGCTGTGTCTTGGCGGGATGGTGCTGGCCCCCGGCTTTGCGAGTTTTACCGCCGCCTCCACTCTGCTCGGCTTCTGCACCATCGCGCCCTACCTGATACCTGCCTTCGCCTCGAAACGCGTCGCGCCTGAACGCCTTGGCGCGGTCACGGCGCAGCTTACGGCGGCGGTGATCTTCGGCATCCTGATCGCGCGGGTCGGTGCGGGCATCGTCACCGCGCGGGCGGACTGGCACACGGTCTATGTCGGTGCCTTCGTGCTGATGACCGCTGTCACCGCCCTCTTGCCGATGGCAATGCGCAGCGAAGCAGCCTCGCCCAAGCAGAGCGAGACCCGATATGGTGCGCTGATCGTGTCGGTCTTTGTCCTGGCAGCGCGGCATCCCGATATGCGGCTGTCGGCGGCCATTCAGGGGCTCAATTTCGCGATCTTCACCGCCACCTGGCTGGCGCTGGCACTTCACCTGACGAGCCCGGCGCTGGGCTATGGCACCGATGACGTTGGCTATCTGGCCGGGATTGCCGCGATCAGTGTGATTACCACGCCCTGGCTCGGGCGCTGGGCTGACCGGGTTGGCCCGCGCCGTGCGCGCGTAGTGGCAGCGCTGGTGCAACTGACGGGGATTGCGCTGCTCTATCCGCTCGGCGCTTCGATCTGGGGTGTGATGGTGCCGCTGTTCATCGTCAATCTTGTCGGCCCGACCGTCGACGTGACCGGGCGCATGACGCTGTTCACGCTCGCCCCCGACATCCGCACCCGCCTCACGACTAGCTATATCGTGGCCATGTTCATCGGCGGTGCGGTGGGCAGTGCGGCGGGCACATCGGTCTATGGCGCAGGCGGATGGGGCGCGGCCTGCGCCTTGCTGATGACGATGTCCTGCGCGGTTGTGGCGCTTTCGCTGCTGGCTGCGCGGCGCTGGCACGTTCAGGCAAGTGTCCAAGCCGACTGACAAAAGCCGTGTCAGGCTTTACCACTTGTTAAGGATTTGACGTTAAACCGGATTTCGAAAGGCGCTACGGCCAGAGACCGATTGACGGGCCAATCCCTCCGTCACTCCCGGTCGGGCCGAGCGCCTTTTACTTTTCAGGCATGAGCAGGAACTGGTGACCCCGGCGCGATTCGAACGCGCGGCCCTCAGATTAGGAATCTGATGCTCTATCCTGCTGAGCTACGGGGTCCCGAGGCCCTCATAGCACCCACTTCTTTCAATTCAACTTCTCGGGCGGTGCAACAGGGAATGGCAGCGGGGCGACGGGCACGCCCTCCTCGATCAGCGCCTTGGCTTCGGCGAGACTGGCCTGCCCGTGGATCGGGGCCTCGTCGCGCTCGCCATAGTGCATCTTGCGGGTTTCCTCGGCGAACCTGTCGCCCACCCAGGTCGAGTTCTTCAGCGCCTCGGCCTGCGCCTTGGCGAGCGCGGCGAGTGCCTGCTGCACCTGCCGCGGCATCGGTGTGTTGGCCATCGGGCGTGGGGATTCTGGCGGAAGCACTTCCTGCTTGCTGTTCCCCTTGGCGGGCACGGCAGGGGCCATCGGTGCCTTGGTCACATCCGAGGAACCGCAGCCCGGACAGCACAGCAGCCCGCGTGCGCGCTGATCCTCGAAATCAGCTGACGAGCCGAACCAGCCTTCAAAGCGGTGCCCATCGCGGCAGGAGAGGTCATAGACGATCATGGCACATCAGGATTTGGCGATTTCCCGCCGGTTGGCAAGAGCGGGAACCTGCGCGCGCACCTCGGAAATGCGGGCCAAATCGATGTCGCAATAACCAAGGCCCGCCGCCTCGCCCCCCATGTCGAGCAGCACCTCACCCCACGGATCGACCACCAGACTATGGCCATAGGTCTCGCGCCCGTCGGCGTGGTGGCCCACTTGCGCGGCGGCAATCACAAAGGCCTGCGCCTCGATCGCGCGCGCGCGCAACATGACGTGCCAATGCGCAGCGCCCGTGGGCCGGGTGAAGGCGGCAGGGACGGTCAGGCAGTCGCACGCCCGGTCACCCAGCGCGCCGAACAGCGCCGGGAAGCGCAAATCGTAACACACCGCCAGCCCGAGCCTTCCGACCGGCGTGTCGTCGAGCGTCACGACCTCGCGCCCCGGTTCATAGGCGTTGCTTTCCCGCCAGCTTTCGCCGCTGGCAAGGTCGACATCGAACATGTGGATCTTGTCATAGGTGACCGGCTCCGCCGCGCCGGGGGCAAAAACCATCGAACGGTTGGCGTTCTTCCCGTTATCGAGCGCCACCGCCATTGATCCGAGCGCGATGGTCACTCCCGTCTCGGTCGCCAGCGCGGCAAGGCGGGGGACGAAGGGCGACTGCGCCTGTGACACGATATGGCCTGCGCCCCGCGCCCGGTTGCGGTCGAGCAGCAGCGACATTTCAGGGGTGAACAGCATCGCCGCCCCCTCCCCCGCCGCCGCGCGCGCCGCCTGTTCGATGGCCGCGCAGTTGGCCTCGGGATCGATCCCTGAGGTCATCTGGAACAGCGCAATCTTCGGCATCGGCGCGCCCGCCCTATCCGGCCAGCAGTGCGTCGAGCTTGCCTGCTGCCTCAAGCGCGTGGAGATCGTCGCACCCGCCCACGTGGGTCTCGCCGATGAAGATCTGCGGCACGGTCATCGCACCCGGCGCGCGGGCGAGCATTTCATCGCGCCGGGCGCCGCCCATGGTGATGTCGTGTTCGGTAAAGACCGCGCCCTTCTCGGTCAGCAGCCGCTTGGCGCGCACACAGAAGGGGCAGGCGAACTTCGTGTAAATGTCGATCTGCGGGGCGGCCATTTGCACCTCTTGAAAGCTTGGTTCGGCAAACCAGATAGAGGCAGTCGCCGCGTTTCGCCAGTGTTGGGAAACGGTAACGGCGGCAAGGCGGGTGCTGCATCCGGCAGGCCCGCGTCAGACAGAATCGCTCATCAAGAGGATTTGACCATGTCGCGTTTCGATTTCACTCCCTATCGCCGTTCCACCGTGGGCTTCGACCGCCTGTTCGACCTGCTCGAAAACCAGGCGCGCCTCAACGCCGGGGACAATTACCCCCCCTTCAACATCTCGCGCCGCGGCGATGACAATTACCGCATCACGCTGGCCGTTGCGGGTTTCCGCGCCGGCGACATCGACATCACCGCGCAGCAGAACCTGCTGACCGTGCAGGGCAAGAAGCGTGAGGAAGTCGAAGACGGCTCCGAACTGCTCCATGTCGGGATCGCCAACCGCGGCTTTGAACGCCGGTTCGAACTTGCCGATTTCGTGCGAGTCGAGCGGGCCGACCTTGCCGATGGCCTGCTGATCATCGATCTGGTGCGCGAAGTTCCCGATGCGATGAAGCCCCGCAAGATTGCGATTGGCGGCACGCCCACGCTGACCGCGGTGCCGACGATCGAGGGCGAGGACACCGCCAGCGCCGCTTAATCGCGGCCCTGCCCTTCACCACAAAAGCAAAGGGGGCGGATCTTGCGATCCGGCACCACAAACCAAAAGGGGGCGGATCTTGCGATCCGCCCCCGCGACTTGCGTCGCCCTGTCTGGGCCTATCCGTCCGGGTCGCAGAAGACGGACAAGACCATACAAGCTCGATTTGCGGGATCGTCCTGGCGGTCGGCCCGACTCACGCTGTGATATACTCCCAGCGACAGATCGAACCTAGCCCTGCGATCCCTAGAAAACCGTGAAAACCGGGCTTCGTCTAATGCGGAATGGCAATAACACGCAAGGCCTATCTTCAATACTTGTAAGGATACGACACAAGAACTCGTGCTTGTGAAACAAAGGATTGCAAACGCTTGCTTATCCTTGATCCGACCTAGGGCGCAAACCGGCTAGCTGCCTTACTGCGCCAAGACACCCCTCGTATTATTGCGAGGGGTATCCTTACACCAGACGCGACTGTTCGAGCGCGGCGGCGATGAACCCGGCGAACAGCGGGTGCGGATCGAAGGGGCGCGATTTCAGCTCGGGGTGGAACTGCACACCCACAAACCACGGATGATCGGGCCGCTCGACGATCTCGGGCAGCAGCCCATCGGGGCTCATGCCCGCAAAGATCAGCCCGCTCTTTTCCAGCGGTTCGATAAAGGCGCTGTTGACTTCGTAGCGGTGACGGTGGCGTTCCGAAATCAGCTCGGCCCCGCCGTAGATGCGCGAGGTATGGCTGTTGGCTGACAGCTTGGCCGGATAAGCCCCCAGACGCATCGTGCCGCCCAGATCGCCGCCCTCTTCGCGCTGCTGGAGACCTTCCTTGGTCATCCATTCGGTGATGATCCCCACCACCGGCGTATCGGTCGGCCCGAATTCGGTCGAGGAGGCTTTCTCGAACCCTGCCGCGCGCGCGCCTTCGATACAGGCCATCTGCATACCGAGGCAGATGCCGAAGAACGGCACATTGCGGGTGCGGGCGAAGGTCACCGCCGAAATCTTGCCCTCGCTCCCGCGCTCGCCGAAACCGCCCGGCACCAGAATGCCGTGCATCGGTTCGAGCGCGGCCACGATTTGCGAAGGGTCGTCGCCTTCGAAGATCTCCGCGTCGATCCAGCGGATGTTGACCTTGACCCGGTTGGCGAGACCGCCGTGGACCAGCGCTTCGTTGAGGCTCTTGTAGGCATCGGGCAGGCCGACATACTTGCCGACCACCGCGATGGTGACTTCGCCTTCGGGGTTGAAGTGGCGGTCGGTCACGTCCTTCCACGCCGACAAATCGGGCGCAGGCGCATCGGTGATGCCGAAAGCGCGCAGCACTTCGCGGTCGAGCCCTTCGGCGTGATATTGCTCGGGCACCGAATAGATCGATGGCGCATCGAGCGCCTGGATCACCGCCTCGGCGCGCACGTTGCAGAACTGCGCGATCTTGCGGCGGTCGCTTTCGGGGATCGGATGCTCGGCGCGGCACAACAGGATATCGGGTTTGATGCCGAGCGCCGCCAGTTCGCGCACCGAGTGCTGGGTCGGCTTGGTCTTCAGCTCGCCCGCCGCCTTGATGTAGGGCACCAGCGTGACATGGACGCTGACCGTCTGGAACGGTTCGAGCTCGTTCCGCAATTGGCGGATCGCCTCCATGAAGGGCAGCGATTCGATGTCGCCCACCGTCCCGCCGATTTCGCACAGGATGAAATCATGGTCGCCCTGATCGGCGAGCGCGAATTCCTTGATCGCGTCGGTCACGTGCGGGATCACCTGCACGGTCGCGCCGAGATAGTCGCCGCGCCGCTCCTTGGCGATGATGTCGCGATAAACGCGGCCCGAGGTGATGTTGTCGCTCTGGCGCGCCGAAACGCCGGTGAAGCGTTCATAGTGGCCAAGGTCGAGATCGGTTTCGGCCCCGTCGTCGGTGACATAGACCTCGCCGTGCTGATACGGGCTCATCGTGCCCGGATCGACGTTGAGATAGGGGTCGAACTTGCGAATGCGCACCTTGTAGCCGCGCGCCTGGAGGAGGGCCGCCAAGGAGGCTGCCATGAGACCTTTGCCGAGCGAGGAGACCACGCCGCCGGTGATGAAAATGAACCGCGCCATGGGAGTTGGGCCTTAAGCGTCGAGAGGGATTCGGGGCAAGCGAATTGACGCGCGCAGGCACGCGCCATCCACAATGCCGTGACGGAGATGCAAAAGGATCAGGCCGCAGGTGCAGCCTGTCCGGTCTTATTGTGCGGGCTGGCCCTCACCGGCCGGGGCCGGTGCTGCCGGTGCTGCCGGAGCAGGCGCGGCCGGTGCCGGTGCTGCTGCCGGGTCGCCGCCGAGAATATCGGGCTGAGCGGCCGCAGGCACATCGCGATCGAGGGTGGAGCTGACCGAATCAACGCTGCCTTCGCGCACGGCCAGAGCCGCAAGCACGATCGACAGCGTGACAAAGGCGATCGCCAGCCACTTGGTCGAGCGCGAGAGGAAATCCGCGGCCCCGCGCGCGCCGAAAGCGCCGCTGGGGCTCGATCCGATCCCCAGCCCGCCCCCTTCGGAGCGCTGCATCAGCACCACGCCGACCAGCGCGGCGGCCACCAAGGCCTGGATCACGGTGAGGAACAGGAACAGGGACATGAAATGATCTCGTGTACAGGGCGCAAAGCTGCGCCCGGTGGCATAGCATGGGCGCCATGTAGGCGCGCGAGCCGCCTGCGGCAACCCCATGTGCGACAGGCCCATGCGCGATGGGTTCGCGCGCAGACTAGCTGTCGAACGGCTCGCTGGCGGCGAGCGCAATGCCCATGAAGCTGTCGGCGGTCAGACTTGCGCCGCCAACCAGCGCACCGCCGACATCGGGCACGGCGAAGATGGCTGCGGCATTCTCGGGTTTGACCGAGCCGCCATAGAGGATCCGCACCTCGCTGCCCTGCTCCTCTCCGAACAGATCGACCAGCAGCGCGCGGATTGCCCCGTGCATTTCGGCGATGTCGTCGGTGGTGGCCGCCTTGCCGGTGCCGATGGCCCAGATCGGTTCATAGGCCACAGTCACGCGCTCGGCGATGTCGGCAGGCATCTGGTCGGCGGGCGGGAGCGAGGCCTTGAGCTGGCGCTTCACGAAAGCCACGGCCTTACCCGAATCGCGGGTCGCCGCGCTCTCGCCGCAGCACATGATAATCCTGAGGCCGGCCGCCAATGCGGCCTGCGCCTTGGAGCGCACCATCGCATCGCCTTCGCCATGCCCTTCGCGGCGTTCCGAATGGCCGAGGATGACGAACTTCGCGCCCGCATCGGCAATCATCGCGGCGGAAATGTCACCGGTGAAGGCGCCGCCATCGGCATGGTGGCAATCCTGCGCACCGACGGCGATCTGCTCGGCCTCCCGGTGGATCGGGTGGATCAGCGTGTAAGGCGGCGCGAGCGCCACCTCGACCTTCATGTGACGCTGGGCCGCACGGTCGATCGCGCGCGCTTCGGAAAGCATTGCGCGGGTGCCGTGCATCTTCCAGTTTCCGACGATGTAGGGTCGGCGGGTCATGATCTGTCCTGCACCTGTTGTAAAAAGAGAGGGATAATTCGCGCGAGCCACGATTCTGGTGTGTGCTGTAGTGCCCGCAAGCGCCGCCCGCTAGCGAAGTAAGCCCGGCTAGTCAAAACCGCGCGAACCTGTTGCCGCGCGGTCGCAGGGGCTCTAAAGCGCACCGCGCAGCGCGATGCCTTGTGCTGCCGCTTCGGGATAGCCAACTCCCCCCACCACCCAGCCTCGGACGGGGTCAGATACGCCATGTTTTCGTTTTTCCGCCGCTTTTTCCAGTCGAAGATCGGTCTGCCGATCTTTCTCGCCTTTCTCGCGCTGATGGCGCTGGCCTTTGCGGCTTCGGACATTTCCGGCTCCACCACCTTTGGCGGCGTATCGAATGGCGACCGGATTGCAGTGGTCGGTGACGAGGCGATCCCGGTGTCGGAATTGTCGCTCTCTGCCAACACCGCGCTCGATCAGGTGCGCCAGCAGAACCCGACGCTGACGATGCCCGCATTCGTCGGTGAGGGCGGCTTTGATGAAGTGCTGCGCCAGCTGATCGATCGCTATGCCGTCGCCGAATACGGCAAGAAATACGGCCTGCGCGCGGGCAAGAACCTGATCGACAGTGAAATCCTGCGCATCCCGGCATTCCAGAATCTGACCGGCGGGTTCGACAAGCAGGCCTATCTCGCGGCGCTGGCCGCCAAGGGGCGCACGGATGCGACCTTCCGCCGCGAACTGACCGCCGACATGATCGAGCAGCAGCTGATGTCGCCGGCTCTGGCGATGCCGGTAATGCCCGAAAAGGTCGCGCGCCAATATGCCACGCTGGTGCTGGAAAAGCGCAAGGGCGAGATCGCCTTGATCCGCAGCGATCTCTACGCGCCCACCGCCAATCCAACTGACGCGCAGCTGACCGACTGGTACGGCAAGAACCGCGCGAAGTTCACCCGTCCCGAACGCCGCACCTTGCGCTTTGCGGTGTTCAGCACCGACGGTCTGACCGTCAACGACACGCCGACCGCCGCTGAAATCGCCGCGCGCTACAAGCGTGATGCCGCCCAGTATCAGGCGAGCGAGAAGCGCGTCGTCACCAGCTTTGTCGTGCCCACGCAGGATGCCGCCAAGTCGCTGGCCGCGCGCGTCAGCGGCGGCGCTTCGATCGAGGCTGTTGCGCGTGAGGCCGGGTTCACCGCCTCCAAGGCCGAAGCCCGCGACCGTGAAGCCATGGCCGGTGCCACCAGCTTTGCCTTTGCCCAGAACGCGTTCAAGGCGGCAGAGGGCGGCGTGATCGAGCCTGCGCAGGGCACGCTCGGCTGGTATGTCGCCCGCGTCGACAAGATCGAGCGCATCGCTGCCCGCAGCCTCGCCGACGCCACGCCTGAGATCACCAAGGCGCTCTCTGCCGAGAAGCGCACCGCTGCCATCGCTGACCGCGTGTCGGAAATCGAAGGCGAGATCGACGGCGGCACGGCCATGGCCGAGGTCGCCAAGGCCTATGGCCTCAAGGTCGAGACCACGCCCGCCTTGCTCGCCAATGGTCAGGTTTTCGGCCAGCCCCAGGCGCAGATCGTGCCGCAGCTTGCCCCGATCCTGGCAACCGCCTTCCAGATGGAAGAAAGCGAGCCGCAGCTGGCTGAAGTGGTTCCGGGCAAGGAATTCGTGATCTTCGAAGTCGCCAAGGTCGAGGAAGCCGCTGCACCGCCGCTCGCGCAGGTGCGCGATGCCGCCATCGTGGCATGGAAGCGTGCGCAGGGCGCGGTGCTCGCCAAGCAGGCCGCCGAGCGGATCACCGCCAAGGTGCGCGCCGGAACGCCGCTTGCCGCCGCGCTCGCCGCTGAGAACAAGACCGGGTTCGAGCGCGAACCGATCGACCTCACCCGCCGCCAGCTGCTCGAACGCGGCCGCGGCAACCTGCCGCCGCCGCTGGTGCTGCTGTTCTCGATGGCCGAAAGGACCGTCAAGACGCTCGAAGGGCCGCGCGATCTCGGCTGGTATGTCGTGGCGCTGGAAGACATCAGCACGCTTCCGATCGAGAAGGAGCCCGAGCTGGTTGCCCAGACCCGCCAGCAGTTGGGCGCCGCGCTGGGCGAGGAATATCGCCAGCAGGCCGCCTCTGCGATGCGCAAGGAGCTTGGCGTGACCCGCAACGATCCGGCGATCGCCGCGGTGCGCAAGCAGCTCTCCGGCGATCAGTGAGCCGGGGTGTGACGCGTCCGTGAGTAACCCAGAACCCGGCCTCCTGCCCGAAAACGCCGCCGCTGCCATTGCTGCCTTGCGCGAAGGCAAGCCTGCGCTGGTGTGGCGCCGCATCATCGCCGACAGCGACACGCCGGTGGGCGCGGCGCGGCGGCTGATCGTGCCGGGACGCGGCGACTTCCTGCTTGAAAGCGTCGAGGGCGGCGAGGTGCGCGGGCGCTACAGCCTGCTTGGGCTCGACCCTGATCTGGTGTTCCGCGCCAAGGGAGCGGACGCCGCGATGAACCGCGACTGGAAGCTCGCGCCCGAGGCTTTCACCCCGCTCCCCGGCAATGCGCTGGCCGAATTGCGCGCGCTCGCCGCCGCCTGCCGCATCGAGCCGATGCCCGAAGGCCTGCCGCCGGCGCTCGCGTGCCTGGTGGGCTATTTCGGCTATGAGACCATCGGTCTTGTCGAAACCCTGCCGCGCGCCGCACCGAGCAGCCTCGACCTACCCGATATGCTGTTCGTGCGGCCGACGGTCATTCTGGTGTTCGACCGCCTGACCGACGCGCTGTTCGCGATCGCGCCCTTGTGGGAAGCCTCCGATCCCGAGGCCGCCGTCACGCGCGCGGGCGAGCGGATTGACGCAACGCTGAGCCAGCTCGGAACGGCGATGCCCGCAGACAGCACGTCCGAATTGCCCGCAAGCCTGCCCGACCTCGCCCCCGTCATCGCGCCCGATGACTACAAGGCGATGGCGCTGGCGGCGAAGGAATACATCGTCGCGGGCGACATCTTTCAGGTGGTGCTGGCGCAGCGCTTCACCTGCCCCTTCCCCCTCCCTCCGCTGGCACTCTACCGCGCGCTGCGGCGGGTGAACCCATCGCCCTTCCTCTATTTCCTCGACTTGCCGGGCTTTGCGCTGGTTGGCTCCAGCCCTGAAATTCTGGTGCGGGTGCGGGATGACGAAGTGACGATCCGCCCCATCGCCGGCACCCGCCCGCGCGGAGCCACGCGCGAGGCGGACGAGGCCAACGAGGCAAGCCTGCTGGCCGATCCCAAGGAACGCGCCGAGCATCTGATGCTGCTCGATCTGGGGCGCAATGATGTCGGCCGGGTGGCGGCGGCAGGGACGGTCGAGGTCACCGACAGCTTCACCATCGAGCGTTACAGCCACGTCATGCACATCGTCAGCAATGTGGTGGGGCGGCTCGACCCTTCGAAGGATGCGCTCGACGCGCTGTTTGCGGGCTTCCCGGCGGGCACCGTCTCGGGCGCGCCCAAGATCCGCGCCTGCGAGATCATCGCCCAGCTGGAGCCCGAAACGCGCGGGGCCTATGCCGGGGGCGTGGGCTATTTCGCGCCCGATGGCAGCCTCGATTCCTGCATCGTCCTGCGCACCGCCGTGGTCAAAGACGGGGTGATGCACGTGCAGGCGGGCGCAGGGATCGTCGCTGATTCCGACCCCGATTACGAACTCGCCGAATGTCGCGCCAAGTCGGGCGCTCTCATCGCCGCCGCGCGCGAGGCGGTGCGCGTGGCGGGCGAGCCGGGGTATGGCCAATGAAGCGCGCCGCGTTGATCCTTGCAGGCCTGCTGGCGCTGACTGCTTGTTCCGAACAGCCCGAAGGCGAAGCGCTGGTTACCACCAGGCTGGACGGATCGCAGGAGGAAGACCCCGCCCCTGCCCCCACGGCCACCGCGCCTGCTGGCCCCTCGGCCTGCAAGTCGGTGACGTTTGAACAGGTGCCGCTCACCGTCTGCACCGCCGATCCGGCCGAGCACTCCATCCAGATGGCAAACCTCGGGGCCGACAAGCAGCCCTTCGGCTCGCTTTCCGCCTTCGCCGCCAGCGTCGATCCCGCCGCCATCGCCTTTGCCGTCAATGGCGGGATGTATGGCGATGATCTGAAGCCCATCGGCTACTTCGTCCAGAAGGGCGAGCGGCTGAAGGAGCTGAACCGCGCCGCGGGTGAGGGCAATTTCTACATGAAGCCCAACGGGGTGTTCTTCGGCACGGGGAGCAAGTGGCGCGTGCTGGGCAGCAACACCTTCTTCGAGACGGTGGGGGATCGTCCCGATTTCGGCACGCAATCGGGCCCGCTGCTGCTGATTGATGGCAAGCTCCACCCCGAAATTCAGGACGACGGCCCCTCGAGGGCGATCCGCAACGGCGTGGGCGTGGACGCGAGCGGCAAGGCGCATTTCGTGATCTCGGGCGCGCCGATCAGCTTCGGCCAGCTGGCGCGCTTCTATCGCGACGAGCTGAAGGTCGCGACCGCGCTCTATCTCGATGGGCAGGTGTCGAGCCTGTGGGACCCGGCCACCGCCCGGATGGACAAGGGCCGCGTGGGGCCGATCATCTTGGTGAGCAAGCGCGCGGCAAAGGCGGCTCCGACGGCAGAGCCATCGGCAGAGGCAGAGGCAGAGGCACAATGATCCTCGTCATCGACAATTACGACAGCTTCACCTTCAACCTCGTCCATTACCTGATGGAGTTGGGGGCCGAAGTGCGCGTCGAGCGCAATGATGCGCTGACCGCGTCGGAGGCGTTGCGGACCAATGCGGCGGGGTTCCTGATTTCGCCCGGCCCCTGCACGCCCAATGAGGCGGGGATCAGCCTCGATCTGGTCGCGGCCTGTGCCGATGCGGGCAAGCCCTTGATGGGCGTGTGTCTCGGCCATCAGGCCATCGGCCAGCATTTCGGCGGGACGGTGCAGCGCGGGGGGCTGATGCATGGCAAGACCTCGCCGGTGACGCATGACGGGACGGGGGTGTTCGAAGGGCTCCCCTCGCCCTTCATCGCCACGCGCTATCACAGCCTTGAGGTGGTGAATGTGCCGCCGGAGCTGGTCGCCAATGCCCATGCCGAAACGCCCGGCAGCGATCACCCCAGCGTGATGGGCTTCCGCCACGCCAGCCTCCCGATCCATTCGGTCCAGTTCCACCCCGAAAGCATCGCCACCGAGCATGGCCATGCGCTGCTCGCCAACTTCGTGAAGCTGTGCGGTCTCGATCCGGTGCTGCCCGCAAGGCTTTCGGCATGAGCGCCCTGCCCGATATCACCGCACCCCTGTCCGAGGCCGAGGCCGAGGCGGCGTTCGGCGTGCTGCTCGATGGCGCGCCGACCGAGGACGAAATCGCGCAGTTCCTCGTCGCCCTCTCCGCGCGCGGTGAGACGGCGGACGAGATCGCGGGCGCGGCGCGGGCGCTGCGGGCGCGGCTGATCCCGATTGATGCCCCCGAAGGCGCAATCGACGTCTGCGGCACGGGGGGCGACGGGCACCACACCCTCAATGTCTCCACCGCCGTCAGCCTGGTGGTCGCGGCCTGCGGGGTGCCGGTCGCCAAGCATGGCAACCGTGCGGCATCTTCGAAAGCAGGCGCTGCGGACACACTGGAAGCGCTCGGGCTGGACATGGACGCGGCGGGACGAACCGCCGAAAAGACCCTCGCGGAAATCGGCATCTGCTTCCTGTTCGCCAGAAACCACCACCCGGCAATGGCGCGGATCCAGCCCATCCGGGTGCGGATCGGCCAGCGCACGATCTTCAACCTGATGGGCCCACTCTCCAACCCGGCAGGCGTCACCAGCCAGCTGATCGGCATTGCGCGGCCTGCCTATGTGCCGATCTATGCGGGCGCATTGGCGCGGCTCGGCACCGGCAAGTCGCTGATCGTTTCGGGCGACGAGGGGCTCGACGAGTTGAGCCTCGCAGGCGGCAACGAGGTCGCGGTGGTGACCGGCCATGCCTTCACCATGGAGCGGGTCGATGCGGGCGCGGCGGGCCTCCCCCATGCGCCGATCGAAGCGATCCGGGGCGATGATGCCAAGCACAACGCGGCGGCATTGAAGGCGCTGCTGATGGGCACCCCTGGCCCCTACCGCGACGCGGTGCTGTTCAACGCGGCGGGCGCGCTGCTGGTCGCCGGGCGCGGCGCGGACTGGCGCGAGCGGGCCGCGATGGCGGCCGAAGCGCTTGATTCAGGCGCGGCACTGGCGCTCCTGGAGAAATGGATCGCGCTCGCCAAATAACCCATTCCCGTTCGCCCTGAGCTTGTCGAAGGGCTGTCCTTCCCCTTATCTGCCGCTTGAAGACGAAGAACGGTGCTTCGACAGGCTCAGCACGAACGGTTTTTGAATTGAACAAGCTCGAAGAAATCTGCGCCAACAAGGCTCTCGAAGTCGCCGCCCGCAAGGCCGCGACCACCCCCGCCGCGCTCGCCGGGGCTGCTGCCGCGCAGAGCGCCCCGCGCGGGTTCGAGGCTGCCCTGCGCTCCCGCGCCGCCAGCGGCTATGCCCTGATCGCCGAGATCAAGAAGGCCAGCCCCTCCAAGGGCCTGATCCGCGCCGATTTCCACCCCGCCGCCCATGCTGCCGCCTATGAAGCAGGCGGTGCCGCGTGCCTCTCCGTCCTCACCGACGCGCCCTATTTTCAGGGGCACGAGGATTACCTCATCGCCGCCCGCGCCGCCTGCGCACTGCCGGTGCTGCGCAAGGACTTCATGGTCGATCCCTGGCAATGCCTCGAAGCCCGCGCCATCGGGGCCGATGCGATCCTGATCATCGTCGCCGCCCTCTCCGACGCGCAGATGGCCGAGATCGAAGCCGCCGCGCGCGAACAGGGCATGGACGTGCTGGTCGAAGTCCATGACGAGGCCGAGCTCGAACGCGCCGCCGCCACGCTCCAATCGCGCCTGATCGGGGTCAACAATCGCGACCTCAAGACCTTCACCACCTCGCTCGCCGTCACCGAAAGGCTCGCCCCGCTGATGCCGCCCGGCACGCTGATCGTGGGCGAGAGCGGGATCAACACCCATGCCGATTGCCAGCGCCTCGAAGCCGCAGGCGTGCGCAGCTTCCTTGTGGGCGAAAGCCTGATGCGGGCTGACGATATTGCGAGTGCCACCCGAACGCTGCTCGGCGCACAAGCGGCGGCATGAGCAAACTCACCCACCTCGATGCCAGCGGCGCGGCCCACATGGTCGATGTCGGCGGCAAGCCCGCCACGGCGCGGCGCGCGGTCGCCTCGGGGCGGATCACCATGTCGGCCGAGGCGCTCGAAGCGATCCGCGCAGGCAATGCCCCCAAGGGCGATGTCCTCGGCACCGCGCGCATCGCCGGGATCATGGCCGCCAAACGCACCGGCGAGCTGATCCCGCTGTGCCACCCGCTCGGGCTCGAAGCCGTCAATATCGAGTTCGCCTATGAGGAAAGCGCGATCCGCGCCACCGCCACAGCCTCGCTGACCGGCAAGACCGGCGTGGAAATGGAAGCGATGACAGCCGCTTCCATCGCACTCCTCACAATCTATGACATGGCCAAGGCGATCGACAAGGGCATGGTGATCTCCGAAGTCCGCCTGATCGCCAAGACCGGCGGCAAGTCCGGCGACTGGAGCGCGCAGCCTTGAGCGCGCCGCTGGCGCTCGAAGACGCGCAGGCCCGCCTGCTTGCCCTCGCGCCGCAGCCGGCCCATGAAACCGTGCCGGTCGATACCGCGTCAGGTCGGTGCATCGCGCAGGACATCCGCGCCGCCCGCACCCAGCCCGCGGCCGATCTGTCAGCGATGGATGGCTATGCACTCGCGCCGGGCGCAGGCCCGTGGCGCTTGGTGGGTGAAAGCCGCGCCGGATCACCCTTCCGCGAGGTTCTGTCGGACAATCAGTGCGTGCGGATCTCGACCGGCGCGATCGTGCCGCCGGGGGCCGACCGGGTGCTGCTCCAGGAAGATGCCCGCGATGAGGCCGGGATCATCACGGCAACCGAAGTTCCGCCGCCAGGGCGGCACATCCGTGCGCGGGGGTTCGATTTTCACGCGGGCGACCTGCTGCTGACGCGCGGCACCCGGCTGACCCCGGCCCGTCTCGCGCTAGTGCTGGCCGCCGGGCATGGCTCGATCGAGGTCGCGGCCCGGGTCAAGGTTGCGGTGATGGATTCGGGGGACGAACTTGCCCGCGATCCGGCTGACTGCCTGCCGCACCAGATCCCCGCCAGCAATGCGGCCATGATCGCAGCGATGCTCGCCCCGCTCGGCTGCGAGGTCACCCGCATTGGCCCGGTGCCCGATGATCGCGCCGCGCTCGCCGAGGCGCTGGCCTTGGCCGAGGGGGCCGATATCCTCATCACATCGGGCGGCGCATCGGTGGGCGATCACGATCTCATCAAGCCCGCGCTGGCGGACTGGGGGGCCGAAATCGCCTTCTGGAAGATCGCGATCAAACCGGGCAAGCCGCTGCTGGTGGCCACACGCCAGAGTGCCAAGGGCTCGCAAGTCATCCTTGGGCTGCCGGGCAATCCGGTATCGAGCTTTGTCACCGCGTTCCTTTTCGCGCTTCCGCTGGTGCGCGCCAGCATGGGCGATCCCGCGCCCTTGCCGCGCGCCGTGATCATGGCGGCAGCCGAGGATCTCCCCGCGGTCGGCCCAAGGCGCGAATTCCTGCGGGCCCTCATCAGAGGCGAGAGCGTGCGCCTTGCCGGATCGCAGGATTCCTCGGCGCTGTCGGCGCTGGCTGCTGCTGACGCGCTGATCGACCGTCCCGCCCACGCCCCGATGCTGGCCGCCGGCTCGCCCGTTCCGGTGTTCCAGCTCCGAAATGGCTGATTTGCGCGGTTTTGCCGTCGGGCGCGCTTGACTCGGGTAATTTAGTTTCCTAATTGTTCCTTGTTCGTTCACCTTAATGGCGGACGACAAGTGCAATCAACGCACCTGTTTCGGGGTGCCTCTTGGCGCACGCAAGGGATTGGCACGGCGCCTCCAGCATGGGGGCGTTGTGGGTGCGACCACAGGAGTTTGACCAATGCTGACCGCAAAACAGCGCGAGCTGATCGTCTTCATCCAGCAGCGGCTGGAAGAAACCGGGATCTCGCCGAGTTTCGAGGAAATGAAGGAAGCGCTCGATCTGAAGAGCAAGTCGGGCGTGCACCGGCTGATCTCCGCGCTGGAAGAACGCGGCTTCCTGCGCCGCCTGCCCAACCGGGCGCGCGCGCTCGAAGTGATCCGTGAACCGGGCGATACCACCCCGTCGCGGCCTGCGCCTGCGGGGGACAATGTCGTGGCGATGCCTGCTCCGGCAGCGCGCGCGCCTGAAGCGGCCAATGACGTGATCGAACTGCCGCTCCACGGCCGGATCGCGGCGGGTGCCCCGATTGAGGCGCTGGAAGGCCAGTCGACCCTGCCGGTGCCTGCTGCGCTGCTTGGCCCGGGTGAACATTACGCGCTCGAAGTCTCGGGCGATTCGATGGTCGAGGCCGGGATTTTCGACGGCGATTTCGCCCTGGTGCGGCGGACCAACACCGCGCGCGACGGCGAGATCGTGGTGGCACTGGTGCGCGGCGAGGAAGCGACGCTCAAGTACCTGCGGCGCGAAGGCGGCAAGGTGCGGCTCGATCCGGCCAATGCGGCCTATGATCCGCAGTTCTATGCCCCCGGCGAAGTCGAGGTGCAGGGCAAGCTGGCCGGATTGCTGCGGCGCTACCACTGACGACAGGCGGGCCGGAAGGCAGGGCGCGAGCCCTGCGCTTCCGGCCTGATCGGTCTGGCTGACGTGTTGGATTGTGGCGGCGGCCCCTGCACCGCATCGTTTGTGCCCGCCTGCCCTGCTCCTGTCGGCGCATCGCAGGTTTTTGTCACGGTGTCGCAGGGTTTTGCCGCATCATCGCAGCTTTCCGGATACTCCGCTCTGGCGGCAGGGCGCGTGTTGCCGGTGGCTGCCACCAGCCATGCTCTCCCTGGCTCGCGGCAACCGTGGTGATGCTTTGCGCTTCCAGATCAACCGCAAGCCCGCCTGATCGTTCGAGCATCCGCCGGTCGGCCTTGAACCAGCGCGGGCGGCAGGATCGAGGCAGAAAGCGTTCCGAAACAACGATGTCTGCCTCGGCGCAGGCCGCCGCCAGAGCGCGCTCCTCCACCTGCGCCCGCCCCCGTCCGAGCAGCAAGGACCAGTCCCGCCCGCCACGCCGCAGCGTGATGGCACAGAAGGCCGAGGAGCAACGCGCTCCGGGCCATTCGGCCAGCGGTACAGGCTCCGCGGCAACGCCTGCCAGTTCCATCAGATTGTCGCGGGTATAGGCCGAGCGGCTGTCGCGCAGCGCCAGAAGGCGGGTCTCTCCATCAGGCCCGGCAAGCGTGATCCCCGCCTGCTGCCCGTCGCCCGCCACCAGCAGATCGGGGATCGGGGTCGCCCAGACGAGCAGGCTCGCCAGACCGACGGGCAGTAACCCTGCAAGCCGCACCCGCCCGCGCCACAGCGCAAGCCACAGGCCACCGGCTGCGAACAGCGCCACCGTCACCCCGCTGATCTGCGGCATCAATGTGACCGCGCCAGCCTGCCCCGCCGTCAGGTGCGCGATCCCGAGCAAGAGCGCGAGCGAGCGTTCCACCAGCCACCACACAGGCCAGCCCAACCCCACCGCATCAAGCAGCAAACCCAGCGCAATCAATGGCATGGAGACAAATGTCACCAAGGGAATCGCGATCACATTGGCAAAGGCACCGTAAATGCCAGCGCGGTGGAAATGGAACAGCACGATCGGCATCAGCGCCAGTTCGATGACAACGCCGGTGACGAACAGCATCACGACCCGCCGGCCGATGCTGGCCCACCACGGCTCCTCGCGCGGGGCCAGAAAGGCGCGCACCGGGGCGCTGTTCGAGAGCGCGACGATGGCCAGCACCGCGGCAAAGCTCATCTGGAAGCTGGGCCCGATCGCACTCTCGGGCCATAGCAGCAGCACAAAACCAGCGGCGACAGCGACCATCCGCAAGGACAGCGCCTCACGCCCGGCGACCAGCGCGCCCAGCACCAGCAAGGCCGCAACGCAGCTGCGCACCGTCGGCACCTCGGCCCCGGTGAGAAGCGTGTAACCGATCCCCGCGAGCGCCCCGGCGCCCGCCGCCGCCACCGGCAGCCGCACCCGCAAGGCCAACCCCGGCCACAGCGCCAGCAGCCGCAAGGCCAGCACATATGCCGCCGCGATCACCGCGCTGACGTGAAGACCGCTGATCGAGAGCAAGTGCGTCAGGCCGGAATCGCGCATCGCCACTTCATCCGCAGGCGCAATCCCGCCCCTGTCGCCGCTCGCAAAGGCCGCCGCAATCGCTCCGGGCGAGCCAGGCACCTGTGCGCGAACATGGGCGGCCAGCGCGCGCTGGAGGCTCGCCAGACCGCCGCTCTCGGGCGCGGGATGGAGCAAGGTGAGTGGGCCGATCATTGTTCCGGTCGCCGCAAGCCCCTTGAACCATGCCGCGCGGGCAAAATCGTAGCTGCCGGGCAGCATCGGCGGCGCCGGCGGCATCAGCCGTGCACGCAGCCGCACCACCGCGCCCTCGGCCAGTCCGGCCGGAAGCCCGTTCTCACCAAAGGTGGCAAGCGGGACATTGACCCGCACCTTGCGCGCGATCGCGGCCTCGGGCCCATCGCCGATCCCGCGCACTGCCAGCGTCAGGCGCAGTCGCCCCTCGGCGGGTTGATCCTCGCGTTCAAGCACGCGCCCGTCGATGATCTGCACGAGGGGCGCAGCGACCGGCGGCGCGCCGACAATCGCCGAGCGCGCCCAGACGACCGCAATCCCCAAGGCGAACACCAGGCCGCAGGCAAAAACAGCAAGGCGCAGATTGGCCCGCGTCTCATCGGCTGCACCTCCCGGCGGCCAGAGCACCAGAGCAGCAAGCGCGGTGCCCGCACTGCCCGCCAGCGCAGCGCACCATTGCCACATCTGCGGCAAGCTGAACCAGCACACGATCCCGCCAGCAAACAGCACCGCCAGCCATGGTGCCCGGTCGAACCCGGCGGCGCCGAGAAAGCGCTCGCCAGCATCCAGCCCTTGCCGGATCGCGCCCGCAGCGCTGGACAAGTGGTCCCCGGTTTGCCAAGGGCGCGCACGTCGCTGCGCGGCAGTATCCGGGCCGCCCGGATCCTCCCCCATAGGAATGATCGGCACATCGCGCATCGGCTTGTCCCCCGGCCGGCTCAGCCCCATCGGATGCTGGCGCCAAGCCGCTCAAAGTGAACAGGAACTCGAAGCTTATGGCAAGCGAAAGCAGCAGCGCAGACACCGCCACCACTGGTGAGGTGGTCACCCGCTTCGCGCCCTCGCCCACGGGCTATCTGCATATCGGCGGCGCGCGCACCGCGCTGTTCAACTGGCTCTACGCCCGCCACCACGGCGGCCGCACGCTGCTGCGGATCGAGGACACCGATCGCAAGCGCTCCACCCAGGACGCGATCGACAAGATCATCGAAGGGCTGGCCTGGCTAGGGCTTGATTATGATGCGCCGCCGGTGTTCCAGTCCGACCGGGCCGAGCGCCACGCTGAAGTCGCGCAGATCCTGCTGGCCGCCGGCCACGCCTACAAGTGCTTTGCCACGCCTGAAGAGCTTGAGGCCATGCGCGAGCATCAGCGCGCCAACAAGCAGCCGCTGCGGTATGACGGCCGCTGGCGTGACCGCGATCCGGCCGAGGCGCCGGAAGGTGCTCCCTTCGTCATCCGGCTCAAGACCCCGAACGAAGGCGAAGTGACGATCCATGACCAGGTGCAAGGCCCGGTAACGGTCAAGAACGAGGAAATCGACGATTACATCATCCTGCGCGCTGACGGGACGCCGACCTATATGCTCGCGGTGGTGGTCGATGATCACGACATGGGGGTGACCCATGTGATCCGCGGCGACGATCACCTCAACAACGCCTTCCGCCAGCTGCCGATCATCCGCGCGATGAACGCGATCGAGGGCAACTGGCCTGATCCGGTCTATGCCCACATCCCGCTGATCCACGGCAGCGACGGGGCCAAGCTGTCCAAGCGCCACGGTGCCTTGGGGGTCGAGAATTATCGCGACGAATTCGGCATCCTGCCCGAGGCGCTGTTCAATTATCTGCTGCGTCTGGGCTGGGGGCACGGCGACCGCGAGGAAATCACCCGCACCGAGGCTGTCGAGCTGTTCGACCTTTCCGGCGTTGGCAAGAGCCCGTCGCGCTTCGACATCAAGAAGCTCGAGAATCTCAACGGTCACTATCTGCGCGAGGCTGATGACGCGCGCCTTGCCGCGCTGGTTGCCGAAAGGCTGGGCGAGGATGCCGATGTCGAGCTGCTGACCCGGGCGATGCCGTTTCTCAAAGTCCGCGCCAAGAGCCTCATCGAAGTCATTGAGGGCGCAGCATTTCTCTTTGCCAAACGCCCCCTGGCTATGACCGAAAAGGCCGCCGCCCTGCTCGAAGGTGACGCGCGCACCATCCTGCGCGTCATTTGCAACGCACTTGCAGCGCAAAACGACTGGACAAGCGAGGCGCTCGAAGCCACTACGAAGGCGCTCGCCGAGGAGCAGGGATTGGGCCTTGGCAAGCTGGCGCAGCCGATGCGCGCGGCGCTAACCGGGACGACCACATCACCCGGTATTTTCGACGTGCTGGTCCTTTTGGGCCGGGACGAAGCGCTCGCCCGGCTCGAAGCGCAGGCCGCCTAGGGCAGGCTGCGGGTCGCACGGGGCGCGGCAGGGATTTTGGACAGGAGATAGATCTTGGCAGACAAGACGGCGAAACTCGAACTCGGGGGCAAGACCTTCGAATATCCGGTGCTCGAAGGCAGCACCGGCCCCGATGTGATCGACATCCGCAAGCTCTACGCGCAGACGGGGGCGTTCACCTTCGACCCGGGCTTCACCTCGACCGCCAGCTGCGAAAGCGCGCTGACCTACATCGATGGTGACGAGGGCGTGCTGCTGCACCGCGGCTATCCGATCGGCCAGCTGGCCGAACATTCCAGCTTTATGGAAGTCAGCTACCTGCTGCTCAACGGCGAACTGCCGAGCAAGGACGAGCTCGACAAGTTCACCTACACCATCACTCGCCACACCATGCTGCACGAGCAGCTGATGACCTTCTATCGGGGCTTCCGCCGCGATGCGCACCCGATGGCGGTGATGTGCGGCGTGGTCGGCGCGCTGTCGGCGTTCTATCACGACAGCACCGACATCGCCGATCCGACCCAGCGCATGATCGCCTCGCACCGGCTGATCGCCAAGATGCCGACGATTGCGGCGATGGCCTACAAGTATTCGGTCGGCCAGCCCTTCATGTATCCGGACAACCGCCTGTCCTACACCGGCAATTTCCTGCGCATGACCTTCGGCGTTCCGGCCGAGGAATATGAGGTGATCCCGGCGGTCGAGCGCGCGATGGACCGGATCTTCATCCTCCACGCCGATCACGAACAGAACGCCTCGACATCGACCGTGCGTCTGGCGGGCTCTTCGGGCGCGAACCCGTTTGCGTGCATCGCGGCCGGCATCGCCTGCCTGTGGGGCCCGGCGCATGGCGGCGCGAATGAAGCGGCGCTCAATATGCTCAAGGAAATCGGCACGCCCGACAAAATCCCGCACTATATCGAGCGCGCCAAGGACAAGAACGATCCGTTCCGCCTGATGGGCTTCGGTCACCGGGTCTACAAGAACTACGACCCGCGCGCGACGGTGATGCAGAAGACCGTGCGCGAAGTGTTCGATGCGCTGAAGGTCACCGATCCGCTGTTCGAAACCGCGTTGCGGCTTGAGGAAATCGCGCTCAGCGATCCCTACTTCATCGAGAAGAAGCTGTTCCCCAACGTCGACTTCTATTCGGGCATCATCCTTTCGGCGATCGGTTTCCCGACCACGATGTTCACCGCGCTGTTTGCCCTCGCCCGCACCGTGGGCTGGGTGGCGCAGTGGAACGAGATGATCAGCGATCCCGGCCAGAAGATCGGGCGTCCGCGCCAGCTCTACACCGGCCCGACGGAGCGCGATTACATCCCGCTCGACAAGCGCTGAGAGACTGACACCCCATGATGATGCTCAGGACGGCAGGGGTTTTCCTAGTCGTCATGGGCATCATCTGGGCGCTTCAGGGCGCAGGGCTTTTGAACTGGCCCGCCAGCAGCTTCATGCTCGCGCAGCAGCAATGGGTGCTTTACGGCGCGCTGACCACAGTGGTTGGCGCGCTTTTGCTGTGGTGGGCCAGCAAGATCAGGCGCTGATCAATGCGCCGGAAGTTCGAGCCGGAACAACGCCCCGCCGCCGGGTGCCGCGCTGACGGTGAGGCTCCCTTCCATCGCCTCGGCTAGACGGCGCGAGATATAGAGGCCAAGGCCTGATCCCCCGTCACGACCACCGTCACTGTCACGGCCGAGACGTTCGCCCTTGTCGAAGATGCGGGTGGCCTGTTCGGGGGTAATGCCCGGCCCCTCGTCGGCGACCGTGAGAGCCACCCGCCCCTCACCGGCCGCAAGCGCGGTGATCGTCACCGTGCTTGCGGCCGGGGCGTAGGCAATGGCGTTGCCGATCAGGTTGATGAGGATTTGCAGCACGCGCCGGAATTCCGCCGTCGCCACCGCCGCGCCGCGCTCGCCTTCGACCACCAGCACGGTGTCGCGGTTCTGCGCGCGCACCCCGAGGATCCCCGCTGCCCGGCGCGCCGCATCGGCGAGATCGACGGGCTCCCTCGCCGTCGAGAAGCCCGGCGTTTCGACCACTTCGAGATCGGCAAGATCGTCCAGCATGGCGGCAAGATGCTGCCCGGCGCTGGCGATCGTGCCCGCGTATTCGCTGTATTCATCACGCAGCGGGCCGGCGAGGCGGGCGCGGATGCTTTCGGCATTGGCAATGATCCGCGCGACCGGCTGGCGCAGCACCGGGGTCAGCGCTGTGCCGACGAGGCGCGAGGGGAGAGCCTCGGGCGCCGCGCTGTCGGCCTGGTCGGCCACCGTTTCGCCGAGCGGCTCTTCGGCGATCAGCAGCAGTTCGAACCCCGCAGGGTTTTGCGCATCGGGGCCGAGCGGGATCAGGCGCACCCGCCAATTGCGGGCCGACCCGGCAAAGCGGCACGTGGCTCCGTCGAGCAGCCGCCAGTGGAGCGGCTGATGATGGCTGACGCCGGTCAATTCGACCAGCGTGCTCCAGGTCGTGCCGGGGGCTTCGGTGGCAGCCTTCTGCAATTCGGCAGCATCGGGCGCGAGTGCGCTCAGCACCTGCAAGCGCTGGCGTGCGTCGAGCCGGGCACTGACTTCCGCGGTGGCGCGGTCGATGGCATCGATCTTTTCCGCGAACTCGCGCGCGCTGGGCGGCGTCAGCGGGCTGCGTTGCCAGTTCTCGACCAGCACCTCGCAGCCGCCGCCTTCGCCCTCCGCAAGGGGGTGAATGCGCGCAAAGCCGGAAACTTCAGCATCGCCATCAAATGCGGAAAAGCTGCGCGCGATCTTGAGGCCCATCGCCCGCGCCTGCTGCACCAATGCCAGCAGTTCAGGGATCGCGAGCGTGCCCGGCAGGTCGCCCCCGCAGCGCTCCTGCAACTCGGCGAGCGGCGCATCCGCGCTCAGAAGCCGGTCGCGCGCATCCGTGAGGCCATAGGCGCCGAGCAGGCTGTCGGTGTGATCCATCGCGTTCATCGCCCGCCACCGCTGCCCGCCAGCAGCGCCTCGGCCTGCGCGGGGGCAATTTCGGCGAGCCCGCGCGGCGGACGTCCGTTCGGATCGGCGAGCATCACCTGCCGCTCCGCCGCCCGGCCATCGACGCCGCCTGCCCGCAACAGCAATGCGAGCCGCAGTCCCTGCCCATCAAGGCAGGCGAGCACGACACCGGCGCGCGGCTGGCGTGTCGCGGCTGCGAGTGCGCTGGCGAACAGCGCAACCCCGGCATGGTCCAGACCCAGCGCCGCCACCGCGCCCCGGCGCATCGCTGCGACGAGCCGTGCCAGCAGGCCAAGCCGCCCCGCCGCCTCGTCGTAACCGGCCTGCAAGCGCGTCGCGGCCTCGCTATCGCCCATCTGACTCTGCACGCCCGCCAGCAGGCGATGGAACAGTTCGGCGGGAAGTTCGGCGAGCGGCAATTCCATGCGCCGCTGGCTTTGCACGAAGCGCGATTGCCCTGCGAGTGTCGCCATGGCGAGGCTGGCAATGGCGGGGTCTTCTGCCGCGATCAGTTCCTGGAGCAAGGGGCTCAGCACCGGATCGACCGCGTGGCGCGTTTGCAGGCGTTCGGCAATCAGGCTCTCGGCGGCAAGTGCATGGCAATGGGCGAGCAGGGCTTCGTCGGCCATCAGCTGCTCGGCCAGCGGATCGAGCACGGATGCCTCGATCGAATGGGCGGGCAACCTTATGGCCGGATCGCTGCCCGCCCGCAGCGCCAGCAATTGTGCCGCAAGGTCGTGGATCATGCCGCGCACCCGGGCGAGCACCGCGTCGCTGACCAGCGCCTGCGCTTCGCTGCTCAGCAGGTGGCGCAAGACCGGGACGACCGCCGTCAGCGCACGGGTTTCCCGCGCGAGCTCCTCTGTGAGGATCGCCTCGACAGCAGCGTCGGCGGCCAGGTCCATCGTCTTTTCGCCCATCCTTGCGAGGGTTACCCCCACATAGTTAAGACCGCGTTAGATCAAGTCTTGCGTCCGCGCAGCAGCAAAGCTGTCAATAGCCCCAAGGCGAGACAGGCCAGCGCTTCAGGCAACAGGTCAAAGGCAGAGGCAAGCGCAAGCACCAGGAGCCAGGAAGCGCGGTCTGCGGCAGGGCGGGCGAGCGCCTCACCCTCGCTGCGCGCGGCCAGAACGGCCAAACCGACAGTGACCGGGCCAAGCACGGCAAGCGGCTGCCAACTCGGCCACGGCGCAAGCGCAAACCACAGCAGGAGCGCGGTGAGGAGGTCGCTCACCGCGCCCAGCATCTCCGCGCCGGTGGCGGTGCTGGGTTTGACAATTTCCAGCAAGCGCCGGGCAAGCGCCGCATGGGCCTGCGCCACCCGCAGACCAAGGGTGCCCAGCCCTGCCAGCAGCAGCCCTGCGGCAGGCGGGCCGAACGCAGCCGTCATCACGCCGGTCAACAGGAGCGCCAGCCCGATCCCGCCCGCCACCAGCCCGCCCTGCCCCTGACCGCGCTGCGCAAGCGCACGGGCCAGCAGACCGGCGAGCAGCTCCATCGGAGCGCGCCAGTCGCGTGGTGGGGCGGCGCTGGCGATCAGCGCTTCCCCGGCCGCCGCGACCCGGTCGCCGTCATCGGCCAAGATCCAGCGCTGATCCAGGGGTTCGTGCGCTGCAAGGTCGCGTAGGGGTGTCCCGCTTTGCAAGGCAAGCCGCAGCAGCAGGGACACGGCATCGGCATCGGCTGGGAAATCCGCAAGCTGCTGCACCGGCGCGCCGCGCATCGCAAGGACTCCGGCCCAATTGCGGCTCGCATCGATCCGTTCGAAATCCTCCGGGAAGGCCGCGGCAAGGGGATGGTCGGCCGGAAATGCCGCAACCATGCGACGCAAGGCGCTCTCGCTGGTGAACATCCCGCGCACGATCTCGGCATCGGGCACCAAGCCGTCGGCGATGATGAAGAGATCATCCTCGGCGCGCACCAGAGCAGGCAGCGCCGCAAAGCCGGTCAAGGCATGGAAGGCCGCGCCGCTACCCTCGATGCTGTGCTGGAGCGCGAGGATTTCGGCCGAATGGGTCGCAGTCAGGCAGACCACCCGCTCGACGCCGAGCGATTGCAGCAGCGCACCTTGCCACGCCAGCACGCTGCGCCCCGCAAGCGGCAAAGACGCGCGCAGGCTCCCCTCGCGATCTGTCTTCAGCGCAGCGATCAGGCCAACGCGCATCATTACCCCCTCGGCATTGCGGCCGCGAGGGTGACGCGTTCAGAGCATGGGTTCAAGCCGCAGTTGAAAGATTACCCCGCCCATCGGCGAGGCGATGGCTGTCAGCGACGGGCGTCGCGGCGCAGGTCAGCGGTCTGTGCGCGGCTGAAGCGGGCGAGAACGCCCTCGACCTCGCGGATCGCCATAGGCTCGCCTGGTGCGGCGTGAAGCGCGATTTCCGCAGCTTGCAGCAGGTCTTCGGCATTGAAGCTCGCCGCCAGCCCCTTCAGCCGCATCGCCGCAACGTGCCAATTGCCGTCGCAGCGCGCCCGCTTGAGCAGGTCAAGCTGCCGCATCGCGCTTTCGATGAAGGCCGCACGCAACTCGCGCAGCAGCGCGGCATCATCGCCGGCCGCTGCCGCCAGGGTTGCATCAAGGGCGCCATGATTGAATGCCATGCTCCCGCGAATACGCGCGATTGGGTTAATGCGGGGTTTATCCACAACGGCGGTGTGGTATGAAAGCGCCCATGACAGGACGGCACCAGATGCGCGCCTTGGGGCGCAGCGGCGGCGAAAGCGGCTCGGGGGATACGACACTTCCGGAGGTCGGCGGGCAGGCTCTTGCGGGGGAAGAGACGCTCGACCTTGCTGAAAGCTGGGCTGAGGACGAGGCCCATGCTGGCGATCATCCGGGCGGCTCGCACAGGCTTATGGCGGTGCTGGCCATTCTGGTTACTGCCGCATGGAGCGGGTTCTTCGTCTGGGCCAATTGGGCGCAAATGCTGGCGGGCGCCGCGCCTGCGCAATGGGCGAGCTGGGTGGTCAGCTGGGCGGTGCCGGTCGCGCTGGTGGGGATCGGCTGGCTGCTGGCGATGCGTTCCTCGCAGGCCGAAGCGGTGCGCTTTGCCAATACTGCCGCTTTGATGAACCGAGAGAGCGCCGCGCTTGAAGCCCGGCTCAAGGTGGTCAACCGCGAGCTCAGTCTGGCGCGCGAGTTTCTTGCCGCCCAAGCGCGTGATCTTGAAGCACTGGGCCGCATTGCGGCAGAGCGGCTGGGTGCCCATGCGGGTGAATTGCAGGCGCTTATTGCCAGCAACGGCGCACAGGTCGAAGCCATCAGCACCACGAGTGAGACCGCGCTCGGCAATATGAACCGCCTGCGCGATGATCTGCCCGTGATTGCGAACGCGGCTCGCGACGTGGCCAACCAGATCGGTGCGGCAGGGCGCACCGCCGAGGATCAGCTCGGCAAGCTTACCGGCGGCATGACCGCGCTGGGCGAAGCAGGCAACAGCAGCGAAGCGCAGGTTGCGCGCCTGACTGCGCAGGTGGGCGATGCCCTGGGCCAGTTCGAAACGCAGGTCGCACGGGTCGAAGCGCTCGTGACCCAGCGGTTTGCCGCCTTGCAGAACGAAGCGGAGGCCTATCGCGAACGCATTGCCGCACTCGAAAGCGAAGCACTCAGCGCGCAAGCCGGACGGGTGGAGGATATTCGCGCGCAGGCAAACACCATCGCCGACAGCCTGCACGCCGCAACCACGCAGGCGCAAACCGATTTCGCGGCAACCATCACCGCCTTGCACGAGGCGATGACGGAAAAGCTCCAGCTGGTCGACCAGCTTGACCGCAGCACGCAGGCCGCAAGTGCGCAGCGCCTCGCCGATCTGCGCGATGCCGCGCAGCAGATAGACAGCCAGATCGAGGCGCGCGGCAGCCGCTTTGAAGAGCTGATCCAGCAGCGCCAGGCCGCCTTCGAGACGACCGAAGCGCAGGCCAGCGAAGTCTTGGCGCAGCGGCTCGCCGCGCTCGATGATGCGCTGGCGCAGCGGCGCGAGGCGCAGATGGCCGAGATTGAAAAGCTGGTGGCGCTTGGTGATGCGCTCGGCGAACAGGCGGCCGAGCTCGAACGCGCGATCGCGGCCATCAGCCAGTCCGGTGAGGCCACCCGCTCGACGCTTGGCGAAGGCCTGAACGCCCTCATGCAGCAGCTCGCCGACAAGCGTGTGGCACTTGCCGCGACCGAGGCGCAGCTGGTGCAGCTCACCGACAGCAGCGTGCGGATGCTCGAAATCCTGCAATCGGGCACCCGCACCTGCCGTGAGAATCTGACGACCGCGATCAGCGCGGCCAACGGGGCGCTCGAAGGGGTCGAGGCCCGCGCCGACAAGGTCGAAGCGCTGATGCTGCGGAGCACGCAGGCAGGCAGCGACCTGTCCGACTATCTGCTCAAGACCCGTAGCGAAATCGACGCGGCTGAAGTCGCGATTGCCGGGTTCAAGTCGCATCTTGCGGAGGAGACCGAGGACGCCCTCGCCCGGCTTCAGGGGCTGCGCGGCGGCTTTGCGCGACTGGCAGAGGAAAGCGGCGCGCTGGCGAACGCCAGTCAGAACACGCTGCGCGCGGCGCTCGGCACGCTCGAAGAGGCCATCGCGCAGGCCTTCGCCACGCTCGATCAGGGTGCGCGCGAGCGGTTGCTGGCGCTGGCTGGCAGTATCGGGGCCGACGCCGTCGGCGTGCTTGAACGTGCGCTGCGCACCGAGGCGGCTTCCACGCTCGGCAAGCTTGAACAATCCGCGGCACACGCCGCCGGGGTCGGGCGCGAGGCGGCAATTCAGCTGCGCGATCAGCTGGTCAAGGTGAACGAACTTACCGGAAATCTCGAACAGCGCGTCACTCGTGCGCGCGAACTGGCTGAAGAGCAGGTCAATAATGACTTTGCGCGGCGGATGGCGCTGATCACCGACAGCCTCAATTCTGCGGCTATCGACATCACCGCAGGCCTCTCAACCGAGGTCGCCGACACAGCGTGGGACGCCTATCTCAAGGGCGACCGCGGCATCTTCACCCGCCGCGCGGTGCGCCTTATCGACAATGGCACCGCCAAGGATATCGCCACGCTCTACAGCGCCGACGAGACGTTCAAGGCCAATGTCAGCCGCTACATCCACGATTTCGAGGCACTGCTGCGGCAGACGCTCTCGACCCGCGATGGCCACGTGCTGAGCGTGACGATGCTGGGATCGGACATGGGCAAGCTCTACGTCGCTCTCGCGCAGGCAATCCAGCGGTTCCGCACCTAGGTGGCGCTGGCAGCAGGCGGTTTGGGCAGGAAATCGATATCCGCGACCGTCACCCAGCCATAGTGGTAATTGGCCACGAACAGCGCCGTGGCGAGCGCTGCGACCACTGATGCGCGGGCAGCGACCTTGCCGGGCTGGAAGTTGATCGGCGCGCTATCGGCCTGCCCCGGCACCTTGTCCGCCCCCACCTCGTCGGCGGTCTTGACGCCGAAGGGCAGCATCAGAAAGCCGCTCATCACGAAGAACAGGAAGTAGATCGCCGCAATCGAGGTGATCTGCATCAGGCGGCTGCTCCCGGCATGACAACCCGCACCTGCGGGCGCTTGCCTGACCAGCGCTGCGCCGCGCGGCGGGCGGCAAGGCGCGCCGCCTCGCGGATCGCGGCCTCATCTTTCGCGTCGCGGCCCTTGAGGCGCTTGATGGCGTTGAGCACATCCTCGGATGCCTCGGCGAGAAATTCGGGGAGGTCCTCGTCAAGCGGCAGGCCCACCGCCTCGATCACCGGACGGCTCCCGCGCGCCAGCACCACCACCAGCACGCCCTCACCCGCGATCCGGCGGCGCATGGTGATCGCATCGCCATCAGCGGGCGAGATGATGTCGCCATCGAGCACCAGACGCCCGGCGCGCACTTCGCCGAGCTTGCCCGGCTTGCCCGGCGCGAGGCGGACGATGTCTCCGTTCTTCTGCACCACTTGATGCGGGATTCCGCTCGCCTTGCCGACGCGGGCCTGCTCGGCCATGTGGCGGATTTCGCCGTGCACCGGCACCAGCACCTCGGGCTTGAGCCAATCGTAGAGCGCCTCCAGCTCCGGCCGCCCCGGGTGGCCCGAGACGTGGATCAGCGCCTGCCGGTCGGTCACCATCTGGATACCGCGCGCGGCGAGCTGGTTCTGGATCTTGCCGATGGCGATCTCGTTGCCGGGGATCTGGCGCGAGGAGAACAGCACCACATCGCCAGCGACCAGTTCGATCGGGTGGTTCATGTCCGCCATCCGCCCGAGCGCCGCCCGCGGCTCGCCCTGCCCGCCGGTGGCGAGGATCAGCACCTGCCCACGCGACAGGCCCATCGCGGTGTCGAAGTCGACCGGGGTGGGGAAATCAGCGAGGTAGCCGTTGTCCTGCGCCACCTCGATAATGCGATCGAGCGAACGGCCCGCGACGCAGATCTGCCGCCCCGTTTCCCGCGCCACTTCGCCCAGCGTTTGCAGGCGCGCGACATTGCTCGCGAAGGTGGTGACGACGACGCGCTTGCCTGTGTGGCGCGCGACTTCCTCCATCAGCGCCTTGTGCACCGCACCCTCGCTGCCCGAGGCATTGGGGTTGAAGACGTTGGTGGAATCGCACACCAGCGCCAACACGCCATCTGCACCGATTGCGCGCAGTTCTTCCTCGGTGGTGGGTTCGCCGATGATCGGATCATCGTCGAGCTTCCAGTCGCCAGTGTGGAAGATGCGCCCGTGCGGCGTGTCGATCAGCAGGGCATTGCCCTCGGCAATCGAGTGCGCCAGCGGCAGGTAGGTGATAGTGAACGGGCCGAGGTCGATCTGGCCGTGATCGTCTTCGATAATGTTGAGTTCGACCTGTCCGAGCAGCCCGGCCTCTTCCAGCTTCCTCGCCACCAGATCGGCGGTGAAGGGTGTCGCATAAAGCGGCACGCCCAGGTCACCCGCGAAATAGGGCACCGCGCCGATGTGATCCTCGTGCGCGTGGGTCAGGACGATGCCGAGCAGATCCTTGCGCCGCTCCTCGATGAAGTCGAGATCGGCGAAGACCAGCTCGACGCCGGGATATTCGTTGCCCGAGAAGGTCATGCCCAGATCGACCATGATCCACTTGCCCTGGCAGCCGTAGAGATTGACGTTCATGCCAATCTCGCCCGAGCCGCCCAGCGCAAGGAACAGGAGTTCGTCTTCGGGGGTGTAATCGTTCTTCACAAGGTCTCTTACGCTATGCGCACTCAGGCGGTTTCAGCCTGGCGGGCGAGGATGGCGAGGCCATCAAGGGTGAGGTCGGCATCGACATGGTCGAAGATGTCGGTCGCGTCGTCGAACAGGATCGCAAGACCGCCCGTGGCGACGACCTTGGCAGGGCGGCCGATCTCGGCCTTCATCTTGGCGACCATGCCTTCCATCATTGCAACGTAGCCCCAGAACACGCCGATCAGCATCTGGTCTTCGGTGTTGCGGCCGATCACGGATCGACTGGCAGGCGCACGGATAGCGATGCGCGGGAGCTTGGCGGTCTTGCCCACGAGCGCATCAAGGCTGAGATTGATCCCCGGCGCGATCGACCCGCCCTTGTAGGCGCCGGTGTAATCCACCGCCTCGAACTTGGTCGCTGTGCCGAAATCAACAATGATGAGGTCACCGCCATATTTGTGATGCGCGGCAAGAATGTTGAGCGCGCGGTCGGCCCCTAATGATGACGGTTGGTCAACATCGATCTCGAACCGCCAGCGCGCGGTGCCCTGCCCTGCGAACAGGGGGGTGATGCCGAAATACTTCTCGCACAGAACGGTAAGGTTGTGGTCGGCGCGCGGCACCACCGAGGCAACGATGATCTGCGTGATCGCGTCGCGCTCTACCCCTTCGATCTTCAGGAGCTGGAGGAGCCACACCGCATATTCGTCCCCCGTCCGGCGCGGATCGGTAGCAATGCGCCACCGCGCACGGATGGTGTGCGTGCCGTCCGGCTCATAGGTGAACAGCGCGAAGACGACATTGGTGTTCCCGACATCGGCGGCGAGCAGCATGGGTTGCAGTCCTTGGCTTAAGAAATGTCGCCTGCGCGAATGACACGTTCGCGCCCATCCGCCAAGCGCAGGCGCAAGGCTCCGTCGGATTCCTCGAGTCCGGCAAAGGTGCCAGAGAGCACCGAGCCGTCGGTATCGTGGACCGTGAGCGGTGCCCCTTGCGCGTGGACCGACTGGTTCTGGAAGGCGTGAAGTGTCGCACCAAGGCCGTAGGTGCGCCACGCTTCCAGCCTGCGGTCGAAGGCGGCGGCAAGGCTTGCAGCGAAATCCTCGAGCAGCGGCGGCGCGGCAACGTCTGCCAGCGCGGCGGTCTTGCGGCCTTCAACTTGCGGCGCATGTGCAAGGTTCACCCCGATGCCGACAATGATATGCCCGCGCACCATTTCGAGCAGAATGCCCGAGAGCTTCCCGCCATCAAGCAGAACATCGTTCGGCCACTTGAGGCCAAGCGGAGCCCCCTCCCCCACCACCGCGGCCGCCGCATCGCGAACGGCGAGCGCGGCGACGAAGCTGAGGCTGGCGGGCGGCGGGCCACCCTCGCCCAGTTGCACCACCGTCGAGCCCATGAAATTGCCCGCCCCGTCGAACCACTCGCGCCCCTGCCGTCCGCGTCCGGCGGTCTGGCGGCGGGCGACCAGCCACGATCCCTCTGGCCACCCCTCCCCGCCGCGCAGGGCGGCGGCGAGGTCGGCATTGGTCGAGCCGGTCTGTTCGGCGAGGTGGATCAAACCGAGACGATGAACAGCGAACGGGCGGCCTTGTCGGCCAGATCGGTCAGCGAAGGTGTCAGCAGGTAACCGAGCGGCGAGATGATCAGCGCGGTGAGGCCAAGCAGCACCCAGTGCCCCGTCTCGCTTTTACCGGTGACGACGCCTGCGGGTTCATCGAAGAACATCACCTTGACGAACTTGATGTAATAGAACGCCCCGATCACGCTCACTGCGATGGCGATGGCGCCGAAGGCCACAAGCCCCGCCTCGATGGTCGCCTGGAACACCACGAACTTGCTGTAGAACCCGAGCAGTGGCGGGATGCCGGCGAGGCTGAACATGAAGATCAGCAGTGCCCAGGCAATCGCCGGACGGGTGACCGAAAGGCCGCGGATGTCGGCGAAGGTTTCAAACACCTGCCCATCCTCGCCCCGCAGCATCAGCAGCGCGACAAAGCTGCCGATGCTCATGGCGACGTAGATGAACAGGTAGACCAGCATCGCCGACGCGCCGTCGACATTCGCCACGGCAAGGCCGAGCAGGATGAAGCCGATATTGTTGATCGAGGAATAGGCCAGCAGACGCTTCAGGTTCTCCTGCCCGATTGCCCCCAACGCGCCGAAGATGATCGAGGCCAGCGCCATGAACATCACGATCTGCTGCCATGCGACAACCTGACCGCCAAACACCTCGAACACCACGCGCGCGGTCAGACCCACGGCGGCGACCTTGGGGGCGGTGGCGAAGAAGGCGGTGACGGGCGTCGGCGCGCCTTCATAGACGTCAGGCGTCCACATGTGGAACGGCACGGCGCTGATCTTGAAGGCGAGGCCTGCGAGCACGAAGATCAGACCCAGCAGCGCGCCGGTGCCCATCTGCCCGGTAAGACCTGCGCGCACCGCCTCGAACGCAGTGCCGCCGGTGAAGCCATACAGCAGGCTCATCCCGTATAGCAGGATCCCCGAAGCCAGTGCGCCCAGCACGAAGTACTTGAGACCCGCCTCGCCCGAGCGGGTGTCCCGCCGAAGGATTGCGGCCAGCACGTAGGCGGCAAGACTGTTCAATTCGAGCCCGAGGTAGAGGCTCATGAAATCATTGGCCGACACCATCAGGCTCATGCCAACAGCCGCGAACAAGACCAGCACCGGATATTCGGCGCGCATCCCGCGCTCGATCCCAGCTGACGGGCTGGAGAAGAAAGCCGGGGCAATCATCAAGGCGGCAATGGCGGCGAGATAGATCAGCGCCTTGGCGAACAGCGCGAAGCTGTCAATCTTGAGAAGTCCGCCAAATGCCAGCGTGGCCGGGCCGTCGGTGCCAGTGTGCAGGGCCGGAACAAGCATCAGACCTGCGCCGAACAGCGCACTGGCGGCGATGATGGCGATGAGGCGCGCAGCCTTGTCACCGCCCCAGGCAGCAACCAGCAGCAGCGCGAGCCCTGCACCGCTCAGCAGCAGTTCAGGCCGGACAAGTGCGAAAGAAGCGGCGAAATCCATCAGTGTGCGCCCTCCGCGGCATTCTCTTTTGTGCCGCTCTCGTGATCCATGCCCTCATGCCCGGCGCCGTGATGTTCCAGCGCGTTGGCGGCCTTGGCGCGGGGTGTACCCGGCGCAAGACGAGCATCACCAGCGGGCGCCGCAGCAGCGAGCCGCGCATCGAGCATAGCGATGTCCTTGCGCATCGGGGCGAGGAAGCTTTCCGGATAGACACCCATCCACAGCACCGCCGCCGCAATCGGGGCCATCATCACCCATTCGCGCGCCGAGATATCCGGCATCGCAGCGGCATCGTCATTGGTCTGCGGCCCGAACGCCACGCGGCGATAGAGGTAAAGCATATAGGCCGCGCCCAGAATGATCCCGGTGGTGCAGATCAGGGCAACGAGGCTCGATGTCTGGTAAATCCCGGCCAGCGAAAGGAATTCGCCCACGAAGCCGCTGGTGCCCGGCAACCCGATGCTCGCCATCGTGAACAGCAGGAAGAACAACGCGTAATAGGGCATATTGGTGGCAATGCCGCCGTAACGCGCGATCTCGCGGGTGTGCAGGCGGTCGTAGATCACGCCCACGCACAGGAACAGCGCGCCCGAGACGAGGCCGTGCGACAGCATCACGATCATCGCGCCCTCGAGCCCCTGCACATTGAAGGCGAACAGGCCGACAGTAACGATCGCCATGTGCGCGACCGAAGAATAGGCGATCAGCTTCTTCATGTCGGCCTGAACCAGCGCGACCAGCGAGGTATAGACCACCGCGATCATCGACAGCGCGAAGACCAGCCATGCGAACTGAGCGCTCGCCTCGGGGAACATCGGCAGGCTGAACCGGATGAAACCGTATCCGCCCAGCTTCAGCAGCACGCCTGCAAGGATCACCGAACCAGCGGTCGGCGCCTGCACGTGCGCGTCGGGCAGCCAAGTGTGCATCGGCCACATCGGCACCTTCACCGCAAAGCTCGCGAAGAAGGCGAGCCACAGCCAAGTCTGCGCCTGCGGGGGGAAGCCGTATTGCATCAGCGTCGGGATGTCGGAGGTGCCGGCCTCGGCGACCATCCAGAACATCGCGATCAGCATCAGCACCGAGCCGAGCAGCGTGTAGAGGAAGAACTTGTAGCTCGCGTAGATGCGGTTGTCCCCGCCCCACACCCCGATGATGAGATACATCGGGATGAGGCCCGCCTCGAAGAAGACGTAGAACAGGAACAGGTCCTGCGCGGCAAAGGTGCCGATCATCAGCACCTCCATGAACAGGAAGGCCGCCATGTATTCGCCGACGCGCTTCTCGATCGAGTCCCAGCTGGCAAGGATGCAGACCGGCATCAGGAAAACGCTGAGCATGATCAGCAGCAGCGCGATCCCGTCGATCCCCAGCGCATAGCTAAAGCCCGCGAACAGCTCGGCGCGCTCGGTGAACTGCCATTGCGGGCCGCCCACATCGTAATTGGCCCAGAGCAACACGCCCAGAACGAAGGTGACAAGCGTCGCCCCGAGCGCGATCCAGCGGGCAGCCGCCGCGCCTGAGAACAGGCACAGCGCCGCACCGGCCAGCGGCACGCACATCATCAGCGACAGGATGGGAAGGCCTTCCATTACGAAGCGCGCTCCTAAAGCAGAACGTAGGTGACAGCCCCGACCAGCCCGAGGAGCATGATCAGCGCATAGGTGTAGACATAGCCCGACTGGATCGACTTCGCGGCGACCGACGAACGCTCGACCACCCAGGCGATCCCATTGGGGCCGAAGCGGTCAATCGTGCCGACATCGCCAAGTTGCCAGAACCAGCGGCCGAAGGCGAAGGCAGGCTTGACGAACAGGGCGTCGTAAAGCTCGTCAAAGTACCACTTGCGATAGACGAACTGGTGCAGCGCGCCGAAGGTGGCGACGAACTTCGCAGGAATGTCGGGCTTGGCGATGTAGGCCACGTAAGCGCCCGCAAGGCCGACCAGCATCACGATGGTTGCAGTCAGCTTCACCCACAGCGGCACGCCGTGCATCGCGTGGATCAGGTCTTCGTTGTAGAAGATCGACCCATTCCAGAAGCTCGCGCCGTCGATGAACTGGTGGTGGAACACGAAGCCTGCGAACACCGCGCCGAGGCTGAGGATACCGACCGGCAGCAGCATCGATACCGGGCTTTCGTGCGGGTGATAGCCCGCCGTGCCGTCGTCCGAGCCGTGACCGTGGTGGTCATCGTGGCCGTGGCCGTGCGCGTGATCGTCATGCCCGTGCGCATCGTGAACAGCGTGCTGGATGTGCTCTGACTGCTCCCAGCGCGGCTTGCCCCAGAAGGTCAGGAACATCAGACGCCACGAGTAGAAGCTCGTCAGCAGCGCCGCGATGGCGCCCGCCCAGAAGGCGAACTGCCCCGCCCCGTTGTGACGCGCATAGGCCGCCTCGAGGATCGCGTCCTTTGAATAGAAGCCCGCAAAGCCGAACACCCCGAGGATGCCCACGCCGGTGATCGCCAGCGTGCCCATCATCATCGCCCAGAAGGTAAGCGGGATCTTCTTACGCAGGCCGCCATAGTAGCGCATATCCTGCTCGTGGTGCATCGCGTGGATCACCGAGCCCGCACCGAGGAACAGCAGCGCCTTGAAGAAGGCGTGGGTGAACAGGTGGAACATCGCCGCGCCGTAAGCGCCGACGCCCGCCGCAAAGAACATATAGCCGAGCTGCGAGCAGGTCGAATAGGCGATCACCCGCTTGATGTCCCACTGCGTCGTGCCGATCGTGGCGGCAAAGAAGCAGGTCGCCGCGCCCACGATGGTGACGATGGTCAGCGCCGTCGGCGCGGTCTCGAACATGGGCGAGAGGCGGCACAGCATGAACACGCCCGCCGTCACCATGGTCGCCGCGTGGATCAGCGCCGACACCGGGGTCGGCCCCTCCATCGCGTCGGGAAGCCAGGTGTGCAGGCCCAGCTGCGCGCTCTTGCCCATCGCGCCGATGAACAGGAGGATGCACAGGATATCCATGGTGTAGAGGCGCATCCCGACGAAGGTGATCGTCGACCCGCTCATCGAAGGCGCAGCTGCAAGGATTTCGGCAATCGAGGTGGTGCCGAACACCATGTAGGTGCCGAAAATGCCGAGCATGAAGCCGAGATCGCCCACGCGGTTGACCACAAAGGCCTTGATCGCAGCCGCGCCTGCGCTGGGCTTCTTGTACCAGAACCCGATCAGCAGGTAGGACGCAAGCCCCACCCCTTCCCAGCCAAAGAACATCTGGACGAGGTTATCGGCCGTCACCAGCATCAGCATCGCGAAGGTGAACAGCGAGAGATAGGCAAAGAACCGCGGCTGATCCGGGTCTTCTTCCATGTACCCCCACGAATAGAGGTGCACGAGCGCCGAGACCGAATTGATCACGACCAGCATGATCGCGGTCATGGTATCGACCCGCAAAGCCCAGTCGAAGGTCAGGGTGCCGGACTGCACCCACTTGAGGACGGGCACGACCTCGGCGGTCGCCGTGCCACCCAGAAAGCCGAGGAAAATCGGCCAGCTCAAGGCAGCAGCCAGAAACAGTCCAGCGGTGGTCACGGATTTCGCCGCGACATTGCCGATGAACCGGTTGCCGAGCCCCGCAATCAGGGCAGCGACCAGCGGCGCGAAGACGATGATGAGGATCGGATGCATCGCGCCTTACCCCTTCATCCGGTTGATATCGTCCACCGCGATCGAGCCGCGGGTGCGGAAGTAGATCACGAGGATCGCAAGGCCGATCGCAGCCTCGGCCGCAGCGACCGTCAGCACCAGCATCGCGAAGATCTGGCCGGTGAGGTCGTTCAGGAAGGCGCTGAAAGCGACGAGGTTGAGGTTCACCGCAAGCAGGATCAGTTCGACCGCCATCAGGATGACGATCACGTTCTTGCGGTTGAGGAAAATCCCCAGCACGCCGAGCACGAACAGGATCGCGCCCACGACAAGGTAATGTTCGATCCCGATCACAGCTCGATCCCCTGACCCACTTCGGGGTTCTTCATGACAGTGGCTTCTTCCGGACGGCGGCGGATCTGCTTGCCCACGTCCTGCCGCGCGCGGGCACCCGGCTTGGGCGGCTGGAAGGTCAGCACGATCGCACCGATCATCGCGACCAGGAGGATGATCCCCGCGATTTCGAACAGCACGATGTAACGGCCATAAAGCAGAGCGCCGAGCGCCTCGATATTGCTGGTGTCCGCCGCCTGCACCGCAGAGCCATCCGGCGTGCCCAGCGTCAGCCCGCCCGCACTGTAGGCGCCCACGCCCAGCATCAGCTCGGCCAGCAGGATCGCGGCGATCAGCAGCCCCAACGGCGCATTGCGGCTGAAGCCTGCCCGCATCGCGGCGAAATCGATGTCGAGCATCATCACCACGAACAGGAACAGCACCGCAACCGCGCCGACATAGACGATCACCAGCAGCATCGCGATGAACTCGGCGCCGAGCAGCACCATCAGCCCGGCCGCGTTGAAGAAGGCGAGGATCAGCCACAGCACCGAGTGCACGGGGTTCCTCGCCATCACCACCATGACAGCGCTGGCGACGACGATGGTCGCAAAGAAATAGAAGGCGATGGCCTGTATCAGCATGATGCGTCTCCGCCGATCCGCGCGCCCCGGCGCGGCGCCGGGTGTCCAGAAAGCGGCATTTGATCCCTTAGTCCAAGTGTGAGCCGCAGCAGAATGCCCCGGCCCGTTAACCCCATGTCCTTGTCGCCGCGCGCCCTAGCGGTAGGGGGCGTCGGCTTCAAGGTTGGCCGCGATGGCCCTTTCCCATTTGTCACCATTCGCAAGCAGCTTGGCCTTGTCGTAAAGCAGCTCCTCGCGGGTTTCGGTGGCGTATTCGAAGTTCGGCCCCTCGACGATCGCATCGACCGGGCAGGCTTCCTGGCAAAAGCCGCAGAAGATGCACTTGGTCATGTCGATGTCGTAGCGGGTGGTGCGGCGGCTGCCGTCCTCGCGCGGCTCGCTCTCGATGGTGATCGCCTGCGCGGGGCACACGGCCTCGCACAGCTTGCACGCGATGCAGCGCTCCTCGCCATTGGGATAGCGCCGCAGCGCGTGTTCACCGCGGAAGCGGGGCGAGAGCGGCGCCTTCTCGAAGGGGTAGTTGATCGTCACCTTGGGCTTGAAGAAATACTTCAGCGTCAAGGCGTGCGCCTTGAGGAATTCCCAAAGGGTGAACGACTTGATGAGGTGGGAGACGGTGGTCATTATCCCTGCTCTTTCGGCGAAAAATCGGCTTTGCACAGCCCGGCAGCGTCATAGCGATAGGGCTCGAACGACTGGCCATCGCGCCCCGCGTTCCAGCTATCGTCGTAGACCGTGACGTAAGCCACCGACTGGCCTTCGCGGCGCAGTTTCAGATTGATGATGTAGAGCGCGGTACCGACCCGGCGGGAGATCTGGTAATCGCGGAACCAGTCCCCGGCATCGTTCGGTGTCACCGACGCGCGCCCTGCCAGTGGGCTTCCCGATGCGCTTTCCAGCGCCAACACGAAGCTGGCATTGGGCAAATGGCCCTTGGGCGCGACCGGAATAAGGCCTCTCAGGTCGAAGCTCTCGGTCGCCGAGCCATCTGCGGCTGTGCGCGCAAGGCTACACACGAATGCCGTCGCCGGAATTTCGGGCTGCGGGCGGGTGTCGAGCGTCTCGACCATCACCTGCGCCATCAGAGCCAGGCCGATCATCCGAAATGCCCCGTCGCCATCAGGTAGCCGCTGGTCGCCGCCACAAACAGCAGGCTCATCGGCAGGAACACCTTCCACCCGAGGCGCATCAGCTGGTCGTAGCGGTAACGGGGCACGGTCGCCCAGATCCAGCTGAACATGAAGAAGAAGATGAAGGTCTTGACGAGGAACCAGATGATCCCCGGCACTATGTAGAGCACCGGAATGTCGAGCGGCGGCAGCCACCCGCCCCAGAACAGCAGCGTGTTCAGCGAGCACATCAGCAGGATGTTGGCGTATTCACCCAGCCAGAACAGCGCGAAGCTCATCGAGGAATATTCGGTTTGGTAACCCGCGACGAGCTCGCTCTCGGCCTCGGTGAGGTCGAAGGGCGCGCGCGCGGTTTCAGCCAGCGCCGAGATGAAGAACACCACCCACATCGGGAAGAGCAACGGGTGCACCGCATAGGCGTTGATCAGCCCCAGCCCGAAGCCCTGCTGCGCGTTCACGATTCCCGAGAGGTTGAAGGTGCCGGCAAACAGCACCACGCAGACCAGCACGAAACCGATCGAGACTTCGTAGGAGATCATCTGTGCAGACGCGCGCATCGCCGAGAAGAACGGGTATTTGGAGTTCGACGCCCACCCGCTCATCACCACGCCGTAAACCCCCATCGAGGAGATCGCGAGGATATAGAGCAGGCCGACATTGATGTCCGAAATCACCACCCCCGCATCGAAGGGGATCACCGCCCAGGCCGCGAGCGCGACCGTGAAGGTGATGATCGGCGCGATCAGGAAGATGCCCTTGTTCGCGGCGCTCGGGATGATCGTCTCTTGCAGAAAGACCTTGAGCCCGTCCGCAAAGGACTGAAGCAGCCCGAACGGCCCGACCACGTTCGGCCCGCGCCGCATCATGATCGCGCCCAGCACCTTGCGGTCGACATAGATCACCATCGCCACGCTGAACATGACGAGCAGCGAGACGATCAGGATCGCGGCAAGCGTCGCGACGGTCCAGGCCCATTCGTAGCTGAGGCCGAGGGATTGGAAGAAGGCGGTCATTCCGCGGCCTCCTTGACGTCGGCCCCGTGGAGCAGCTCATCCGAGCAGCGCTGCATCACCTCGCTCGCGCGGGCGATCGGGTTGGTGAGGTAGAAGTCCTTGATCGGATAGCCCGCAAGCTCGCCCTCGAACTTCGCGCCGCTGTCCGCCTTGGGGAGTGCGCCGTAATCGGCGAGGCCCTCTTCGCCCAGCGCGGGCGCGGCGGCGATCATGGCTGCCTGAAGCTGGTCGAAGCTGTCGAAGCCGACGCTCACGCCCAGCGCATCGGCCAGCGCGCGCAGGATCGTCCAGTCTTCGCGCGCGTCGCCGGGGGCGAATACCGCCTTCTCGGCGAACTGCACCCGGCCTTCCGTGTTGACGTAGGTTCCGTCCTTTTCGGCATAGGACGCGCCCGGCAGGATGATGTCGGCGTGATGCGCGCCCTTGTCGCCGTGGTGGCCGATATAGACCTTCAGCGACCCCGCGTAGGGCGCGTAGTCCATCTCGTCCGCGCCGAGGCTGAGCAGCACCTTCGGCGAAGCGGCGGCGATATCGGCCATCCCGCCCGGAAGCGTGAAGCCGAGCATCAGCGAAGCCATGCGCGCCGCCGAGATGTGCAGCACGTTGAAGCCGTTCCAGCCATCCTTCACGAGGCCGAACTTGTCGACCAGCTTGAGCGCCGCCGGAAGCGCGCCCTTGGCCAGCGCCGCGGCGCCCACGATCACCGCCGGGCGCTGGGCCGACTTCATGACGTCACCCAATTCCTTGGGCACGCGGTTGAGCAGCTTGAAGTCGGAGCCGAGGAAGGTCGCCGGATAGGTCGGGTCCCATTCGGGGCCGATGATGTAGACCTTGGCGCCCGCCTTCACCGCCTTGCGCAGGCGGACGTTGAGCAGCGCGGCCTCCCAGCGGACATTGCTGCCGATGATGAGGATCGCGTCAGCGGTCTCGATGCCCGCGAAGGTGCTGTTGAAATTCACCGCCGCGAGGTTCAACACATCATAGGTCATGCCGGTCTGGCGCGCTTCGGTCAGCTGCGAGCCGCAAGCATTGACCAGCGCCTTGGCGGCAAACATCGTCTCGGCATCGAGCAGATCGCCCGCCACCGCCGCGATGCTGGCCTTGTCGCCTTCCAGAGCGGCGGCGATCATCCCGAAAGCCTCGGCCCAATCGGCGGGCTGCAAGCGGCCGTCACGGCGCACCCACACGCGGTCGAGGCGGCGCTTGGTGAGGCCATCGACCTGATAGCGTCCCTTGTCCGACAGCCACTCTTCGTTGACGTCGTCATTCACCCGCGGCAGCGCGCGCATGACTTCGCGGCCCTTGGAGTGGAGCGTGATGTTGGCCCCCACTGCGTCCGAAACGTCGATCGACAGAGTCTTCTTGAGCTCCCACGGCCGCGCCTCGAAGGCATAGGGCCGCGAGGTCAGGGCACCGACCGGGCACAGGTCGATGACGTTCGCCGAAAGCTCGTGCGCCGCCGCCTGCTCCAGATAGGTGGTGATCTGCATGTCCTCGCCGCGATAGAGCGCGCCGATCTCGTCCACGCCCGCGATCTCTTCCGAGAAGCGCACGCAGCGGGTGCAGTGGATGCAGCGGGTCATGATCGTCTTGATCAGCGGGCCCATATACTTCTCGGTCACCGCGCGCTTGTTCTCGTGATAGCGCGAGCCGCCGCGGCCATAGGCGACCGCCTGATCCTGCAGATCGCACTCGCCGCCCTGGTCGCAGATCGGGCAATCGAGCGGGTGGTTGATGAGGAGGAACTCCATCACCCCTTCGCGCGCCTTCTTGACCATCGGGCTGTCGGTGCGGATTTCCTGACCCTCGGCAGCCGGCAGCGCACAGGAGGCCTGCGGCTTGGGCGGCCCGGGCTTCACTTCGACGAGGCACATGCGGCAATTGCCGGCGATGGAGAGGCGCTCGTGATAGCAGAAGCGCGGGATTTCCTTGCCCGCCAGCTCGCACGCCTGCAGCACAGTCGCGCCCGCCGGGACCTCGATTTCCTGACCGTCTACGGTGACCTTGGGCATTACTCGGCTGCCTCTTGGAATTGGGCGTTGTGTTCGTTGATCCGCCGCTCGAGCTCGGGGCGGAAGTGGCGGATGAGGCCCTGGATCGGCCACGCGGCGGCGTCGCCCAGCGCGCAGATGGTGTGGCCTTCGACCTGCTTGGTGACTTCCTGCAGCATGTCGATTTCCTCGATCGCGGCGTCACCCGTTCGCAGGCGCTCCATCATGCGCCACATCCAGCCCGTGCCCTCGCGGCAGGGGGTGCACTGGCCGCAGGACTCGTGCTTGTAGAAGTAGGAGAGGCGGCTGATCGCGCGAACGATGTCGGTCGACTTGTCCATGACGATGACCGCCGCAGTGCCGAGGCCCGAGCCCAGTTCCTTCAGCCCGTCGAAGTCCATAGGGGCGCTGCGGATCTGTGCGGCGGGGACAAGCGGCACCGAGGAGCCGCCGGGGATCACCGCGAGCAGATTGTCCCAACCGCCGCGGATGCCGCCGCAGTGCTTCTCGATCAGCTCTTCGAACGAGATGCTCATCGCTTCCTCGACCACGCAGGGCTTTTCCACGTGGCCGGAGATCTGGAACAGCTTGGTGCCCTTGTTGTTCTCGCGCCCGAAGCTCGAGAACCACGAAGCCCCGCGCCGCAGGATCGTCGGCGCGACCGCGATGCTCTCGACGTTGTTCACCGTGGTCGGGCAACCATAGAGGCCCGCGCCCGCCGGGAAGGGGGGCTTGAGGCGCGGCTGGCCCTTCTTGCCTTCAAGGCTTTCGATCATCGCGGTCTCTTCGCCGCAGATATAGGCGCCCGCGCCGCGATGCATGAAGACGTCGAAGTCGTAGCCCGAACCGCAGGCGTTCTTGCCGATCAGGCCGGCGTCATAGGCCTCGGCGATCGCCTTCTGGAGCGTCTCGGCCTCGCGGATATATTCGCCGCGGATGTAGATGTAGGCCGCACGGGCGCGCATCGCGTAGCCAGCGACCAGCGCGCCTTCGACCAGCTTGTGCGGATCGTGGCGGATGATCTCGCGGTCCTTGCAGCTGCCCGGCTCGGATTCGTCGGCATTGATGACGAGGAAGCTCGGGCGCCCGTCGCGCGATTCCTTGGGCATGAAGGACCACTTGAGCCCCGTCGGGAAGCCCGCCCCGCCCCGTCCGCGCAGGCCGGAGGCCTTGATCTCTTCGATGATCGCATCCTGCCCGCGCGCGAGCAGTGCCTTGGTGTTGTCCCAATCCCCGCGCGCCTGCGCCGCCTTCAGGCTCCAGTCCTGAAAGCCGTAGAGGTTGGTGAAGATGCGGTCCTTATCCGCCAGCATCACTGCATTCCCTTGTTCTTGGCGCGCTTGATACGCACCAGCGAAATCACCTGAAACACAAGGCCGAGGCCCATGACAATCACGCCCATCTCGTACGGCCCGGTCGAAGTCAGCACTGCGCCGAGCGCAAAGCCGGTAAGGCCGAGGATCGCAAAGAGGAGCGTCAGCGGGTTCACGCGAAAGCCCCCTGCGACCACATCCCGTAGAGCACGGCGATGATGAGGATGATCACGCCAACGCGGACCATGCCCATCAAGAGCTTGTAGGCGATGAACGCCAGCACAAGCGCGCCGAGGAAGGAGGCGACCGCGGTCACCTTACCACTCGCCCCGATAGTCGTGGTTGGCATCCACCATCGCGGTCAGCGTGGTCGGCCCGCCCGCAGGCTCGGAGGTGTGACGCCCCGGCTCCTGCGTCCCGGCCTTGGGCGTCTGCCCCGCCGCCAGCGCATCAAGCACCGCGTCGAGGCGTTCTGGCGTCAGGTCCTCGTAATTGTCGTCGTTGATCTGGACCATCGGCGCGGTGGCGCAATTGCCCATGCACTCGACCTCGGTGAGGGTCCACAGGCCATCCGCCGAGATCCCGCCCTTCACCATCCCGCGCTTCTTGCAGGCAGACATGATGTCGTCACTGCCGCGCAGCATACAAGGCGTGGTGCCGCACACCTGCACGTGGAATTTTCCGACGGGCTTCAGGTTATACATGAAGTAAAAGCTCGCGACCTCAAGCACGCGGATCACCGGCATGTCGAGATACTTCGCGACATACTCGATCACCGGCAGCGGCAGCCAGCCCTGCGTATCGGTCTCGGCACCCACCTGACGCTGCGCCAGATCGAGCAGCGGCATCACCGCCGAGCGCTGGCGCCCTTCGGGATACTTGGCGATGTGCCAGTCGGCGGTTTTCTTGTTCTCCGGCGTCCACGCGAAAGCACCCCAGCGGGCGCGCAGTTCGGGGGTGTCGGGAGCGGGGGTACGGTCAGCCATCAGTTTGCACCGGCCTTGGACGTGAGGAATTCGCGGTTCTTTTCGAAAACCGCAGGATTGACGTAGTTGAACTGGATCGCGGCGATCTTGGCATCACGGAAGAACACCATCGCCGTGTAGCCGTGCCCGGGCTGTTGCGAGACAACCCGGCAACTGCTGAAGAAAGTGGGGCCATAAGCGCCGTCGCTGCGGGTCTGCTTGCACTCGGCGCTGGCCGGCGTGCCGATATTGGCGGTCAGCCAGGCGAGCTGTTCATTGGCGCCAGCCAGCCCGTCGCTGTCGCGTTCGGCGATGAAGGTGCTTTGCGCAAGATCGCGGTAGCCGGTGGTGAAGTTCGCATCCTTCGTCAGCGCGGCCGCGTCGGTCAGCTGGCCTGCCTTGAGCTGCGGTTCAAGTGCCTTAAGCGCGGCGAGTTCGACAGCGGCCGCCTTCTCGATCCGGGCCTTGCGCGCTTCCGGGCTTTCCGGCGCGGGCAGCATCGGCGCTGTCGGAGGGGCCATCGGCTTTATCGGCGGTGCGGCCGCGCGCTTGGCAAGGCGCGCTGCGTCGGCCGGATCGACGACCTCGACATAGGAACTCTCGGGATCCTTGCCGAGCTGCGCCTGATACTCGCCGTTCGGGCATTTCCAGCTGTAGGTGTAGAGCTGGAAATACTTGCTGAGATTCGCGCCGGTCTGCTTTGCCGGGCAGCCGATCACCAGATCGACGAAGGCCGCGGGCGTGCGCACCATACGGTCGTCGTCCATCAGCGCAAAGATGCCCTTGATCCGGCCAATCGCCCCGTCACGATCCTTCGCTTCCAGCGCCGCGACGAGGCCTTCGACCTCGGGCCCGGCCGGAACCGGCACGTGTTCCTGCGCGGCCGCCTGAGCAGCCGTCACCAGCAGCAGCAAGGAGGGCGCGAGGCGAGTCATCAGCGGATGAACTCCACCCGCGAACACAGGTCGCCTTCGAAGGAATAGACCGACATGACTTCGAAGGGCTCAGCAGCGGACGAGCGGTATACCCGCTCATGCAGCACGGCGAATTCGCCAAGCTCGTAGCCCGTTACGATTTCAGCCCGGTTCTCGGGGAACTCGGCAAACATCGCCTTGAGACCAGCGCGCGTTCCTTCGCGCCCCTCGCGCACCACCGCGCCGCGATAGCCAGCCTCGCAGGCATCTTCGGTCATCAACGCAACATAGGCGTCGGCATCCTGCGCGTTGTAATGCGCGATCATCTGCTCGGCGATGGCGAGCCTGCTCACCGGTCACACTCCCCGAACACCACGTCGATCGCGCCCAGAATGGCGGTCGCGTCGGGGAGCATGTGGCCCTTGGACATGAAGTCCATCGCCTGAAGGTGCGAGAAGGCGGTGGGGCGGATCTTGCAGCGGTAGGGCTTGTTGGTGCCGTCGCTGACGAGATAAACGCCGAACTCGCCCTTGGGGCTTTCGGTCGCCACATAGACCTCGCCCGCGGGGACGTGGAAGCCTTCGGTGTAGAGCTTGAAGTGATGGATCAGGCTCTCCATCGACTGCTTCATCTCGCCGCGCTTGGGGGGCGAGACCTTGCCGTCGGTGCTGGCAATCGGGCCGGTCGGCATGTCGCGCAGACACTGGCGGATAATCTTGGCGCTCTCGTAGACTTCCTTCACGCGCACCATGAAGCGGTCGTAGCAGTCCGAGTTGGTGCCGACCGGAATGTCGAACTCCATGCGGTCATAGACATCATAGGGTTGCGACTTGCGCAGATCCCACGGCAGGCCGGCGGCACGGATCATCGGGCCGGAGAAGCCCCAGGCAATCGCGTCCTCGCGCGACACGACGGCAATATCGACGTTGCGCTGCTTGAAGATGCGGTTGTCCATGACGAGGCTCATCGCGTCCTCGAACAGCTGGAAGAAGCGGTTGTCGAGCCAGTCGCCGATGTCGACCAGCAGCTTCTCCGGCACATCCTGATGGACGCCGCCGGGGCGGAACCATGCCGAGTGCATCCGCGCACCGCTCGCCCGCTCGAAGAAGTTGAGGCAGTCCTCGCGCAGGTCCATGATCCACAGGTTCGGCGTGAACGCGCCGACATCGAGGATATGCGCGCCCATGTTGAGCATGTGGTTGCAGATGCGGGTCAATTCCGCGAACAGCACGCGCAGATATTGCGCACGCAGCGGCACTTCGAGGTTCAGCAGTTTCTCGATGGCGAGCACATAGGAATGCTCCATCGCCAGCGGCGAGCAGTAGTCGAGCCGGTCGAAATAGGGCAGCGCCTGAAGATAGGTCTTATGCTCGATCAGCTTTTCGGTGCCGCGGTGGAGCAGGCCGACATGCGGGTCGATCCGCTCGATCACCTCGCCGTCCAGCTCCATCACCATGCGCAGCACGCCGTGCGCGGCCGGGTGCTGGGGGCCGAAGTTGATCGTGTAGTTGGTGATGACCTCGCCATCGGTGGTGGGCGACTGTTCGAGATTCATGCTCATTTCTTGGCCTCCCCTTCCGGTTTGGCAGGGGCTTTCTCGTCACCCGGCAGCACGTAATCCGCGCCTTCCCACGGGCTGAGGAAGTCAAAGCTGCGCATTTCCTGCGCCAGTTCGACCGGCTCATACACCACGCGCTTTTCCTCTTCCGAGTAACGCAGTTCGGTGTAGCCCGTCATCGGGAAGTCCTTGCGGAACGGGTGCCCTTCGAAGCCGTAATCGGTGAGGATGCGGCGCAGATCGGGGTTTCCGGCGAAGGTGACCCCGTACATATCGAACACCTCGCGTTCGAGCCAACCGGCGTTGGGCCACAGCGTGGTGACGGTGGGCACCGGCGTATCTTCGGAAGCCGAGCACTTCACCATCACGCGGTGGTTCCTGGTGAGGCTCTGGAGCATATACACGACTTCAAAGCGCTCAGGGCGCGAAGGATAGTCGGCCCCGGCGATTTCCATGAGCTGCTGGTACTCATGGTTGTCACGGAAGATGCGCAGCACTTTTTCCACCGCATCGCGCTCGACGCGGAAAATGACTTCGCCGTGCGCTTCGACAGCCTCGATCAGCCAGACGCTGATGGTCTCGCTGATGGCGTCGATCACGCCCTCGTTGGAAGCAAACTTCGGAGCGGAGTGGAGAACAGCCATGGTGTCTCGCCCTTACCTCTCGATGGTGCCGACGCGGCGGATTTTCCGCTGCAATTGCATCACGCCGTAAAGCAGCGCCTCGGCGGTCGGCGGGCAGCCGGGGACGTAGATGTCGACCGGCACGATCCGGTCACAGCCGCGCACCACCGAATAGGAGTAGTGGTAATAGCCGCCGCCATTGGCGCAGCTGCCCATGCTGATCACATATTTGGGATCGGACATCTGGTCGTAGACCTTGCGCAGCGCCGGGGCCATCTTGTTGCACAGCGTGCCCGCCACGATCATCACGTCCGACTGGCGCGGGGACGCGCGCGGCGCGGCGCCGAAGCGCTCCATGTCATAGCGCGGCATATTCACGTGGATCATCTCGACCGCGCAGCAGGCAAGGCCGAAGGTCATCCACCACAGCGAGCCGGTGCGGGCCCACTGAAACAGCTCCTCGGTCGAAGTGACAAGGAAGCCCTTGTCCGTGACCTCGGTCTGGAGCGCCTTGAAGAAATCAGCATCAGGCGCGCGGACGTCGCCGCCTTGCGCGGTGTCGAGTTTCGACATGTCGGGGAGCCCTTGGGGAGGAGAAACGATGTTATTCATTCCCAGTCCAACGCCCCTTTCTTCCATTCATAGGCAAGACCCACCGCGAGGATGAACAGGAACACCATCATGCCCAGCCAGCCCACCCAGCCCGTCTCGCCCAGGCTGACGGCCCAGGGGAACAGGAAGGCGGCTTCAAGATCGAAGACGATGAAGCTGATCGCGACGAGGTAGAAGCGCACATCGAACTGACTGCGCGCATCCTCGAAGGCGGGAAAGCCGCATTCATATTCCGACAGCTTTTCCGCATCCGGATTGTGCACGCCCGTCAGGCGCGACACCGCCATCGGAGCCACGACGAAAAGCACCGACAGCCCGAGGGCGACCAGCACGAATAACAGTATCGGCAGATACTGGCTGAGATCGATCACAGCGATGTCCAAGCTATTAATCCCGTGGGTCGCCCTAGGCCCGTCGCGCGCGTGGCGCAAGCCTGAGACTCGGGGAAAAGCCCGTACGGATGTTGCAGGAAATCGAACAGACGTTGCGAGCCAGGCGCTGCCTCAGCGCGGGGCCAGCGGCAATCTGCGGATCACGGTGGGGATTGCCGCCATCCCTTCACGCAAAGCGCCCTTGTCATAACGGTCCCACTGCCCGGTGGCGACATAGTAGAGCGCACCATCGGCAATGCTGCCGCCGAGCGGCTCGGTCCAGTCGGGATGGGCTTGCTCGAGGATGCGGTGGCTGACAATACGGGCGCCATCGTCCGACAGACGGAAGGCGCTGATCCGCATCGGCCTGGTGCCGTTCTGGACCGCGATGAGCTCGCCCTTGTATAGCCAGAGCCCGTCGATGCCGTCCAGCGCGGCGGGCACGTCGCTCGCAAGCCGCGTCACCCCGCCGCTCGCCAGATCGACCATCGCGAGGCCATACCGATAGTCGGAGACATAGAGCCGCGCGCCATCCGCACTCACCGCCAGCCCTTGGGGTGAGCGGAAAGTTCCGGGGGGCACGAGCGCCTCGAGTGCGGCCGCATTGGGTCGAAGGCGATAGACCCCGCCGCCAATCGGATCGCTGGCGTAGACTACCCTGTCAGGCCCCACCGCAAGGTCGGACACTGCCACCCCACCGGGTGCCGGACGATAGATAAAGTTGTCGATATCGCCCGGCAGTTCGATCAACCCCGTGAACCGCGCGGCATCCTCGGGAGCACCGTCGATATTGGCCGAGGCCACCCATGCGGATTCGCCATCCGGAGTGGCTGCCACACCAGACAGCGCCCAACTGCGGGGCACCGCGATCTCGCGCCAATCTCCTTGCGAAAAGCGGACAAAGAGCGAGCGGCGTGACACAGATGTGGCGAACCCCGGCACACCATCGGGCCTGAAAAAAACGCTCTCGATCAGCCCCGCCGAAGCGGGAATTTCGTCATGGACGGTGCTGGCAGCGATGATGTCAGGCGCGAGGATAAGCAGCGCACGCGCCGCATCGGCATGGGCGGCACCGATCAGCTGGGGGATCTGCGCCTTTGCGCCCGCGCTGAACACATGGCCGCGTTCCGCGAGCCAGCGCAAGCTGGCAAGCGCCGCTTCGCCGTCGCCCGCCTCCAATTGCGCATTGAACAGGCGCAACCGAACGCTGGCGCTATCGGGGAAGTCGTGCGCCAGCTGCTCCAGCCCCGCCACATCGGCGATCTGCCCCGTCTCGGCATCGACAGGCCGCCATGCAGGCGGCACCTCGGCCCCGAGCGGAGCCGCAAGTGCCAGCGCCAGCGCGGCGGCCAGCGCCCTCATTTCATCATGCGCGCCGCTGCCGTCTCGGTCGCCTTGCCGTAGGGCGGCTTCAATCCGCCGAGCTTGGCAATGTCGATCTTGGGCTGGTGATAGACCGCGCGGGCGTGGCTGAACTCGCGGAAACCCTCGATGGCGTGGTAGCTCCCCATCCCCGAAGGCCCGACCCCACCAAACGGAAGGTCTTCCATCGAGACATGGAACACCACGTCATTGGTCGTCACCCCGCCCGAGATCGTGCGGGTCAGCACCCGCTCCTGCTCGGACTTGTCCTCGCCGAAATAATAGAGGCCGAGCGGGCGGTCGTGGTCATTGATGTAATCCACCGCCTGATCGACCGACTTGTAGGTCATCACCGGCAGGACGGGGCCGAAGATTTCCTCCTGCATCACCGTCATGTCGTCGCTGACGCCGCGCAGCACGGTCAGCGGCATTTTGCGCTGGTTGGCGTTGGCGAAGTCCTCGCCTGCCGGGTTGACCTCGATCACCTCGGCGCCCTTGGCCTTGGCGTCCTCGACCAGACCTTGCAGCCGCTCGAAGTGGCGATCCGAAACGATCGAGGCGTAGTCGTCATTGTCGAGCACGCGCGGATACATCGTGGCGGCCGCGCCGGTCACGCCCGCCACGGCCTCGTCAGCCTTGTCCTCGGGCACCATCAGGTAATCGGGGGCGAGGCAGATTTGCCCCGCATTCATCATCTTGCCGATGGCGATGCGTTCGCCCGCCTTGGCGAAATCGGCGCTGCGGCCCATGATGACCGGCGACTTGCCGCCCAGTTCGAGCGTCACCGGCACGAGATTGGCGGCTGCCGCCTGCATCACGCGGCGACCCGTGGCGGTCGACCCGGTGAAGACGAGGTGATCGAAGGGGAGCGAGGAAAACGCCGCCGCGACTTCCGGCCCGCCGGTGATGACGGCGACTTCCTCGGGCGCGAAATACTCGGCCGTCAGCACCGCCATCAATTCGCTGGTGCGTTCGGTAAATTCGGACGGCTTGATCATCGCCCGGTTGCCCGCGGCCAGCACCTGCATCAGCGGGCCGAAAGCCAGCTGCACCGGGAAGTTCCAGGGCGAGAGAATGCCGATCACCCCCTTGGGTTCATACCGCACCTCGGCCCGCGCGCCCATCAGCCCGAGCGGGAACTGCACCTTGCGCTTCTCCGGCTTGGCCCAGCCATCGAGGTGCTTCAACGCATGGGTGCCCGCCCCCACCGTGGCGGCGATATCGGTCAGCATCGACTGTTGGTGCGAGCGGTTGCCGAAATCGGCGCTCATCGCCTTGGCGAATTCCTCGCCGTGCTCCTTGACCAGCGCCATTGCGCGGCGGATGCGATCCTTGCGCTGGCTCAGCGGCTCGGGGCGCGAGGCGGTGAAAGCGGCGCGCTGGCGGGCCAGCAGGGCTTCAAGGTGATCGCGGCGGTCATCGGCCATGTCGTTCTCCCGTTCGGACATATGCGTTGTTATTTAGGACGCACTCTTGCCCAATACCGCACGCCTGACAAGCGTACAGCCTCACCCCTCACCCGATTGCCAATATTGCAATGCAGCATTAGAGCCTCTCGCCAAGGACATAATCCCTCAGGAAGGACGATACCATGACCCAGCTTTCCCCCGCCGATCCGATCGTGATCCTCTCATACGCCCGCACCCCGATGGGTGCGATGCAGGGCGCGCTGGCCGAGGTTGCCGCGACCGATCTGGGTGCGGTCGCAGTCAAGGCGGCGATCGAGCGCGCCGGCGTTGCGGGCGAGGACATCGACCGCGCCTACATGGGCTGCGTGCTGCCCGCAGGGCTCGGTCAGGCACCGGCGCGTCAGGCAGCGATCAAGGCAGGGCTGCCGCTCAGCGTTCAGGCCACCACTGTCAACAAGGTCTGTGGGAGCGGGATGCAGACCGTCATCATGGGCGCAGAAGCGCTCGCCAGCGGAAGCGTCGATGTGGTGGTGGCCGGCGGCATGGAGAGCATGACCAATGCGCCCTACCTGATGACGAAGCACCGCTCGGGCGCGCGCATGGGGCATGACACCGCCTATGACCATATGTTCCTCGACGGGCTGGAAGACGCCTACGAGCCGGGCCGCGCGATGGGCACCTTCGCGCAGGACACCGCCAACGCCTACCAGATGACCCGCGAGGAGATGGACGCCTACACCATCGAATCGCTCGCCCGCGCCAACAAGGCGATCGCCAGCGGCGCCTTTGCCGACGAGGTGGTGCCGGTGACGGTCAGCACCCGTGCGGGCGATGTCGTCGTTGAGCATGACGAAGCGCCCGGCAAGGGCCGCCCGGACAAGATCCCGCAACTGAAGCCCGCCTTCGCCAAGGACGGAACGATCACCGCGGCGACCTCTTCGTCGATCTCGGACGGTGCCGCGGCGCTGGTGCTGACCCGTGCGAGTGTGGCTGAAGCGAAGGGTCTCGCGCCCGTTGCCCGCGTCGTCGCCACCGCCGCCCATGCACAAGCTCCCGCACAGTTCACCACCGCGCCGATTCCGGCGATCCAGAAGGTGCTCGCCCGCGCCGGGTGGAGCGTGGATGATGTCGACCTGTTCGAAGTGAACGAAGCCTTCGCCTGCGTGGCGATGTTCGCGATGCGCGATCTCGGCATCCCGCACGAGAAGATCAACGTCAACGGCGGCGGCACAGCATTGGGTCACCCGATCGGTGCCTCGGGCGCGCGCATTATCGTCACGCTGATTGCGGCGCTCAAGGCGCAGGGCAAGACCCGCGGTGTGGCGAGCCTGTGCATCGGCGGCGGTGAAGCGACCGCAGTGGCGGTCGAGCTGGTTTGATCGAAGGTGCCGGGCGGCGCGACTATTCGTCGCCCGGCAATACCTCGGAGCCCCACAGCCGCGCCGCGCTCATAAAGCCCTTGCGGCCGGCAATATCGACCTCGCACCACCCTGCCTTGCACGGCTTGATCCGCGCCACCACCCCCGGCTGAGCGCGCCATTTGATGACCGATGTCGCATCCGGCGCGCCGCGCACTTCGGCCAGACCCTCGCCGATCACCAGCCCGGCCCGGGCGGGATCAAGCTGGCTCGCCGACATCCAGCCCTGCGTCCCCTCGTGATCTTCAACCAGACGCCAGCCTTCGCGAATGCGCACCACCTTCATCGGCAGACCCTTGCGCAGATACACCCAGGCGACCGGATATTCGTTGCTCGGCCCGGTGCGCATATTAACCTTGTCATAGCGCAGCATCGCCCAATAGGGCAGCACCCGGTCCTGCGCGGCGAGCGGCGCGAGAAGGGCCGTGACGGCGAGCGTCAGCGCGAGGCCCACGGCGGTTATGAAACGGAATCCCTGCATTCCCGGAGCGATAGCGCGTTCAGCCTTGCGGATACAAGTCGCAGCATCGCATCCGCGCCTTGACCAGCGCGCCCCTGTGGCATTAGCCCCGTTGCCATGACCCAGCGCCCCGCCCGCCCCCTCGCCGCGCCCGCTCGCGTGATTGTGACCCGCCATCTCATGCCGGCGGTCGAGGCGCGGATGCGCGAGCTGTTCGATGTCGTGCTCAACGAAAGCGATGTGCCGCTTACACGCGATCAACTGGCTGCGGCGATGCAGGATTGTGATGTGCTGGTGCCGACGGTGACCGACCGGATCGATGCCGATCTGATCGCGGGCGCTGGCGAGCGGCTGGGCCTGATCGCCAGTTTCGGCGCGGGCACCGAACATATTGATCTGGAAGCCGCCGCCGCGCGCAAGATCATCGTCACCAACACCCCCGGCGTCTTCACCGACGACACCGCCGACCTGACAATGGCAGGGATCATCGGCGTGCCCCGCCGCATCCGTGAAGGCACCGCGCTGGTGCGCCGCGGCGAGTGGACCGGCTGGGCGCCCTCGGGGCTGCTGGGCCGCAAGCTCGCCGGCAAGGTGCTCGGGATCGTCGGGATGGGGCGGATCGGGCAAGCGGTCGCCCACCGCGCGCGCGCTTTCGGGCTTGAGATCGCCTATACCAATCGCAAGCAACTGCCTGAGGCCCTGGAGCGGATGCTCGGCGCACGTTACGTGGCGGACGTCGACACACTGATGGCCGAGGCCGACATCCTCACCCTGCACTGCCCCCTCACCGACGAAACCCGCCATCTGGTCGACGCGCGCCGCATCGCGCTGATGAAGCCGGGCAGCAGCATCGTGAACACCGCGCGCGGCGAGCTGATCGACCAGGAGACACTGATCGCGGCGCTCGAATCGGGGCATCTGGCGGGCGCAGGGCTCGATGTTTACCCTGACGAGCCCCACGTTGACCCGCGGCTCATCGCCCACCCCAACGTCATGACCCTCCCCCACATCGGCAGCGCGACCGCCGAGGGCCGCGAGGATTCGGGCCACAAGGTGATCGCCAATATCCGGATGTGGGCCGACGGGCACCGCCCGCCCGATCAGGTGCTGACGGCGCTGGTGCGCTAACCCGCGAGTGCCTTGCCCAACTCGGTCACCACACGCGCGATCGCCGGCCGTGTCGAGGCGAGCGCGAAGTGCGAGAAGGGGACTTCGATCTCGGCATCCCGCTCATGCGGGAGGCCTCGCGCCGCGGCAGGTGCGATAACGCCGTCATTCCTTGACCACAGTGCGATGGTCGGCACCGATGGCTTTATCGCAGGATCGTCCGGCACGGGCGGCGCATCGACTGTGTGGTCGTTGATCGCCTCGTAAAGTCGCCAAGCATTGTTCGCGCGCCGGTCGCCGGAGAAGGGCGAGCCGAGCGTCATCACCAGCTCGACCAAATCAGGATGCCGCTGCGCGAGCACGCGGGCGTAGAGCCCGCCGAGGCTCCAACCGACAATCGCGACCTTGCGCTGCTCTGCCTCGGCCACCTCGGCCAGACGGTCGATGGCACGGGCAAGGGTCGCAGGCTTGATCCCAGTCAGGAAGCCGAGTTCAGAGGCGTAACTGCGGTAGCCAGTTGCATCGAGCGTGCGGCGCAGCAGCGCGGTTGCGCTGTCGTTGGAAAGGATGCCGGGGATCACCAGAACAGGCTGCCCCGCCCCGTCCCGCGCGCCCGGAACCGGCTGCGCGCGGCGCAGCGGAGCCAGCGCGATCGGCACGGTGATCGGCAGCTCGCGGAGCCAGAGCGAGAGCGGCGGCGGGGCGTGATCGTCCATGGCCGCCGCCTTATCAATCCCCCGTCAAAATCCGCTCGACCAGCTCGCCCACCGTGGGCGTGTAGCCGTTCGAGTAGAACGGGTCCTGCTTGAAGCGGTAGGCCGCGTGGCCCGCGAAGGCGAGGTTGTTGTCGGGGTCGTCGCCGTGGGCGATGTCCTGCAAGGTCTTCTGGATGCAGAAGCTGCGCGGATCCGCCAGACGCCCGGTGGTGTAGTCGTCGTGATCCTTCCAGCTCGAGAACTGGCAGTGCGACAGGCAGCCCATGCAGTCCTGCTGGTCCTTGCGGATCGTCTCGCGCGCATCCGGCGTGACGAACACAACAGTGTTGTCGGGGGTCTTGAGCGGTTCGCTATGCCCCGCGCGCATCCACATTTCGGCGCGGGCCTTGTCGTCGGGTTTCACCCAGAAGCTGCGCGCCTTGCCGTCCTCGCCGAGCTGCACCGTGCCCTCTTCCTCGCCGCGCTTGAAGAACGGGATCTGGCGTTCGGAACGGTGCATCAGGTCATAGAGGAACGGGGTCTTGACCGCGCTCGAATAGAAGCCGGTGGGCGAGAACTTGTGGAGCAGCACGTCGCCCGGTTCCACGGTGCGCAGCATATCCTTCCAGATCTGCGGGATCGGGCTTTCCTGCGTCAGCAGCGGCCGCGTGCCGAACTGGAAAGCGATGGTGCCAAGCTCGGGATTGTCGATCCAGTCGTTCCATTCGCGCAGGAACCACACCCCGCCTGCCATCACGATCGGAACCGAATCCGGCACGCCCTCAATTCGCATCATGTCGCGCAGAGTCTTGACGCGGGGATACGGATCTTCGGGCTTGGTCGGGTCTTCCGCGTTGGAAAGGCCATTGTGCCCGCCCGCAAGCCACGGGTCTTCATAGACCACCGCCGCCATCAAGTCGGGGACCTTGTGATAGGAACGCTTCCACAGCGCGCGGAAGGCGCGGCCCGAGCTGACGATGGGCAGATAGCAGACATTGAAGCGCGCGGCGATTTCGGCGAGCTTGTAGGGCATCCCCGCACCGCAGGTGACGCCCGTCACCATGCCGCGGGTGTTTTCCAGCACGCCTTCGAGCACGGCCTGCGCCCCGCCCATTTCCCACAGCACGTTGATATTGATCGCGCCCTTGCCGTTTGCGATCTCATAGGCCTTCTTGACCTGCGTGGTCGCGCCGTCGATGGCGTAGCGGATCAGCTCCTGATGGCGTTCCTCGCGGGTCTTGCCGTGATAGACCTGCGGGATCGGGTTCCCGTCGGCGTCATAGCTGTCGGCATTGACCGCGCTGACCGTGCCGATCCCGCCCGCCGCCGCCCACGCGCCGGAGCTGGCATGGTTGGTCGCCGAAACACCCTTGCCGCCTTCGACCAGCGGCCACACTTCACGCCCGCCATAGACGATCGGGCTCAATCCCTTGAACAATGAAAACTCCCCTTCGCGCCGTCCCTGTGGCGCGCAATTCGTGTTGGTGACATAGAGATCAGATACGCAGGCCGCAACGACCATCGCGGGATGCGCCCCGCTAGGCGGCTTCGCAAACCTTGATAGCGTCTGGCTCGGTCCGCTTGGGCCCGCGCTGGAAACGGGCGAAATAGCCCTTGATGTCAGGGCGTTCGATATACTCGACCAGCACATAGCCAACCGCCTCGAACTCGCAGAACAGCAAGGTGTGCGGCAGGCCATGGCTGCCGACGCGGCTTTCACTTTCCACAACGATGATCTGTCCGCCTGCCGCCAGCGCCGGCCACATATTCCACAGGAAGGCGTAGGGAGCCGTCACTTCATGGTACATGTGCACCATGAAGATGCGGTCGAAACTGTCGTCGGGCAATTGCGGGTCGTCGGCCTTGCCTTCCTTGATCGAGATATTCTCAAGCCGTTCCTTTTCGACCCGCTGGCCGAGCCGCTTGAGCGCTTCGCGGCTGATGTCCTGCGCCAGAACGCGCCCGTCCTTGCCCACACGTTCGGCGAGGCGGACGGTATAATAGCCCTCGCCCGCGCCAATATCCGCCACCGTCATTTCGGCGCGGATGTCGGCGAGATCCATCACCACCTGCGCCTCGTTGCGCTCGTCGCGGGCATCTTCGTTCGAAAACTGGTTGGAGACGACCTTGGCCACCTCGCGGTCGGGTGCAGGGAAGACGGGCGCATCCTCGCTCGCACCGGGGGCAACCGGCACCATGCCGTCACAGCCTGTCATCGTCAGTCCGGCGAAAACAGCCGCACCGGCGGTGAGAGCGCGCCGTATCATCCGCCTCTACTCCACATCCTCGATCTCGACCTTCTCGCCTGTCACCCGCTGCGCGAGCGCGGCCGAGATGAAGGGGTCGATTGCGCCGTCGAGCACGGCATCGGGCGAGGTCGAGACCACGCCGGTGCGCAGGTCCTTGACCATCTGGTAGGGCTGCAAGACGTAGGAGCGGATCTGGTGGCCCCAGCCAATGTCGCTCTTGGCCGAATGTTCGGCGCTGGCGGCTTCCTCACGGGCGCGCATTTCGGCCTCGTAAAGCCGCGCCTTCAGCATATTCATCGCGATTTCGCGGTTCTTGTGCTGGCTGCGGTCCTGCTGGCTGGCGACCACGATGCCGGTCGGCTGGTGGGTGATGCGCACCGCGGAGTCGGTCGTGTTGACGTGCTGCCCGCCCGCACCTGAAGCACGATAGGTGTCGATCTTGAGGTCGGCCGGGTTGATCTCGATCTCGAAGGAATCGTCGATCACCGGGAAGACCCACACGCTCGAAAACGAGGTGTGGCGCCGCGCCGAGCTGTCATAGGGGCTGATGCGGACGAGGCGGTGGACGCCGCTTTCGGTCTTGGCATAGCCATAGGCACCGTCGCCCTTGATGAGCAGCGTCGCCGACTTGATCCCGGCCTGCTCGCCCGCCTGATATTCGACCGTCTCGACCTTAAAGCCGCGGCGTTCGGCCCAGCGGCCATACATCCGGAAGAGCATTTCGGCCCAGTCCTGGCTTTCCGTGCCGCCCGCGCCCGCGTGGATTTCGAGATAGGTGTCGTTGCCGTCGGCCTCGCCCGATAGCAGCGCCTGCACCTTGTCGGCATCGGCCCGGTCGGCGAGCGCGGCGAGCGTGGCGAGACCATCCTCGACGATTGCCTCCTCGCCCTCGGCCTCGCCCATTTCGATGAATTCGATCGCGTCGGCCATTTCGGCGGCGATCTCGTTGACCGTGTTCACCGCCGTCTCGAGCGTCTTCTGCTCGCGGCTGATGGCCTGCGCCTGCTTGGGGTTGTCCCAGAGGTTCGGGTCCTGCACCCGCGCGTTCAGCTCGTCGAGCCGGCGCAGGGCGCGCTCCCAGTCGAGCGACAGGCGCACCAGCGCGAGGGCCGCTTCGATCCGGTTGATATAGGCTTGGGCCTCGGCCCGCATGGGTTTTCCTTCACACCTGAAAGCTGACAGGGCCGCACCGCTTAGCGTGGGCGGCGCGATTGTAAAGCGCAGCCCCGTGCTACTTCTTCAGCGCGCGCACCGCCGCAAGGGTCTTTTCGACGTGCCCGCGATAATCCGCGTTGGAATGCACCGCAACGATCCGTCCGTCGCGCGCGATGACATAGGACGTCCGTGTCGCAAGTCCCGAACTTCCCATCGCCACGTCATAGGATGAAATGATCGCAGGCGAGGCGACACCCACGGGGAAGGCATCGCGACATTCTTCCTTGCTGAACCGCTTCAGCGTGGCGATGTCGTCATTCGACATCCCGATAACGCTGGCACCGGCCGCCTTGAACTGGGGCATCGCCGCAGCAAAAGCATTGGCCTCAAGCGTGCAGCCCTCGGTAAAGGCCTTGGGATAGAAATAGAGCACGACCGGTCCCTTCGCCAGCGCAGCGGAGAGCGTGAAGCCGAACTCCTTTCCGGCAAGGGCAGCGCGGGTGGAAAAGCCGGGTGCCTTGGTGCCCTTGGGCAATTCAGCCGCGGCGCTGGTCAAGGCGATGGTGCTTGAGGCGGCAGCGGCAGTCAGAACGAGTGCGGCGGCGAAAGCGGTGCGAAGTGAGGTCATGGCGCATAAACCCGCCAGCCCCGCCTGCGGTTCCGCCCGCACAAGCTCAATCGACCCCGCCCGCGTCGATATAGTCGACCGGCTCATCGACAGGCTCGTCCACCACCGCGCTTTCGGCATTGCGACGCCCGGCGCGGATCAGCGCGATGATCTCGTTGCGCTTGGCGGCAATCGCGTCCTGACGGGTGTAGCGCTCAGGCTCGGTATCAGGCTTGAAGGCTTCCCAGATGATCGCCGACTTGGGATCGTCGGTCGGCCAGCCATCGAACACCCGCTTGCCCGAGCGGCGGTCGACCCGCACCATCCGCACGCCCTGCGGCGCCACGGCGGGCAGGTCGGACCACTTGGGCTTGGTCTTTTCGATCAGGCTCTTGATGATCGGCGCAGCGATGGTGCCGCCATAGGCATAACCGCCCATGTTGCGCGGCTGATCGAAGCCCACATAAGCGCCCGCGATCATCGCCTGCGTGCCGCCGATGAACCACACGTCCTTGGGGCCGGTGGTCGTGCCGGTCTTGCCGAACAGCGGCAGGCCGAGCGGGTTCAGAACCGTCGCCGTCCCACGGCTCACCGCGCCGCGCAGCATATGCATAACCTGGAACGCGGTGCGCGCGTCCATCGCCTGCGCACCCTTGACGCCAAAGCGCGGCATCGGCTTGCCATCCCACTTGGCCATGTTGCAGCCCCGGCAATCGCGGGTATCGGCGCGCCACAGCACCTTGCCGCGGCGATCCTGCACATAGTCGATCACCGTCGGCGGATTGAGCCGCCCGTGGTTGGCCAGCGCCGAATAGGCCGCAACCATCTTCACCAGCGTCGTCTCGCCCGCCCCCAGCGCGGTGGAGGGATAGGCCGGGAACTTCCCGATCCCGAGCTTTTCGATCCCCTTGACGACATTGGGCATCCCCGCGGTCATGCCGATCTGCACGGTCATGATGTTCTGCGACTGCTCGAGCCCATAGCGCATCGGATATTGCCCGCCGCTGCCCGATCCGCGGATGCACTTCTCGCCAAGGTTGGCACCCTGATAATAGCAGAAGCGCGAGTTATCGATCTGGGTCGAAGGGGTCATCCCGCTATCGAGCCCTGCCGCATAGACGAAGGGCTTGATGGTCGAGCCCGGCTGGCGATTGGCCTGCGTCGCGCGGTTGAAATCCGACAGGCGGTGGTCGAACCCGCCCTGCATCGCCATGATCCGTCCGGTCTGCGCCTGCTCCACCACCAGCGCGCCCTGCGCTTCGGGGATGGTGCGCACGGCATAGCCATTGCCGCTGGGGCTGGCGGCGATCACATCGCCGGCCTTCAAGGCATTGGGCAGGCCGAACAACGGCGCCTCCTTGCCATCGGCAAAGCCGATCCGTGCTGACTGGCCGCTGCGCTGCGTCACCACGCCCACGCGCCAGTCCTTGTAGCTGATGCCCAGCGGCGAGGACTGGAGCTGCCCGGCCCAACTGCCTTCCGACAGGTCGATTGTCGCGATCGGCCCGGACCACGCGCGCCCGCCGTGATAGCGCAGCAGACCTTCGCGCAAGGCGTCGCGCGCGGCGAGCTGCATTTGCGGATCGAGACTGGTGCGCACCCACAGGCCGCCGGCATAGACCGAGTTCGGCCCCTTTTCGGCCGTCTCGCCAAAGCGTTCGATCAACTCGCGGCGCACCTCTTCGAGATAATAGCCCGCGTCCACGCTGCGCTCGCGCCGCTGCGTGACCAGCCCGAGCGGCTTGGCCGCCGCCGCGCGCCGTTCGGAGCCGGTAATGAAGCCGTTCTGCTCCATCTGATCGAGCACGAAGTTGCGCCGTTCGAGTGCCGCTGCTTCCTGGCCCTTGCGGCCATAACGTTCCGGCGCCTTGGGCAGGATCGCAAGGAAAGCCATTTCGTGCAGTTCAAGCTGGTCGACATCCTTGTCGAAATAGGCGCGCGATGCGGCCTGCACGCCAAAGCTGCGCCGCCCGAGCGGGATCTCGTTGAGATAGAGTTCGAGGATTTCCTCCTTGGTCAGCACGCCTTCGATGCGGCCGGCAAGGATCATTTCCTTGAGCTTGCGGGTGACCGAGTACTCATCGCCCAGGAGCAGGTTCTTGGCGACCTGCTGGGTGATGGTCGATCCGCCCACCGCGCGCTCACCCGTTCCGGCCTTGCGGGCGTAATCGAACACGGCGTTGGCGGTTCCAAGATAGTCGATCCCGCCGTGGCTGAAGAAGGTCTTGTCCTCGGCCGCGAGATAGGCCTCGATCAGCTTCTTCGGAAAATCAGCATATTGCAGCTGCACGCGGCGTTCGCGGGCGTAGGAATGGACGATCTCGCCATCATAGCCGCGCACGACCGTGGGCAAGGGGGTTTCATAGGTGAGCAGCGCTTCGGCCTCGGGCAGATCGCTTGCCAGCCAGACGAACACCGCGATCCACAGGGCAAGAAAAGCGCCGAAGGCGATGGCCACGAGCCGGAACAGCCGGCTCTCGCGCCACCGCGCGCGGAACCATCCGACTGCTGCGCCGAGATCGCGATTGACGCGATAACGCACATAGGCCCAGCGTGAGGCTTGGTCGGAAGGCGGGGCAGTGTCTGTCATGGCCGCGCGCCAACTAGCACGCGGGCTGGCGGCAAGGCTAGTCGCATTGCAATGCTATTCCCCGCCCTCGGCCGCGCTGCTGCGCCGCGCGAAATAGACCTGGATCGCGCGGGCCAGCACCGCGGCATACTGCGCCCGTCCCTCGCGCGTGGTCAGCCGCGCCCGATCGGTCAGATTGGTGACAAAGCCGCTCTCGAACAGGACCGAAGGCACATCGGGCGCGCGCAGCACCGCCAGTGCGGCAGCGCGTCTGGGCTGCGGATGGAAGGCGAGCCGCTTGTCCCCCTCGCGCAGCACCAGCCCTGAAAATTCAAGCGCATCCTCCTGAGTGCGCTGCTGGGAGAGTTCGACGAGGATCGCACTGACCGCCGCGCTCTGCCCCTCGATCGTCAGGCCGTTCAGCCGGTCGGCATCGTTTTCGCGCGCAGCGAAGCGGGCCGCCGCCTCGCTCGAGGCCTTTTCCGACAAGGTGTAGATGCTCGCCCCGCTGACATCAGACCGCTCGCCGGCGGAATCGGCGTGGATCGAGATGAACAGATCCGCCTCAAGCTGGCGCGCAATCTCGGGACGATGCGGCAGCGGCAGGATGCGGTCATCCTCGCGCGTCAAGGCCACGCGAATACCGCCGATCTTCAGCAATTCGTCCCGCAACGCCAGCGCGATTGCGAGGGTGATGTCCTTTTCGGCGAACTTGCGCCCATCGGCATCCACGCCGATTGCACCCGGATCGCGCCCGCCATGACCGGCGTCGATCACCACCAAGGGACGCGATGGATCGTCCGGCCCCGCCACCTTGGGCAGGATCAAAGGCTCGGCGACGGCGTCATCCAGCGGCACTTCGACCACATAACCGCGCCCCCAGTGCGGCACCGGGATCACCACCCCCAGCACCTGCGCGCCGCCCAGCACCGCCGCCGGCACCAGCAGAACCATCAGCAAGAGAGTGCGAAAGCTCATGATGGTTAAAGCGCTTACGGTCATGTCAGCAGGCAGCGCAATAGAGTTGCGGGGTTTGCCCCACAGTGCTAGCGATGTTGTTGGAGAGGTTGGAACAAGGCGCGCTGCGCCCTATCTGCCCACCTCCCACGCCGGGGCACCACCTTTTCTCTCTCGCCCCCGGCTCAAGACAGGTTGATGCAGTGACGACACGTTTTTCCCGATCGACGAGCATGGAGCGCGCTTCGCGCTCGCGTGCTCTTTCGGGTCAAGACGCGGCGCTTGGCCGCACGTTCGCCACTGCAGACACGAGCTTCGCGCTGACCGCCTTGTGCGGCGCAAGCGCGATTATCCCTTCCGGCTCAGCCCAGCGCCTCGCCGGTTCACCACAATATGCGCGCCCCCTTCATGCCCCCTTGTGGGCAAGGCCGGGCGCATGGAGACATTTCAATGGCAACGCGCATGCTTATCGATGCGCGCCACCCGGAAGAAACCCGGGTGGCGGTTCTGCAAGGCAACCGGATTGAGGAATTCGACTTTGAATCTGCCGAACACAAGCAGATCAAGGGCAATATCTATCTTGCGAAAGTAACCCGGGTCGAACCCTCGCTGCAGGCGGCTTTCGTCGACTTTGGCGGCAATCGCCACGGCTTCCTCGCCTTCAGCGAAATCCACCCCGATTACTACCAGATCCCCAAGGCGGATCGCGACGCGCTGCTCGCCGAAGAGGCCGAGGCCGCCGAGGAAGAAGAACGCCTGCGCGCCGAAGAGGAAGACGAGGGCATCTCGCCGGGCGCCGAATATGACGCCGAGGACAATAGCGGCGAAGCGCTCGCCGAAGACTTTGCCGAAAACGGCGTCGAGGAAGTCGACACCTCCGACAAGGACGATGTCGCCACCATCGAAGGCGGCGCATCGGACGAAGAAGACAGCTCGGACGACGAGAACGGCGAAGAAGCCGCCGAAGACACCGAAGGTGGCGAGGAACGTCGCGGCCGTGGCCGTGGTCGCCGCCGTCAGGGCAAGGGTGACAGCAAGGGCGGCCGCAGCCGCGCCAAGCAGGTAGACGAAGTTCGCGCCAAGCGTATGGCGCTGCGCCGCCGCTACAAGATCCAGGACGTGATCCAGCGCCGTCAGGTGCTGCTGGTGCAGGTCGTCAAGGAAGAGCGCGGCAACAAGGGCGCGGCGCTGACCACCTACCTGAGCCTCGCGGGCCGCTACACCGTGCTGATGCCCAACTCGTCGCACGGCGGCGGGATCAGCCGCAAGATCAGCTCCACCAGCGATCGCAAGCGCCTGAAGGACATGGTGTCCGACCTCAAGCTGCCCAAGACCATGGGCCTAATCGTGCGCACCGCCGGCATGAGCCGCACCAAGCCCGAGATCAAGCGCGACTTCGATTACCTCGCCCGCGTGTGGGACGAGATCCGCGAGAAGACGCTGGCTTCGGTCGCGCCCGCGCTGATCCATTCGGACAGCGACCTCATCAAGCGCGCGATCCGCGACATCTACAATAAGGAAATCGAGGAAGTCGTCGTCGAGGGCGAGGAAGGCTACAAGTCGGCCAAGGCCTTCATGAAGCTCCTCATGCCCAGCCACGCTCGGCGGGTGAAGGCCTATTCCGATCCCGTGCCGCTGTTCCAGCGCTATGGCGCGGAAGACCAGCTGCGCGCGATGTATGATCCGATGGTGCAGCTCAAGAGCGGCGGCTATCTCATCATCAACCCGACCGAAGCGCTGGTGTCGATCGACATCAACTCCGGCCGCTCCACCAAGGAGCACGGGATCGAGGCGACCGCGCTCCACACCAACCTCGAAGCCGCCAAGGAAATCGCCCGCCAGCTGCGCCTGCGCGACATGGCGGGCCTTGTCGTGATCGACTTCATCGACATGGAGTACCCCTCCAACGTCCGCAAGGTCGAGAAGGCGATGAAGGACGCGCTCAAGAATGATCGCGCGCGTATTCAGGTCGGCCGCATCAGCTCCTTCGGTCTGATGGAGATGAGCCGCCAGCGACTGCGCACCGGCGTGCTCGAAGCCACCACCCGCCCCTGCCCGCATTGCGATGGCACGGGGCTGGTGCGCACGGCATCGTCGGCGGGCCTTTCGGCGCTGCGTCTGATCGAGGACGAGGCGGCCAAGGGCAAGGGCACGCAGATCCGTCTCGCCGCGAGCACTGAGGCAGCGATCTACCTCCTCAACGAAAAGCGCGCCGACCTCGTCGAGATCGAGCAGCGTTACGGCGTCAGCGTCGAAGTCGTGCCCGAGGGCGAGGACGAAGGCGCGAAGATGACGGTCTCCAGCGCCGGCCCGCGCCCGGTTCATGCGCCCAAGTTCGAGCCGATCGTCGATGACGACGATGATGATCTGCCCGAGGAAGAGGACGATTACGCCGAAGAAGAGCCCGAGGCGCGCGAGCCGCGTCAGCCGCGCCGCGAACGGAGCGACAGTGACGACGAAGGTGGGCGCAAGAAGAAGCGTCGTCGTCGTCGGGGTGGCCGTGGCCGCAACCGCGACCGTGAAGATGGCGTCGAGGGCGAAGGCTCCGAGGGCGCATCTGACGAAGAAGGCGGCGATGAGGCTGACGATGCGGCGGACAATGCCGCGCCTGCCAATGACGAGGATGGCGGCGAAGGCCGTCCGAAAAAGCGCCGCCGCCGCGGCGGTCGTGGTCGCAAGCGCCGCGAAGGCGGTGATGGCGACGGGCAGGACAGCGACGGCGAAGCCCTGACCGGCGATGCCGACGCGGCCTCCGATGGCGAAGGCGACACCGAACTGCCTGCGCCGGTCGAAGCGCCCGCCGAACCCGAAGCGGCTGCCGAAACGGACGCCGCGGCTGACGCAGAAGCCGAAGCCCCGGCCGAAAAGCCCAAGCGCAAGCGCGCCCCGCGCAAGACCAAGGCCATGCTCGCCGCCGAAGCGGAAGCTGCTGCGGCACAGGCAGAGGCACCTGCCGAGGCGGAAGTCCCGGCAGAAGCTGCCGAAGAGGCTCCGGCTGAAAAGCCCAAGCGCAAGCGTGCGCCCCGCAAGGCCAAGGTCGCCGAGGCCGAGCCTGCTGCGACCGCCGAGGTCAGCGAGCCCGCTCCTGCTGCCGCAGAACCGGCAGCTGAAGCGGCGCCGTCTGCCGATGCCGCTCCCGATGCCGAGGCCAAGCCGCGCCGCGGCTGGTGGCAGCGCACTTTCGGCGAGTAAGATGCACAAGGGGCAGCGCGCCGTGCGGTCGCTGATCGCGCTGGCCGCTGCCCTGATTGCATTCGCCCTGCCCGGGCTTGCCTCACCTGCCTTGGCCTCGTCGCAGTCCGCACAGACCGACGAAGGCCCAGCCATGGCAGCCTATCGCAGCGGCGACTACGACACTGCCCGCACGCTTTGGCAACAGGGCTGCGATGCGGGATCGATGCGCGACTGCTTCGAAGTCGGCATCGTCTACCGCGACGGCGAAGGGGTCGCACCCGATGCGGCGCGCTACCTCGCCCTGATGGCCCGCGCCTGCGATGGCGGGATAGGTGCGGCCTGCCACAATCTCGCCCGCGAGGAATTGCGCGCCGCCGAGGAGGGCACCGGCAGCGTGACCCCGGCCCAAGTCACAGCGGGCACTGCCTTCTACGCCCGCGCCTGCAAACTCGGCACGCAGGTCAGCTGCCGCAATCTCAGCCTCCACCTCGCGCGCGAAGCAGCAAAAGGCGACAAGGCCGCGCTCGATAGCCTGCGCCAGGCCTGCCTCGACGGTTCCGGCTCGGTCTGCTTCGGTCTCGCCAGCCTTTACGATATCCACCTTGAGGCGAGCCTCGGCGATGATCCGGCCGCCGCCAATGCGGCGCTGTTGCTCGGGTGCGAACGGATGGATCGTGACAGCTGCCAGAACCTCGCGTGGCATTACGACCACGGCTTCGGCTTTGCGACCAACCGCGTGCGCGGATCGGCGCTCTATCATCTTGCCTGCGACGATGATCCGGGCTTCGTGTGCCCCATGGTTCCCGGCAGCGCGATTGCCGCCCACCCCGACAGGGATGCCCCGGTCAGCCGGCAATGGCAGCGCGCCGCGGGCGCCTACCGCGCGGCCTGCGAGGATGGGCTGGCGATGGGATGCTTCGGCTATGCGCGGCTCATCGCCAAAAGCGGCAAGGGCGAAAGCGAGGGCGCTGCGATGCGCGAATGGCTCGGCAAGGCGCTCAGTCTTTCGCCCGGAATGCCGGTTGCAACGGAGCTGCTGCGGCGGGTCGAGGCAGGCGAATTGCCGCCTGCGCCGCTCGGCTGATCACGCGCCCGCCTTGCGCGCCACCCCCCACTCCATCCATCCGGCAAAGCGCGGCGCCTTGGGGGTGTAGCCCTGCCCCAAGGTCTCGACGGCAAAGCCTGCTCCGGTCAGCGCGCTGGCAATGGGCCGGGTCAGATGGCAGCCACCCGCAAGCCGTTTCCACAAGGGCTCGACCCGCTCCTGCCACCCGCGCACGCCAGCGTCGGGCGCACGGCCATGTTCTAGGAACAGGGCTTGCCCGCCGGGGCGCAGGATCCGGCGCAGCTCGCGCATCACCTGCGTGGGATCATCGACCGAGCACAAGGTGAAGGTGCACACCACGCAGTCAAAGCTGGCATCGGCGAACGGAATCGCCTCGCCCCGCCCCTGCCTGAGGTCGGCCGCCCAGCCCTTCGCCCGCGCCGCAGCGCGCGTGGCATCGAGCAGCCCCTCATGCGGGTCGATCCCGGCATAGGAGGTGATCGCGCGGGCATCGTAGAATTCGTGATTGATCCCGCCCCCGCAGCCCAGCTCGAACACGTCGCCGCGCGCCCTCGGCACCACCGCGGCGCGGCGTTTCATCACCTGTCCCTGCGAGCACGCACAGGTGATCAGCCGCGGCATGACGTTCGCCTCGTACCAGTCGCGCAGCCCCATCACGCCCTCCTCGCTTGCCTCTTTCCCCGCCGCGCAATGCGTGGCACGTTATGCGGGAAATGCCAAAAGGCTTCTTGGCAGGCCAATGCATCTTGGGAGGGATGCCCTGATGAACACCGACACCCCCGGCGCGGCAACACCCCGATCGCGTTTCACCTTTCATCCCAAGCTGTGGATCGGCGCGGCGATGCTGCTCGCCTTTCCGGCGCTCGGAACGATGATGGGCGAGGCCCAGTGGGGCGCTGAGGACTTCGCGGCGATGGCGCTGCTGCTCGCGCTGCTGTGCGGCGCGATCGAGGCAGCGATACACTTCCTCGATGCGCCGCGCTGGCGGATCGGCGGGATCATCCTTGCCGTTCTGCTGTTCCTGACCGTGTGGGCGCACCTTGCGGTGGGCCTGATCGATTAGAGCGCCTTCTTGCGCGCGCGCAGATTGGCAAGACGAACTTCGGCGCTTTCCAGCCCCGCTGCGCCCGGCACCATGATCGGCTCCATCGGACGCTGCAGGCTGCCCACCCCGGCGACCTGTTGGCCAGCGATGTAGGAGTTCTGCCACGCCGCGCGGCGATAGGCGAGTTCTGCCTTGTCCCAATCCTGCGGCACCCCGCGCCCTTCCTCGAAGCGGATACCGAGTTCAAGCAGCGCGGGCTTGTGATCCATCCCGGCAAGCTGAGCGAGCTGCGGCAAAGGCATGGCATCGCAGGCGATATTGGTGACCACCCCGTCAGCGCCGCGCCAAGGGCAGCCGCCAGCCTTGCCCTTAGCCGGCACCGCGGCCAGCGCAGCATCAAGCCGCGCCTGTTCCTGCGGCGTCACCGGCGTGCGGGCCGAGATGCCCATGTATTGCTTCACCGTGCAGCCGCCGAGCCCCAACAGCAGCGCTGCGCCCATTACGCCTGACAGACCAATCCTGCGCATCCCCGACCCCCCAATTTATCACTCGCGCGCGCCGTCACTTGCCAAGGCGGCGAACGCGGCACAGACAAGGGTAGCGGAGATTTCTGGAGGCTGAACAACCGCCCCGCGACGCAAACAGGAGAGAGCATGACCGAAGCGATCATCGACCCCGATCTGCCCATCATCGATCCCCACCATCACCTGTGGGATCTGCGTCCGCTGGTCGGAATGTTCCCGGAGCCGCACCACCCCTTCATCAGCGCGATCGTGCCCAATGCCTATTACACCTTCGACCAGCTGCACGCGCACCTGACCACCGGTCACAACATCATCGGCACGGTCTATATGGAGTGCGGCGCCTTCTATAACGGGGCCTATGGCGATGCGCTGAAGAACGTGGGCGAGGTCGAATTCGTCAATGGCGTCGCGGCGCAATCGGCGAGCGGGCTCTATGGCCCGGCACGCTATTGCGCCGGGATCGTCGGCCACGCCGATCTGACCCTCGGGGCTGCGGCAGGCGAGGTTCTGGACGCGCTGCAAGCGGCCTCCACCCGCTTCCGCGGCATCCGCCACGCCGCCGCGTGGGACGCCGATCCGGGCGTGCTCGGTCCGCCGTTCCACCACGCGCAAGGCCTCTACCGCGATGCCACCTTCCGCGAAGGGTTTGCCGAGCTTGGCAAGCGCGGAATGACCTTCGATGCCTGGCTGCTCGAACCGCAATTGCCCGACGTGATCGATCTCGCGCGCGCCTTCCCCGATCAGCCGATCTGCCTCGACCATGTGGGCACCCCGGTCGGGATCGGCAGCTACAAGGGCAGGCTTCACGAACGCTTTGACGAATGGCGCCGCAACATCCGCGCGCTGGCAGAATGCGAGAACGTGGTGGTCAAGCTCGGCGGCCTTGCGATGGCCTTTTGCGCGCTGCCCGAAGAAGGCCCGGCGGCCGGATATTCCTCCGAACACCTCGCCGCGCTGTGGCGACCCTATATCGAAACCTGCATCGAGGCTTTCGGGGCGGGCCGCGCGATGTTCGAGAGCAATTACCCGGTCGATTACTGGGGTGCGGATTACGCGGTGCTGTGGAACGCCTTCAAGCGCCTCGCCCGTTCGGCCAGCGCTGACGAGAAGGCAGCGCTGTTCGCAGGCACGGCGGCGCGGTTCTACGGGATCGAGGATGTGCTCGCCTGAGCTGCTCGATTGACGCTGCGTCACCATCAAAATCACGCTTGGCAGCCTTGGAACCCACGCTAGAGACGCGGGTTGATCGCAAAAGCGTTTTGAGGAGAAACCGATGCCCCTTCCCGCCCCGTTTGATCGCCTGCGCCTGCCGCTGATCGGCTCGCCGCTGTTCATCGTCTCCGGGCCCGAACTTGTGATCGCGCAGTGCAAGGCGGGGATCATCGGCAGCTTTCCGGCGCTGAATGCGCGCCCGCAGTCGCAGCTGGATGAATGGCTCCACCAGATCACCGAGGAACTCGCCGCGCACAACCGCGCGAACCCGGATCGCCCGGCGGCGCCCTTTGCGGTCAACCAGATCGTCCACAAGACCAACGACCGCGTCGATGCCGACATGGCGACCTGCGCCAAGTGGCAGGTGCCGATGATCATTACCTCGCTGGGCGCGCGCGAGGACATCTATACCGCGGTGCGCAATTGGGGCGGGATCACGATGCATGACGTGATCAACAACCGCTTTGCGATGAAGGCGATCGAAAAGGGCGCGACGGGCCTGATCCCGGTGGCGGCAGGGGCAGGCGGCCATGCCGGTGCGCTCTCGCCCTTCGCGCTGATGCAGGAAATCCGCGCCTGGTTCGATGGGCCGGTGGCGCTGTCGGGGGCCATCGGTCACGGTGCCTCGATCCTCGCCGCCCAAGCCCTGCGCGCCGATTTCGCCTATTGCGGCAGCGCCTTCATCGCCACCAAGGAAGCCAATGCGACCGATGGCTACAAGAACGGCATCGTCGAAGGTTCCTCGGAAGGGATCGTCTACACCAACCTCTTCACCGGGGTGCATGGCAATTACCTGCGCTCCTCGATCGAGGCAGCGGGGATGGACCCCGACAACCTGCCCGAAAGCGATCCCAGCAAGATGAACTTCGGCAGCGGCGGCAACACCAAGGCCAAGGCGTGGAAGGACATCTGGGGTTCGGGCCAGGGGATCGGGACGATCAAGGAAGTGGGCACCGTGGAAGACCTCGTCGCCCGGTTCGAGCGCGAATATCACGAGGCCAAGGCGCGCCTCGCCGCCAATTCCGGCTACACCGCATGGGCGGCGATGGCGGAAGCTGCGGAGTAAGGCCTACTCGGCCATCCACAGAGCTTCGGCCATCGCGTCGAGCTCGGTGAAGTCGAAGCCGGTGCCGAGCGGGTCCTTGCGGTTGAGCACGACCCGCCGGCGCTCGGCCAGCAGGCGGCGGCGCAGGGCGCCTTGCAGCAGTTCGAGACGCAGCAGGGCATCGGCCAGCGCGGCTTGCTCGTCATGGCGGCGGGTGTTGGCCCAGCTGACCTCAATCCGGCCGACGCGGGCGATCACGACCTCGTTATAGCGCCGGTGCGGCCCGCGGTGGAGCGGCATCCCGGTGCGGATCGTGGCCGCTTCGGTGGCGGGCAGCAGCAGGCCATTGCGGCGGAAGTCGTCAAACCCGACGCGAACCCGCCCGAGATGGGCAAACATGGCCCCAAAGCAGCGCTGCGAGAGCAATTGCCGGGGCAGCAGGTGATGGCGCTGCAAACCGGGGTCATAAGCCGCCGAACCCGGCGCATTGACCGAGCGGAACGCGATAACAGTCAGGCTGGCTGTGCGACCCCAGTTCGGCATCTATTCACGCCAGACGCTGATCGTGGCCCGCTCCCGCGCAGGACGCAGCACCAGGCGGGTGCCATCGGGCGCGACGATATGGTCGTCGTGATCGAGCGGCCCGCCGATCACCAGATGGTTGATGATCCGGATCCCAAGCCGCGTCGCTGCCACGCGGTCGTGGCTGAGAGGCGGCTCGATCCTGAGTTCCTGACCGATCCAGAAGCCGAGCCCGACGCTTTGCAGCGCGCCGTCCGGTGCTGCCGTGAAGGCGGTCAGGCCGAGTGCCGGGAACGGGCCGCCTTCGATCCATGCACTGGTCACGCTTTCAAAGAAACGTCGGCCGATCGCGCTGCCTGCCGGGCTCCAGACCACCGCGCCCAGATCCTCGAACTGTCGCACCAGATCGCACGCCAGCATCAGCATCGTCCGATTGACGGGCAGGCTTGCACCAGCGGATGCGAGATGCGGGCCCGGCCGCAAGGTCATCGCCTCATATTCGGCCGCAGTGGGAAGCGCTGGCAGGTCGAAGCGGTGCTCCAGTGCGGGGAAGGCGCTGGCCGGGCCCGGGGCAAGTCCGCTGAGATCGAAGGTCAAACCGTCGCGCAGCAATTCGATCCAGTGCAACTGCCCCGCCCACAGCGCTTCATCATCGGAAAGGGCAGACGGATCGGGATCATGGCTGACGGCGCCAAGGGGCAAGCGCGCCAGCGCCGCGCGCACCGCAGCACGATCAGGCCGTCTGCCCGCGGCAAACAGCAGATGCAGCTCAGCAACTTGAGCGCGCTGCGACTGTGAAATCTTCGAGACCCCCTCGATTTATGCCCGCCACATTTTTGTTGTGCGCGCCAACTTTGGCCTGTTTGCCGGCCATCGTCGAGTCCCCAAACCGCAAGCCTGTCCCAATTCGGAGCAATCGCTAGAACACCCCGATCCGCAGTCCTTCGGCAAATCCTGCCCCCAATTCCCGGCACTGATCGAGCAGGGCGGCAGGCACCTGTTTGGGTGCGGCAATGGCCTCTGGGGTTTGGGCGGAAAGGTTCACGATCAGCGGATCGGCAACGCGGCGAAGACGCCAGCCCGTCACGATCCGGTCGATCTGACGTTCGGCCCCTGCCCCGTCCGATCCTGCCGCGATCAGGGTCGCATAGGGTCGCCCCTCGATCTGGCCGAGAGCCGGATAGTAGCAGCGGTCGAACATCTCCTTCATCAGCCCGCTCATGCTGCCGAGGTTTTCGGGACAGCAGAACAGATAGCCGCCGGCTGCCAGCAGCATCGCGGGCACCGCATCCTCGGCCGCCACCAACCAGGCGGCCTCGCCTGCACCCTCGGCCGCAGCGCGCGCCATGGCGGCCGCAGCGCCGGTGCGGCTGTGCCACAGGATCAGCAGACGGGGCGCGGCAGACGACATGGCGCAAGGCTGGCCCTTGCAGCTGTCGATTGTCAACCGCGCGCACCTGTCGGTTGCAGCGGCTTTGCGCTATCGACGGGCCATGGCCACCACCCCCCTGCCCCCACCCGGCTTGGCGCCGGTTCTTGGCGTTTCCGCCTCCCTGTCAGGCAAGGCCTGGCGCTGGCGGGGCGGGAACATGGAGCTGGGCGAGGATGTGCATGGCCTTGGCCACTCGATCCTCGATCAGCTGCTGCTGACCCGCGGCGTCGCTCAGGATGACCTGCCCCGTCACGCCCAGCCCACCTTGCGCGCCTTTCTGCCTGACCCGTCCGTCTTCCGCGACATGGACACCGCTGCCGAGCGACTGGCTGCCGCAGTGATCGCGCAGGAGCGGGTGACGATCTATGGCGACTACGACGTCGACGGCGCCACCAGCGCTGCGCTGCTGGTCGAACTGCTGCGCCAGCTGGGGCTCGACGCAGGCTATTACATCCCCGACCGCCTGCTCGAAGGCTACGGCCCCTCGGGCGAGGCGCTGGTGCGGCTGGCCGAGAGCGGATCGCAGCTGATCGTCACGGTCGATTGCGGCGCGATGGCCCACGAGGCGCTGGGCATGGCCCGCGCCGCCGGGGTCGATGTGATCGTCGTCGATCACCACAAGTGCGCGCCTGAACTTCCCCCCGCCGCCGCGCTGGTCAATCCCAACCGTCTTGACGAGAGCGACCTTGGGGCGAGCCACGGGCACCTTGCCGCCGTCGGCGTTGCCTTCCTGCTCGGCGTGGCGCTCGTGCGCACGTTGCGCGGGCGGGGTTGGTTTGCCGACGGGCGGCGCGAGCCGGAACTGATGGGCCTGCTCGATCTGGTCGCGCTCGGGACGGTGGCTGACGTCGCCGCGCTCCACGGCCTCAACCGCGCCTTCGTGGCGCAGGGGCTGAAAATCCTCGCCCGGCGCGAGCGGATCGGGATGGCCGCGCTGATGGACGCAAGCCGCCTCACCCGCGCGCCGCAATGCAGCGACCTCGGTTTTGCCCTGGGGCCGCGCATCAATGCCGGGGGGCGAATCGGCGAATCGACGCTGGGCGTGCGCCTGCTCACCACCACCGACCCGGAGGAGGCGCGTGCCATCGCCGCCCAGCTCTCCCAGCTCAACGAGGAACGCCGCGCCATCGAGGCCGAGGTGCAGGAGGCGGCTGAAGCGCAGCTGGCAGGCCAGCACAATATGGCGGTGCAGGTGCTCTCGGGGCACGGCTGGCATCCCGGGGTGATCGGCATTGTCGCGGGCCGGATCAAGGAGAAGACCGGCAAGCCCGCCGTGGTGATCGCGCTCGACGAAACACAGGGCAAGGGCTCGGGGCGCTCGATCAGCGGGGTTGACCTCGGCGCTGCGATCATCGCCGCGCGCGAGGCCGGCCTGCTGGTCGCAGGGGGCGGCCACGCAATGGCAGCCGGGCTTACGATTGCACCTGCGCGGCTGGCCGACTTTGCCGAGTTCCTCGACACCCGCCTTGCCCGCGACGTCGAGCGCGCGCGCGCCGGGGCGGCGATGCTGCTCGATCTGGCATTGGCCCCCGGCGGGCTCACCCCCGAACTGGTCGAAACGCTGGAGGCGGCCGGCCCCTACGGCGTCGGCTGGCCTGCGCCGCGCATTGCCGTGGGGCCGGTGCGGATCATCAAGGCGGATATCGTCGGGAAGGATCACGTGCGGATCATCGCGGCGGGCAATGACGGCAGGAGCTTCAAGGCGATCGCCTTCCGCGCAGGCGAGAGCGAGATGGGTCAGACCCTGCTCCACCGCCATCAGGGCCGCCGCTTTCACCTGGCGGGCCGCGCGAAGATCGACGATTGGGGCAACCGCCCGGCGGCCGAATTGCAGCTGGAGGACGCCGCGTTCGCCGATTGATCGGGCGGACGGAAAAATTTTTGCAGCAAGGGGGCGATGTCAGGCTTGACCACTCCGAAACACCCCCCTATTGGCGCGCTTCCGCACCGGACGTGGCCCGTTCGTCTAGCGGTTAGGACGCGGCCCTTTCACGGCTGAAACACGGGTTCGATTCCCGTACGGGTCACCATTCGGATGCGTAACAAGGGCGGCAGGCTTAGGCCTCGCCGCCCTTTTTCGTGGCATTGCCCCTCTGACATGGCTGCCGTCCCCTTTGCGCGGCTGATTTTTATGACAAGGACGGCCTGCGCCTTCCCTCGCCCCGCGCATCGCATTAAGGCGCTTGGCCATGGGCAGCGGCCAGAACATCCCCATCGCCGGCATCAGCCTTGCGGGCGTTACCTTTGTCGCATTGCTGTCGCTGGGCACCGATGTCGTGATTGCCCTCGCGGTGCTGACGGTGTGGGTCGGATCGCTGCTGGTCGCCGCCGGTCGTCCGCCCGAACCGCCCAAGGCCAAGATCAAGCAGCGCCTGTCGCTCGATTCGATCCGCGATCTGATCGAGGACACCTCGACCCCGCTGATCATCACCGAACGCAACACCATTGCCATCGCCAACCGTGCGGCGCGCCGGGTGCTTGGCCCACACATCATCGGTCAGGACGCCCGGGTCGGCCTGCGTCAGCCCGAGGCGATCAGCCTGCTGGGCGGCAAGAGCCACGGCGAGGCGATCGTGCGCGGTCTCGTCCGGCGCGGGGATATCTGGCAGATCAACCGCCAGATGATCGACGACCGGCTGGCGATGCTGGAGTTCATCAACCAGACCGCCGAGGCCGACATCAGCCGCGCCCACACCGATTTCGTCGCCAACGCCAGCCACGAATTGCGCACGCCGCTCGCCGCGATACTCGGCTATGTCGAAACCTTGCAGGAAGGCGAAGGCAAGCTCGACACGCCCACCGCGCAGAAGTTTCTCGGCATCATCGAGCGTGAGGCCCAGCGGCTCCACGCGCTGGTCAGCGACCTGATGAGCCTCAGCCGGGTCGAGGCGGAAAAGCATGATCTGCCGACCGAAAGGATTGACCTGGCTTCGCTGGTCGAACGGGCGGCGCGCGATGCGGCCGGGCCGAACCGGATCGAGCGCCTCACGCTCGACATCGCCGACGAGCCGGTCGTGCTGGGCGATCTGCAACAGCTTGAACAGGTGGTGCGCAATCTGGTCGACAACGCCCTGAAATACGGCGCGCCCGATACGCCGGTCGCAGTGACGCTCGATCTGGCGCAGGGCGATCTGGCCCGAATCGCGGTCGAGGATCAAGGGGAAGGCATTGCGCCCGAACAGATCCCGCACCTCACCCGGCGCTTCTACCGCACCGATCCCGGTCGCAGCCGCGCCTCGGGCGGGACGGGTCTGGGCCTTGCGATCGTCAAGCATATTGTGGAACGCCACCGCGGACGGCTCGACATCACCAGCGAGGTCGGCAAAGGGACGCGGGTCGTGGTGCGGATTCCGCTGGCCGAACCCGATCCGCAGGCCGTCAGTCCCCCACCGGACGCGGACAGCGAGGCGCCGAACCAGCCCGAAACCGAGCAATTGTCATAAACCTGTCTTAATTGTTCAACATGGGGCCGTCATGGCGGTATCGGCGGATCACCCGGTTCGCCCCGCCACTTAGAACTCGGCCGACGCGTCAATTTGCCCTCCTGCAGGATATACAGGTTCCCAAGTCATGTCGCCGATCACGCTCATCCTGATTGCTCTGGGCCTCGGCCTGCTCGGCTGGCTGGCTGGCCGCGCCAAGGCGTGGAGCTTCCAGTCGGGCGATGCCGGAGAGCGCACCGCTTCGCGTCCGATCTATCACGCATGGTATGTTGCGCTGTGGGTGGTGATCCCGGTGCTGCTGTTCGTGATCGCCTGGAGCGCGATTGCCCCGCAGCTGGTGCAGCAGGCGGTGCTCGCCTCGCCCGCCGCCGAAGCGCTGCCCGCCTTCGGGTTCGAACGTGACGCTTTCCTGGGTGAAGCCCGCGCGGTTGCGCTGGGGCAGGCGCCGGGTGTCTTCAACGACGAGGCCGAACCGCTCGTCGCTCCGTTCCGCGATGCCTTCGCGCGCTACAACACGATCGGCATCATCGTTACCGTTCTGATCGCACTTGCCGGCGGCGCGCTCGCGTTCCTGCGTCTCAAGCCGCAATTCGGCGCGCGCACGCGGGTCGAGCGCACGGTGATGATGATCCTGCTGCTCGCCTCGCTGGTGGCGATCCTCACCACGCTTGGCATCTTCGTCAGCCTCGTGTTCGAGACCGTGCGATTCTTCGGCATGGTCTCGCCGATCGACTTCCTGCTCGGCACCAAGTGGGGGCCGGACACCATGGCGAGCCCCGATGCGGTCGATGCGAGCCGTTATGGCGCGGTGCCGCTGTTCTGGGGGACGATCTTCATCGGCGCGATCATCGCCATGATCGTCGCGATCCCGCTGGGGCTGATGAGCGCGATCTACCTCACCCAATATGCCCACCCCAAGGTGCGCACCTGGATCAAGCCGTTGCTGGAGCTGCTCGCGGGGGTGCCGACCGTGGTCTATGGCTATTTCGCCGCGCTGACGCTCGCGCCCATGATCCGCGATGCCGCCGTCGCGATCGGCATCACCAGCGCCTCGACCGAAAGCGCACTGGCCGCCGGGATCGTGATGGGGGTGATGATCATTCCCTTCGTCTCTTCGATGGCCGACGATTCGATGGCTGCCGTGCCCGCCGCGATGCGCGACGGCAGCTTGGCCATGGGCGCGACCAAGTCCGAGACGATCCAGCGCGTGCTCTTCCCCGCCGCGCTCCCCGGCATCGTTGCCGGGATCATGCTCGCGGTCAGCCGCGCGATTGGCGAGACCATGATCGTGGTGATGGCCGCATCGCCTGCCGCCAACCTTACCGCCAATCCGCTTGAACCGATGTCGACCGTCACCGTGCAGATCGTCAAGCTGCTGACGGGCGAACAGAGCACCGATCACCCGGCCACCCTCAGCGCCTATGCGCTGGGCTTTGTGCTGTTCATGGTGACGCTGGCGCTCAACTTCATCGCCCTGCGCGTCGTCAAGCGTTTCCGCGAGGCCTACGAATGAGCACGCCCGAAACCCCCAATGCCCTCGGCCCGACGCGCACCCCTGCCTTCGAAGCGCGGCTTGCGAAGCGCTACCGTGCCGAACGCAACTTCCGCCGCATCGGCATGGGCGCGGTGGTGTTCTCTGTCGCGGTGCTGGTGTTCCTGCTCGGCAATATGCTGCTGAACGGGATCGCTGGGTTCCAGCGCACCGAGATGGCGGTGACGATCGACTTTCCCGCTACGGGGCTGACAGGCGATGCCACCTCGCTGACCGCGCCGAGCTCCGCGCAAACGCTTGAGATCCAGGGCCTGCCCGCCACGGTCACACGCCTTGCCGAAGAGCAGCTGGGTAAAGCCGCCGCCGAACAGATCGCCCCCGATGCCTGGCGCGATGTCGTGGCAGCGCTGGCGGCCGATCCTGACCTCATCACCACCAAGGCAACCTTCGAACTGCCGACCACCTCAGCGCTCGCCGCAGGGCTGCAAGGCGAAGGCGATCCTGCGCTTCAGGCGCTCGCGCAAGACCTCGCCGCCAAGGGCAAGCTTCAGCGCAACTGGGACTGGGGCTTCCTCACCCGCTCGGACGCGACCACGCCGCAATCGGTCGGCATCTGGGGCGCGCTCAAGGGCTCGATGCTGACCATGCTGGTGACGCTGGTGCTGGCCTTCCCGGTGGGCGTCCTGTCGGCGCTCTATCTTGAGGAATACGCCCCGCGCAATCGCTGGACCGACATCATCGAAGTGTCGATCAGCAACCTTGCCGCGGTGCCCTCGATCATCTTCGGCCTCTTGGGCCTTGCCGTGTTCCTCGCGCTGTTTCCCGGCCTGCGGTCAGCCCCGCTGATCGGCGGGATGACGCTGGCACTGATGACCATGCCGGTGATCGTCATTTCCGGGCGCAACGCGATCAAGGCGGTGCCGCCTTCGATCCGTGACGGCGCGCTCGCCATTGGTGCATCGCCGGTGCAGGTGGTGTTCCACCATGTGCTGCCGCTTGCACTGCCGGGGATGCTGACCGGCACCATCATCGGCATGGCCCGCGCACTGGGCGAAACCGCGCCGCTGCTCTTGATCGGGATGCGCATTTTCGTGGCCACCCCGCCCGAAGGCTTCGCCTCGCCCGCGACCGTGCTGCCGATGCAGATCTTCCTGTGGTCTGACGAAATCGACCGCGGCTTTGTGGAACGCACCAGCGCGGCTATCATCGTGCTGCTGGCGTTCCTGCTCGCCATGAACGGCCTTGCCATTTACCTCCGCAACAAATTCGAGAAACGCTGGTGACAGTCATCCATCCCAACATGGCCGACGAAAACGCGAAGATCCGCGCGCGCGACGTCTGCGTCTTCTACGGCGAGAAGAAGGCGATCGATCACGTCTCGATCGACATTTCGCCCAATTACGTCACCGCCTTCATCGGCCCGTCGGGCTGCGGGAAGTCGACCTTCCTGCGGTGCTTCAACCGCATGAACGACACCATCGGCGCGGCCAAGGTGACCGGGCTGATCGAGCTCGACGGCGAGGACATCCACGGCAGCCGCATGGACGTGGTGCAGCTGCGCGCGCGGGTGGGGATGGTGTTCCAGAAGCCCAACCCCTTCCCCAAGTCGATCTACGAAAACATCGCCTATGGCCCCAAGATCCATGGTCTGGCGGAGAAGAAGGCCGATCTCGACGTGATCGTCGAACGCTCGCTGACCCGCGCCGGGCTGTGGGACGAGGTCAAGGACCGGCTCGAGGATTCGGGCACCGCGCTGTCGGGCGGCCAGCAGCAGCGCCTGTGCATTGCCCGCGCGATTGCGGTTGACCCCGAGGTCATCCTGATGGACGAACCGGCTTCGGCGCTCGATCCCATCGCGACCGCCAAGATCGAGGAGCTGATCGATGAACTCTCCGGGCGTTACGCGATCGTGATCGTCACCCACTCGATGCAGCAGGCCGCCCGCGTCAGCCAGCGCACCGCCTTCTTCCACCTCGGCAAGATGGTGGAATACGGGCCGACTTCGGAAATCTTCACCAATCCCATCGAGGAGCGGACGAAGGACTATATTACAGGACGTTACGGCTGATGGCTGAACATACCGTCAAGGCATTCGACGAAGACATCACCCGCCTGCGCGGGCTGATCGCGGAGATGGGCGGGCTCGCAGAAGTCGCCATCGCCGAATCATTGGACGCTCTCGTGCGCGGAGACGAAGCGCTGGCCGAACAGGTCGTGGCGCGCGACAAGCGCATGGACGCGCTCGAAATGGAAGTCGACAAGCTCGCCGTGCGGATCATCGCCCTGCGCGCGCCGATGGCGGACGACCTGCGCGAAGTGATCGCCGCGCTCAAGATCGGCGGCGTTTTGGAGCGGATCGGCGACTATTCCAAGAACATCGCCAAGCGCACCGGCATGATCGAAGGCCGCGCCCGCTTCGAACCGCTGACGCTTCTGCCCACCATGGGCGAACTCGCGGGCGAGATGGTGCACGACGTGCTCACCGCCTATGCCGCGCGTGACCCTGACCTCGCGCGCGAGGTGATTGCCACCGACGCCAAGGTCGACGGGTTCTACAACTCGATTTTCCGCAACCTGGTGAGCTACATGGTCGAAAACCCCTCGACTATTTCGAGCGCGGCGCAGCTGCTGTTCGTGGCGCGCAACATCGAGCGGATCGGCGACCATGCGACCAACGTCGCCGAAATGGTGCACTTCGCTGCGACCGGGGTCTACCCGCCCGAGGGCGACCGCTAGACGGGCCGCTTTCGCTGTCGCGTTTTTGTCGGTTTGTCGCAGGTTTTCGACACACCGCGTCGCCTCGCGCGGGTGTTTCACGTGGAACAATCACAGTTTGTCGCCCGTAACCATGGCACTTTTGGCGATCCGGTTGAATTCGTCGCGGTGTTTCATCAAATTGTCGCGTGAGTGACACATAGTGCTTGGTGTCGCCCGCATCGGCGGGCTTGAGGAGACATGGGGCATGTCCGCTGCGAAATTGCTGCTGGTCGAAGATGATCCGGCGCTGTCCGAATTGCTCGAATACCGCTTCCAGAACGAAGGCTACGCTGTGCGCTGCACAGGCGACGGCGACGAAGCCCTTGTTTTGGCTGCGGAAGAGACCCCCGATCTGATTATCCTCGACTGGATGATCGAAGGTACCAGCGGGATCGAGGTGTGCCGCCGGTTGCGGCGCGACAAGGAAACGGCCCATGTTCCGATCATCATGCTCACCGCGCGCGAGGCGGAGGACGACCGTGTCCGCGGGCTCGAGACCGGGGCCGATGATTACCTGACAAAACCCTTTTCTCCCCGCGAGTTACTCGCCCGTGTCGCCGCCGTGATGCGCCGCATCCGCCCGGCGCTGGCGGGCGAGACGATCGAGGTTGGCGACCTGAAGCTCGATCCCGTCGCGCACAGGGTCCAGCGCCGGGGCAAGCCCCTGCAACTCGGGCCGACCGAATACAGGCTGTTGAAATTCTTCATGGAAAGCCCCGGCCGGGTGTTCAGTCGCGGCCAGTTGCTCGATGGGGTCTGGGGCACCGGCTCGGACATCGAACTGCGCACGGTCGACGTTCACATTCGCCGCCTGCGCAAGGCCATCGGGATCGACGGCGCGAAAGATCCGATCCGGACAGTTCGCTCGGCGGGATACGCGCTCGAAGCCAGCTAGATCAACGACATACGCCGGCCCAGCGATCATCCTGATCAAAGTGGAAGTGATCGGCATGGGCGGCGTTGTAGTCCGGTGAGAGAACGGTGGCGAAGCTCCCGCAGGCGCCGTCGCGAACCGCGCGCAGAAAGCGTGCTTCCTCGTCGTCCCCGTCCCAATCCCCGAGCACGCTGATCCGCCGTCCATCGGCCAGCACGAAAGCGGCAATGTCGATGGCATTGGCGGTGGCGTGCTCGCTCCACGGGCCGTCCGCGCCGCCATACATTCGGCGGCAGGAGAAGGCGCCGAGGTGTTCGATTTGCTTGATTTCGCTGCCTAAAATTGTCCGAGCTGCGGGGCTTACCGTATTGCGCCGCCACAATTCGAGCGCGGCGGCGACGGGACAGGTCACGGGCGGCGTGTCGGGCGCCAACGGATAACGCCCGAGTTGCGTGCGATCCGTTCGCGCACACGGCCCCTCGCCTTCGGGGGCGAGTGCCGTAAAGGCCACGTCGCTGCGCGCCAGCACAGCGCGGCATTCTGCCACATTGGTGCGCAGGCTGACCAGCTTGCTGCGGGTTGCCCAGCCTTGCGGATGCGACAGATCGAGCGGCGCCCAGGGATTGTGCTCCGGGTGAGCCTTGAGCCACTGCCATCCCGCAAGCGCTCCGGCGAGCAGCAGCAGGAGTGCGAACAGGCGGCCTGCCGAGCGGCGTGCGGAGCGGGATCGGGTGCGGGCCATCGGCGCGATCCTAGTGGAAATCCCGAGACTTGGGCAGAATTCTGTGATTGCGCGGATGGCCGGTCACATTGGGCGTGGGAGCCAGTTCGTCAATCATGTCGCGCGCGCGCGGCGGCGCGCGATCGGGCATCGGCTTGTTGACCTCGTCCGCGCGGGCAAGCGGCGCGTCGAGCAGGTCGTCCGACAGCGCGTGCAGCCTGTGGGTCGCATCGGTCATGTGAGCGGCGATCACGTGGATCACCTCGTCGTCATATTCGACGCGGCCCCGCACCTCCATCAGCCGCGCGCCCATCACCACCTTGCGCTGCTTCTCCTTCAAGTCAGGCCAGACCACGAGGTTGATTACGCCCGTCTCGTCCTCGAGCGTGATGAAGGTCACCCCCTTGGCCGATCCGGGGCGTTGGCGGATCAGCACCACTCCGGCAACCTGCACCATGCTCCTGAATTTCCTCGCCCTCAGGTCGCAGGCACGCACAAAGCCTCTCGCCGCAAGATCGGCGCGCAGGAAGGCCATCGGATGGGCTTTGAGGCTGAGGCGGGTGGTCTGGTAATCGGCGACCACTTCCTCGGAGAGCGGCATGGCGGGCAGGCGGATGGCCTTGCGCTCTGCCCCCTCCTCGCGCACGCCCGCCGCACGGAACAGCGGCAGATCGGGCGCGGGGATGAGGCTGCGGGCGTCCCACAGCGCCTGCCTGCGCGAGAGGCCCAGCGAGGTGAAGGCATCGGCGCTGGCGAGCCGCTCGATATGGGCAGGCGACAGCCCGCCGCGCGCGCGCAGATCGGCAATGTCGCGATAAGGCCCGCCCGCCGCGCGCGCCGAGACGAGCGCGGCGGCGACGTGTTCGGGCAGGCCGTCGATCTGGCGCAAGCCGAGGCGCAGAGCGAAAGGCTCTTGCCCGCCCTCAAGCGTGCAATCCCAGGCACTTGCGTTCACATCCACCGGCAGCACCCGCACCCCGTGCTCGGCTGCATCGCGCACGATCTGGGCCGGGGCATAGAAGCCCATCGGCTGCGAATTGAGCAGCGCGGCGGCGAAGGCGGCGGGGTAGTGGCACTTGAGCCAGCTCGACACATAGACCAGCTGCGCGAAACTGGCCGCATGGCTTTCGGGGAAGCCGTATTCGCCGAAGCCCCTGATCTGGTTGAAACATCTCTGCGCGAAATCGCGATCATAGCCGCGCGCGACCATGCGTTCGACCATCATGTCCTGAAGCTCGTCGACCATCCCCCGGCTGCGGAAGGTCGCCATTGCCTTTCTCAGCCGGTTGGCCTCGAGGCTGGAGAACTTCGCCGCATCCAATGCGATCTTCATCGCCTGTTCCTGAAAGATCGGCACGCCCAATGTGCGCCCGAGGATGCTGGTGAGCTCGTCGGGCGGGCCGTGTTCGGGCGCGGGGGCGGGGATGCGGACGGGCTCGGCGCCGCGGCGGCGCTTGAGGTAGGGGTGCACCATGTCGCCCTGGATCGGCCCCGGGCGCACGATCGCGACCTGAATGACGAGATCGTAGAATTCCCGAGGCCGTAACCTCGGGAGCATATTCATCTGTGCGCGGCTTTCGACCTGGAACACGCCCAGCGAATCGCCCCGGCGCAGCATGGCGTAGGTCTCTGGGTCCTCGCGCGGGACTGTGGCGAGGGTCAGCGGGCGGCTGTGATGCGCCCCCAGCAGATCGAGGCATTTGCGGATGCAGGTCAGCATCCCCAGCGCCAGCACGTCGACCTTGAGGATGCCGAGCGCGTCGATATCGTCCTTGTCCCACTCGATGAAGGAGCGTTCGGGCATCGCGCCGTTGCCAACCGGCACGGTCTCGGTAAGCGCGCTCTCGGTGAGGATGAAGCCGCCGACGTGCTGGCCGAGATGGCGCGGCATTCCGATCATCTGCTCGGTGAGTTTGAGGACGCGCCGCAGGTGCGGGTCGGTGATGTCGAGTCCCGTCTCGGCGGCGTGCTTCTCGGAAATCTCGCGTCCCCACCCGCCCCACACCGTGCGTGCCAGCGCGCCGGTGACGTCCTCCGACAGGCCCATGGCCTTGCCCACCTCGCGGATCGCCATGCGCGGGCGGTAGTGGATCACGGTCGCGCACAGCCCGGCGCGATGGCGACCATATTTGCGGTAGATGTACTGGATCACCTCCTCGCGCCGCTCGTGCTCGAAATCGACGTCGATATCGGGCGGTTCCTTGCGCTCCTCGGAGATGAAGCGGTCGAACAGAAGCTGGTGCTTGGCCGGGTCGACGCTGGTGATGCCAAGGACGTAGCACACCGCCGAATTGGCCGCGCTCCCCCGCCCCTGGCACAGGATCGGCGGATCGCACCCCCGCGCGAAGTCGACGATGTCCTTGATGGTGAGGAAGTAGCGGGCGAGGTCGAGCTTGGCGATCAGCGCGAGTTCGCGTTCCAATGTCTGGCGGACACTTTCCGGCACGCCGGATGGGTAGCGCCGCCCTGCCCCCGCCCAGACCTCGCTTTCGAGGAAGGCCTGCGGGGTCTGGCCGTCGGGGTAGATTTCCTCGGGGTATTCGTAGCGCAACTCGTCGAGGCTGAAATTGCAGCGGTCCGCCACTTCGCGCGCGGCGGTGATCGCGTGGGGCCAGCGGGCGAACAGGCGCTGCATCTGTGCAGGGGATTTGAGGTGCCGCTCGGCATTGGGGTGGAGCAGGTGTCCGGCCGCCGCCACGGTGGTCTTGTGGCGGATCGCGGTCATCACGTCCTGAAGCGCGCGGCGTTCGGGGGCGTGGTAGTGGACGTCATTGGTGGCAAGCAGCGTGAGGCCGTGGGCGCGGGCGAGGCTGTCGAGCCGCTCGATCCGGGCGATGTCGTCCCCGCGGTAAAGGTAGCTCGCGGCGAGGTGCCTGAGGGTGGGGAGCTGGCGGACGAGGTGGGGGAGGAGGTCGGGGAAAGGGGAGGTTAAGTCGGTGGGGCCGAAAGGGCTGGCGATATGCCTCCCCTCCCGCTTGCGGGAGGGGTCGGGGGTGGGCCCGTCCCCAAGCTCGCTGCGCTCGCACCCACCCCTAACCCCTCCCGCAAGCGGGAGGGGAATGACGTTGCTCGGCACCTGAATGGTCAGTTCCGCGTCGAGGTCATCGGGCGGCAGCACGATCAACTGCACGCCCTCGCTGTGCGCTGCCAGCAGCGCGAGGTCGATCTCGCACACCCCCTTGTCCTGCCACTCGCCCGAGAGCGTCTGCATCCGCCCTGCGCTGATCAACCGGCACAGGCGGCCATAGGCGGCGCGGGTTTCGGGATAGGCGAGGAAGGCCAACCCCTCGACCGTCTCGATCCGGCAGCCGATCACGGGCTTGAGTTTCAGCGTCTTGGCCTCGGTGTGGATGCGCACCACGCCGGCCATCGAATTGACGTCGGCGATCCCGAGCGCGTCGTAACCCAGCGTGTGCGCGGCCAGCACCAGATCGACCGCATCGGACGCGCCGCGCAGGAAGCTGAAGCAGCTGACAAGGCCGAGCTCGACGAAGGGCGCACGTTCGGGCGGCGCGATGTCGGCAGGGTCGACATCAAGGGTGCGCTTGTCGGGGGTGAGCGGGGCGTCGGGCACTCACACTTCCCCCAACCGCGCCTGCACCCGCGCCAGATCGGCGGCGAACAGCGCGGCCTGCTCCGCACGCGCCGCACCGTCGAGCCGCAGGAGGTAGGAGGGGTGAACGGTCACCCACAGCTCGGCCCCGTCATCGAGCCGGATCGCGCGCCCGCGCTCACGGGTGACGCTGACCGTCTTGCCCAGCAGACCCCGCGCCGCGCTCGCCCCCAGCGCCAGCACGATGCGGGGGCGGATGAGGGCGCGTTCGGCCTCGAGCCAGAAGCGGCAGGTGTCGATCTCCTTCGCGCCCGGCGACTGGTGGAGGCGGTGCTTGCCCTTCCAGGTAAACTTGAAGTGCTTGACGGCGTTGGTGACGTAAGCCTGCGCGCGGTCGATCCCGGCGCGTTCCAGATGGTCATCCAGCAATTGCCCGGCGGGGCCGACGAAGGGACGGCCTGCCGCATCTTCCTGATCGCCCGGCTGTTCGCCGACAATCATCAGAGCGGCCTGCTGCGGCCCCTCCCCCGCCACCGCCCGGGTGCCGCAGTCGGCAATCGGGCAATCGCGGCAGGCAGCGGCCCCTTGCGCGACCTCGGCGAGGCTCGCAGGCCGCACCCACTCGGCCCGCGAGCCCGCCGCCACCATCGCCGCCTCGCGCGCCTGCGCCCCGGCGATGAGCTGCGGGATCAGCTCGGCCTCGGGCAGGTTCTTCCAGTATTTCTTGGGCATCTCCGAGAGCATCGCCCCGACCTTCAGCCGCGCGGGGTTGAAGATCGAGGCATAGTAGGAGCGCCACAGGTTCTCGACCGGATCGCCTTGCGGCGCATCCTCGCGGCGCGCGGGCGGGCCTTCGCGCATGGTCTCGCCGTCCCAATGGATGCTCCCGCGCGGGGTCAGGATCGACCAGCGCATATTGGCGAAGCGGCGCATGAAGAAGGCGGCCTCGGCGCGGACGATGTGGTGATCGGGCTCGAACCAGGCGACGAAATGGGGGGGGCCATCTTCCTCGGCCACCTCGCGGAAGCGGACGAAGGCGTGCATCTTGTGCGCATCGCGCCGCACCGATTTGGCGAGTTCCTCGAGCCGGCGCACCTCGGGATCGGCCTTGTCCTCCATCAGCCGCGGGTTGCGCTGAAGCCGCCAGAGCAGACGGTAGAGCAGCCCGAAGCGCGCGGGATCGGAATGCAGCGCGGCGCTGCGGGCGACCGTCAGAAACCGCTGACTGGCGCGCACGGGGCGCGGATCGGCGGGCAGCGGGGGCAGGCGCTTCTCGCTGCGCGCGGGGCCTTCGGATGCGAACAGGTCGCCCGTCCCGCCCGGCTCGATCCAGCTCACCCGGTCGGGCGGCACGTCGCACTGGATGAGCCCCCGCGCCCGCTCGCGCCAGAAGGCGAAATCATCCGGAGCCGGAAGGTGCACGGCGTAGTGCGCGCCGAGGCTGACGTGCTGCATCGCCGTCATCAGAACAGCTCCAGCTGCTCGGACTTGCGCACCAACAGCCCGCGCAGATCGGCGCGGTCGGTGAGAAAGGTCGGCCGCCAGTCGACCGTGCAGATGAAGGGCCGCACCTTGGCCACCGAAACCGTCAGCCGCGCCACATCATCAAGCCGCAGGTTGCGGTGCCTGCGCGATGCAAGGATGCGCGCCACCGCCTTGGTGCCGAGGCCGGGCACCCGCAGCAGCATCTCTTTGGGCGCGCGGTTGACGTCGACCGGGAAGCTTGCGCGGAACTTCAGCGCCCAGGCGAGCTTGGGGTCGATATCGAGCGGCAGGTTACCGTCCGCCTCGGCCGCATCGGCGACCTCCTGCGGCGCGAAGCCGTAAAAGCGCATCAGCCAGTCGGACTGGTAGAGCCGGTGCTCGCGCAGCAGCGGCGGGCGTTTCAGCGGCAGCACGGCAGACGCATCGGGGATCGGGGAGAAGGCGCTGTAATAGACGCGCCTGAGGCCGAAATCGCCATAGAGCCGGCTCGCCTTGCCGATGATCGCCGCGTCATTGGCCCCGTCCGCGCCGACGATCATCTGGGTCGATTGTCCCGCCGGTGCAAAGCGCGGCGCGTGGCGGAAACGCTTCCTTTCATCCTTGGCCTCGATGATGCGCGCCTTGGTGCGGCCCATCGCGCCTTCGATCTGGCCTGCATTCTTGTCCGGCGCGAGGCGCGTCAGCCCGGCGGTGGTGGGCAGCTCGACATTGATCGAGACCCGGTCGGCATAAAGCCCCGCCTGATGGATGATCTCAGGCTCGGCCTCGGGAATGGTCTTGAGGTGGATGTAGCCGCGGAAATCATGCTCCTCGCGCAGGATGCGGGCGACCTCGACCAGCTGCTCCATCGTGTGGTTGGCGCTCCTCACGATCCCCGAGGACAGGAACAGGCCTTCGATGTAGTTGCGCCGGTAGAAGTTCAGCGTGAGGTCGACCACCTCCTGCGGGGTGAAGCGCGCGCGCGGGGTGTTCGCGCTCTTGCGGTTGATGCAGTAGTGGCAATCGAAGATGCAGTGGTTGGTCAGCAGGATCTTGAGCAGCGAGATGCAGCGCCCGTCCGGCGCATAGGCGTGGCAGATGCCCATCCCCTCGGTCGAGCCCACGCCTTTGCCGCCCAGCGAGTTCTTCTTCGCCGTGCCGGAGGACGCGCAGGAGGCATCATATTTCGCCGCATCGGCGAGGATTTCGAGACGTTGGCGTAAAGTGGGTTTCGGGGGGGATTGCTGGGCCATGGGAACGGGGGAACACCTTTCAAGTGTTCCTTATATGTTCCTACGGCCCCGCTGCCAAATGCAAAGCTTGCAAGCCTGTTCTACAGGACCCGGCGCAGCCCCTGCCCGTTACCGCGATCATCGCGATGGTCGCACAGATGGTCAATCACGGCCGGATGCATCGCTCCTTCGAAGGCAACGCCCGCGACCGGCCCATCGACCCAGGCCACCGAACCGAGCGGAGCGTTGATCCCCCCGACCTTCATCGTCACCCGGTCGCCCACCTCGGCAAAGCCCGCCTTCGCCTTGATCTTGCAGCCACCTTCGGAGATGTCGAGCAGATCGACGAACACCACGCGCGACTGCACACGGCTCTTGACCGTTATGCTCATCGGTCGACGCTCGGAGGCGCGAGGGATGGAATCGAGGTTCATGCGATTCTCTTCGCACAAAGGCGTAAAAGAAGCCTAAGCGACCAGGTAAAGAGGCCTTAGGCATAAAGGCCTTGGAGGAACCACATGGGCACCCCGCCGCGGCGATCGCCGATGATGCCTTGCCGGTAAATCCAGTAGCGCCGCCCGGCCTCGTCCTCGATGCGGTAATAGTCGCGCAGCCGCGTCGTCGAGCGTTCGCGCCACCATTCGGGCGCGATCCGTTCCGGCCCCTCGACGCGCGCAACCTCGCGCACCGCACCCCGCCAGCGGAAGCGCTGGGGCACGCCGTCGGGCGCGGCATGGAGCACCGCGATCGGCTCAGGGACATCGAGCAGCTTCAGGGGACGGGTATGGAAGGCGAGCGGATGCTGGCTCGCAGGAACGGGAGCGAGCGGCGGCTGCCACACCTGCGCGCGTTCGGGGATGTGGCTGGCCCGCGGAACCGGGCGGGTGACGGCCTTCGGCCCGAGGCGCACGCTCAGCCGGTCGATACAGGCGGCAAGCGCAGTGCCATGATCTTCGGCCGCCGCATCGAGATCGGCCTGGGTGAGGCCGAGCGGCTCGCTCCAGCTGGCGCGCAGCTGCACCATCTCGATCCCGAACCCGGCCGCGACATCGTCGAGCCGGGCGGCGAACAACCGGGTGATGTGGCTCGCCTCGCGGGTGGCGGCGGCGAGTTCGATGCGGCGCTGCAAGACCTCGCCATCGACCCGCCAAAGCGCCAGTTCAAGCCGCCGCGCGCCCTCGCCCCGTGCTTCGAGCGCGCGGACCATGTCGGCGGCGAGATCCTCGAGCACATGATCGAGCAGCGCACGGTGGCGCAGCGGCTCCATCAAGCGGCGTTGCACCAACGGCATCGGGCGGTCGATGACCGGCAATAGCGGTTCGGGGACACGCCCAAGCAACTGATCGAGGCGCAGCAATGGGTTAGCGGCAGGCGCATGGCGGTTGCGAAAGCGGCGGCGCAGCGCGTCGCGCGCCGCAGCCTCGGCGGCGGGATCAGCCTCCCCCGCCCCGCTCACCCCGGCAAGCTCGCCAAGGCGCTTGATCCCGAGGCGGCGCAGGACGGTGAGCACATCATCATCGAGCCGGAGCGCGGCGACCGGGAGGTCTGCCAGCACGCGCAGTGGGTCCTCGTCGGGGGCAAGAATAGTCTGCCGCCGCCCGTAATGCGCGAGTGCCCAGGCCGCCCCTGCCGTCGGCGCAAGCGCTGCGCGGGTGGTGAGACCGCGCGCGGCGAAAGCGGCAGCAACATCCTTGAGCAAGTGCTCCTCACCCCCGAACAGATGCGCCGCGCCGGTGACATCGACCAGCAGGCCATCGGGCGGGTCGAGCGCGCTCCACGGCCCCCAGCGCTGCGCCCACAGGGCAAGCTTTTCGAGTGCCGCCAGATCGCCGGCCGGATCGCCGGGAACCGCGACCAGATCAGGGCACAGCGCGCGCGCGTCAGCCAGCAGCATCCCCGCCCTCGCCCCTGCGGCAAGGCCTGCATCATTGGCAGCGGTGATGCGCGGCCCGTGCGCCGTGTCGAGGATCAGCGCGGTGGGGGCAGCGTCAATGTCTTGGGACGCCTCAGGCGTGGACGCGCGCCGCCAGCGATCGACCGACAGTCGGGCGAGCCAGATAGCGAGGATCCGGCGCGGCGACGGTTTCGGTTGGGGGATCGCTGGCGATGCGCAGGGTTCCGGCATCATCGCTGAGGCTCCATTGGCCGGGCGCGTGAGTGCGCGCGCGGAACAGTTCGGCGTGCCAGGTGGCCATGCCGGGGGCGGCGGGGTTCCAGCGCGGGGCGGCCGAGGGCGCGGCGCGCGCCTGCCAGCGCATCCGGGCCGAGGACAGGTCGGGCGCGGCGTCCAAGCGCACCAGCCACAGCCGCACGCCATGCTTCTCGGCGGTGAGGCTGAGGCGGCGCGAGGCGGTGAAGGACAGCGCCTTGGGGTTGCCCGCAATCTCGCCGATCACGCAGGCGAGGTCACGGCACTTCAGCCCCTCCTCCAGCGCGAACAGCGCGTCTTCGGGCGTGGCGGCGGCGACATGGATCAACCGGTGGGCGAGATCACGCGGCAGCCCCGCAAGGCAGGGCCGCCCGCCAAGCCGGATCGCCGCACGATCCTGCACCCACAGGATCTGGCGGGTGTCATCGCTCTCCCCCGCCGCGGCAAGGGCGTCCCGCGCCAGCGCCAACGCCAGCCCCGCCCCGCTCGCCTCAGTGGCAGGGGCGAAGATTTCCGAGTGGAACGGCTGCACGTTGAGACCCGGCCGCCAGCGTGGATCCGGTCCGGTGCGGGCCAGAATGCGGGCGGGAGAGGGCTTTGCGGGCGTGAAGGGCATAGGCGAACGACTCATATGTTCGCATTATGTTCCAACATCGGCCCGCTGGCAAATGCAAAGGGCGCGGGAAGCCTATGCTCCCCGCGCCCCATGAAGCGCTGACGCCCGATCCGATCAGTCGTCGACGACCGGCCCGGGGAACTCGCCCATATCCGGCCCTTCGTCCTGATCCCGTCCGGTCTGCAGGTTCGAGAAATGCATCCCGTAGAAGAAGTAGATCACCATCCCGAACGCCAGATAGCCGAGGAACAGCAGCAGCACGTGACCCGGCACCGTGGTGATCAGGTAGCCGCAGGACGCAATCCCGAGGATCGGCAACACCGGGTAGAACGGCACCTTGAACCCGCGCGGCAGATCGGGCGCAGCGCGGCGCAGGTAGATCACCGAGAGACACACGATGGCGAACGCCGCCAGCGTGCCCACCGAGGTCGCATCGCCCAGCAGGTTGATGTCGAGGAAGCCCGCCGCCAGCGCCGTGATCAGGCCGACCAGCAGGGTGTTGATCCACGGGGTCTGATACTTCGGGTGCACCTTCGAGAAGACGTGCGGCAGCAAACCGTCGCGCGCCATGGTGTAGAAGATGCGGGTCTGGCCATACATCAGCACCAGCACCACCGAGGTAAGGCCGATGATCGCGCCGATCTTGATGATCTTGGCGAGCCAGCCCCACTGCGGGCCGAAGGCATCGACCACCACCGCCACCGGATCGGGGACGTTCAAGGTGTTGTAAGGCACCAGCAGCGTCATGATGGCCGCAACCAGCATATAGATCACGGTGCAGACGACCAGCGAACCGATGATGCCGAAGGGCATATCCTTGGCCGGGTCCTTGGCTTCCTGTCCTGCGGTCGAGACCGCCTCGAAGCCAATATAGGCGAAGAACACGATCGAGGCGGCGCGCATGATCCCGTCGACCCCGAACTCGCCGTCACCGGTGTTTTCGGGAATGAAAGGTGTCCAGTTGGTCGCGATCAGTTCCGGCAGGTTGCCCAGCACGATCAGCCCGCCGACCACGATGAAGGCAGCCAGCACGCTGACCTTGATCGCGACGATGATGTTGTTGACCTTGGCGCTTTCCGACACGCCCAAAATCAGCAGCAGCGACAGGGCAATGCAGATTGCAAAGGCGGGCAGGTTGAAGATCGTGGTGACCGTCTGGCCATCGACCAGCACCGGCACCCCGTCACGCATCAGCGTGTAGCCTGTGGGGCCGGTCAGTTGCGGGGGAATGACGACGCCAAAGTCCGCCAACAGGCTGACGACATAACCGCCCCAGCCCACCGCGACCACCGCGGCGGCGATCCCGTATTCGAGCAGCAGCAGCACGCCCATCGTCCAGGCGACGAATTCGCCCAACGTGGTGTAGCCATAGGTGTAGGCCGAGCCCGACACCGGCAGGGTCGAGGAAAGCTCGGCATAGCAAAGCCCGGCAAAGGCGCAGACAATGCCCGCGACGACGAAGCTCAGCAGCACCGCCGGCCCCGCGTGCAGCGCCGCAGCACTGCCGGTGCGCACGAAAATGCCCGCGCCGATGATGCAACCCACGCCCAAAAGCAGCAGGTTCCACTTGCCGAGCGAACGCTTCAATTCGCTGTTGGCGGTTTCACGCTGCACCTGAGCGATGGATTTGCGCGCGAACATCCGCTCGACGATGGAGCGGTTGGGTTTGCTTGCCATTACAATTTCCCCCTGCACGCCTGCGCGGCGCGCGGCTTGATCCTGTCAAGAAACATCTGAATTAGGTCTCCCATTGACCGCAGGCAGATCCCCCGCGCGATCGAATGGCGCCAAGCTAGCGGAACAGGCCCGCAACACAAGCGGCAATCGGCGCTCTTTCCCCCGGGACGCACAGGCGCTAGACCCCCGGGCCATGTCCACGACCTTCCAGCTCGATACGAGCACGAGCCGCGCCAACCCCACCCCTGCCCCCATGAAGCGGCTGACCGTGCCCGCGATCCGGGCGCGCAAGACCGATGGTGTGACCGGCGAGCCGCTGGTGATGCTGACCGCCTACACCGCGCGGCAAGCGCAGATCCTCGATGCCCATTGCGATCTCCTGCTGGTCGGGGATTCGCTCGGTCAGGTGATCTACGGACTGCCTTCGACCGTGCCGGTTACCCTCGAGATGATGGCCAATCATGGGGCCGCGGTTGTGCGCGGGTCGTATCATTCGGTGGTGGTCATCGATATGCCTTTCGGCTCCTACGAAGCCTCGCCCGAGCAGGCCTTCGAGAGCGCAGCCTTCCTGCTCAAGCAGACCGGCGCTGCCGCCGTAAAGCTGGAGGGCGGCGCGGCGATGGCGCCGACCGTCGCTTTCCTCAACCAGCGCGGCATCCCGGTGATGGGCCATGTCGGGCTTACACCCCAGGCCGTGAACGTCCTTGGCGGCTATGGCGCGCGGGGCCGCTCGGATGCCGAAGCGGAAAAGATCGTCTCTGATGCCGAAGCGCTCGATGATGCGGGTGCCTTTGCCATCGTCATTGAAGGCGTGCTCGAACCCATCGCGATTACCGCAACCAAAGCCGTCACCTGCCCCACCATCGGCATCGGTGCCTCGGCGGCGTGCGACGGTCAGGTGCTCGTCACCGAGGATATGCTGGGGATGTTTGAACGCGTGCCCCGCTTCGTCAAACGCTACGAGGATATTGCCGGTGTCATCGACCGCACCGTGGCGCGTTATGCCGAGGAAGTGCGCGCCCGCAGCTTCCCGACGCCTGACCAGACCTACCAGCCCAAGGCCTAGGTGCCCCGCGCCAACCGCATCGCCAGCGGCGCGGCCAGCACCAGCTGGGCGAGGTGATAGAGCAGCAGCGGCGCAATCACGAAGCCGGCACTCGCGGGCGGAAACAGGATCGCGGCGAGCGGTGCGCCGATGGCGACGCTCTTTTGCGATCCGGCAAAGAGGAAAGCGATCCGGTCAGCGCGGGCAAGACGCATCGCCCCTGCCGTGCCCCACGCCGCTGCCAGCGCGGCGCCGAGCATCGCCAGCACCAGCACGCCAATCATCGCCCAGTCCATCAGAGTGAACATCGCGCCCAGCCCCTGCTCAACCGCCCCCGAAAAGGCGACATAGACCGCAATCCCGATCACGGCCCGGTCAAGCCAGGCGGCGGTGGCCTTGTGCGCGATCAGCTTGTCGATGAAGCGATCCTGCACCGCCTGCCCGATGGCGAAGGGCAGGACGAGGATCAGGAAAATCCGGCCTATCGCCTCGCCGCCGATGTCTCCGGCCGCGCCTCCGCCCACGAAAGCGAACAGCGGCCCGCTCACCAGCACCCCGGCAATATTGATCAGCGCCGCGCCCACCACCGACAGCGCGACATTGCCGTTGGCAAGGCTGGTGTAGGATGTTGCCGATTGCACGGTCGAAGGCAGGCAGCCGAGATAGAGGAAACCCAGCGCGACCAAGGGCGGCAGGAGGTTGTCCGCAAGGCGCGCAAAGCCGAGGCCGAGGAGCACCATTGCCCCAAAGACGAACAGCATCAGCGGGCCAAAGTAACGCCAGTTTGCCAGGCCGCGCGCGATTTCGCTGCGCCGGATCCGCATCCCGTTGACGAGGAACAAGACGAATATCCCGGCATTCGAGACCATCGTGGCCGCCGCGCGCGCCTCGCCCGCAGCGGGAACCAGCAGGGCGAGTGCCGTGGCGATCAGCAGCACCGCGATCATGGGGTCGGTGAGGAACGGAGGGCGCGGGGCTGCGGAGGAATTGGACATCGGCTTGCCCCTGCCCTGCTGCACACGGCTTGTCGAGAGCGGGCGCTTACCGCCCGGCCAGCGTGCGCGGGTGCACCTCGGCGAGCAGCGCGGCAAAGCGGCGCGCGTCGGCCTGCTGCCCTAGCGCCTCGGCGGCGCGCAGGCGCAGGCCTAGCAGCGCCGGATCGTGCCCTGCGCCAAGCCCGATGGCGTGATCGAGCAGCGCGGCCACTCGCGCCCAGTCTCCGGCTTGCGCAAGGCGCTGGGCCAGTTCCATGAGCGCGCTGGGTGTCTGGGTCTCGCCTGCGACTTGCCGGATCAGCAGCAGATCGGCAGCCTCTGCATTGCCCGCCGAGCGATAGGCCGCAATCGTGCGGCGGGCGAGCGGCCAGGGGCGGCGCGCTTCCGATGCGAGGCCATAGGCGGCGAGTGCTGCGGGCCGGTCGCCTGCGCCCAGCAGGGCATCGGCAGCAAGGCTGGCAACGTCGGCTGAAGCGGGAAAGCGCTGGCGCAGCGCATCGGCCTGAGCGCGCGCGGCGGCGCCCTTGCCTGCCAGCAGCGCGGCGCGCAATTCGGCAGTGGGCGGCGGCAGGCCATCGCGAACCGCCAACCGCGCCGCGATGCCACCCATCGGGCCATAAGCGCGCGCCAGCAGCGGCGCGGCGGCGGCGCGGTCGCCGCGTGCCTCATGCGCGCGGGCGACCAGCATCACGAGATAGGGCGATGCCTCGGGCAGCATCGCCTCGGCGCCGAAGCGCTGGATGACGTCATTGTGGCGTCCCCCCGCCAGCATGGCCCGAGCCAGCAGTTCACGCGCACGGGCATTGGCTGGCTGGCGCGCCACCAGAGCTTCAAGCGTGGCTGCCGCGCTGTCGGCATTGCCTTCCTCGAGGCTGATGAGCGCGTCGAGCAGCAGGGCCGCGGGCACTTCGCGTGCCGCCATGCCGCTTCGGGTGAGCAGGCTGCGCGCCAGACCATATTCACCCCCGCGCGCGGCCAGCACAGCCTGAAGCCACGGCACGCGGGCATCATCAGGCGCGACCTCGGCGAGCGCGCGGACGACCTTGAGCATCGCGCCGGCCTGTCCGGCATCGCCGAGGGTTGCGGCGTAATCGGCCAGAATATCCGGATTGTCCGGCGCGGCCTTGCGTGCGGCCTCGAACCATCGCAGCGCGTCGGCTGCGCCGTGTGCATCGCGCACCATCAGCGCACGCAGATGCAGGGCGGGCGCATGATCGGGGCCAAAGGCAAGCGCGCGGTCGGCGGCCTCCAGCGCCGTCAGATGCTCGCCGCCGCGCAGCCGCAGCCGGGCGATGGCCACCCACAGGTCGGGGCTTTCGGGCGCAAGACTGCGCGCCTCGTCAAGCAGCCGCGCGGCATCGGGCAAGGCACCGCGCCCCATCGCGGCGTCAGCCTCCCTCAGCAGGCGTGCGACCCCCGCTCCGCCAGCGACCATGCGCCCGGCGTCCGGAGCATCCTCTCCGCCCCAGCAGCCCGAAACGCCCAGCATCAGCACCACCGCGCCAAGCGCCGGCAGGAGGCTAGGCCTGAAGATCATACTGCTTGAGCAGGTCATACAGCGTCGGCCGGCTGATCCCGAGCAACTTGGCGGTGCTCGAGATATTGCCCTCGCTGCGGGAAAGGGCGTGGCGGATGACACGGCGGTCTGCCGCCTCGCGCGCGGCCTTGAGGTTGAGGACATCGGCGTCCTCGTCCTCACCCGCGCCGAAATCGAGATCCTCGGCGGTCACCAGCTTGCCATCGGCCATGATTACCGCGCGCTTCACCCGGTTTTCCAGCTCGCGCACGTTGCCCGGCCAGTCGTGCGCATCAATGGCCGCGAGCGCATCGGGGGCAAAGCCGGTCACCGAGGGGTTCATTTCGGCGGCAAAGCGCTTGAGGAACACCTTGGCGAGCAGCACCGGATCACCGTGACGCTCGGCGAGGCCAGGAATGCGCACAACGATTTCGGCGAGGCGATAGAACAAGTCCTCGCGGAATTGTCCGCCGGCGATCATGCTTTCGAGATCCTGATGGGTCGCGCACACAATCCGGGTGTTGACCGCAATCGCGCGCCTGCCGCCGACGCGTTCGATGGTGCGTTCCTGCAGGAATCGCAGCAATTTGACCTGAAGCGGCAGCGGGATGTCTCCGACCTCATCGAGGAACAGCGTGCCGCCATTGGCGCTTTCGATCTTGCCCTCGGTGGTCTTGACGGCGCCAGTAAAGGCACCCTTCTCATGCCCGAACAGCTCGCTTTCGAGCAGGTTTTCAGGGATCGCGGCGCAGTTGATCGCGACAAACGGCCCACTGGCGCGGTCGCTTGCGTCATGCAGCCCCTTGGCGAGCAGCTCCTTGCCCGTTCCGCTCGCACCCAGCAGCATCACCGATACGCTGGTCTTGGCGACGCGTTCGATCGTGCGTGCAACCTTCACCATTTCGGGCGCGCCGGTGATCAGGCGGCCGAGCACGGTCTTGTCGGCGCTGCTGGTGGCAACGAGGCGGCGGTTCTCTTCCTCGATGGCGCGCAGATTGAAGGCGCGGCGCACGATCAGGCCAAGTGCATCAATGTCGATCGGCTTCTGGTAGAAGTCGTAAGCGCCGCGCGCGATGGCAGCGAGAGCGCTTTCCCGCGCGCCATGACCGCTGGCGACGATCACCTTGGTATCGGGCTTCAATTGCATGATCGCATCGAGCACGGCAAAGCCCTCGGTGGTGCCGTCCGGATCGGGCGGCAGCCCGAGGTCGAGCGTCACCACCCCCGGTGCCTCGGCACGCAGGGCAGCGATCGCGCTGTCGCGGTCACCTGCGATGACCACCTCGAAATCGTCATAGGCCCACTTGAGCTGGGCCTGGAGGCCCGGATCATCCTCGATCACCAGCAGCACGGGCTTCTTGTCGGCGGGCATCACGCAACCTCTTCAATATCAATGGCATCACCCGCCTCGAAGGCAGCGAGCCGCACGGCTTCGGCGAGCGGCAAAACGACGGAGAAGCGCGTTCCAAGGCCAACGCGGCTTTCCACCGCGATGCGCCCACCCATCGCTTTCACCAGTTCGCGCGCTTCGAAGGCACCGATCCCGAAACCGCCCGGCTTGGACGAGATGAACGGTTTGAACAGCCCACTGCGCACGAATTCAGGGCTCATGCCTGCACCTGAATCGACCACATCAATCGCGCCGTGCAGGCCTTCGGTGGTGACATCGAGGAACACCGGCATATCCGGCGCGCTTACGTCGATCGCGTTCTGGACGAGGTGGATCAGCGCCTGTTCCAGCGCTTCGCGGTTGCCGGACACCTCGACCGGCACCTCGCGGGTCAGGGCGACCGGATGCACACCCTTGAACCGCTCGGCAATCCCGCGCGCAAGCTCGACGAGCTCGATCGGCCCCATCGCATTGACGTGGCCCGATCCATAGCGGCCCAACCGTGCCAGAAGCGCCGAAAGCTTGTCGGCCGAATTGCGCAAGGTGACCAGCATATCGGCGCGAAAAGCCGGGTTGTCGGCGTGCTTTTCGGCATTGGCGGCAAGAAGCGAGAGCTGGCTGACCAGATTCTTGATGTCGTGCATCACGAAGGCCATGCGCCGGTTGAATTCATCAAACCGGCTTGCATCCATCAGCGCCTGCTGACCGGTCTGCTCTGCCAGATAGCTCGCCAATTGCTGCCCGGCGACGCGCAGGAGATCGAAGTCCTCCCAATCGAGCTGGCGCGGATTGCGCGGGCGGGCAAGGACAACCACGCCGACCAGGCGGTCGAAATGGATCAGCGGCACCAGCGCCCAGGCATCCTCGGCTTCCATCAGCCAGGCCGGCACATGACTTGCCTCGCCATGATGCGACGTCCCGGCGCGTGCCTCATCGAGCGCAAGGACGAGGCTATGCTGTTCGAGCAGGCCCGACAGCGCGAATTCGCCGGCGACGGCCGGAACAGCGATGGTCTGCCAGTTCCAGCGCGCGGTCAGCTCCAGCTGCGCTTCTTCATTGGGCGTGAGCAGCAGGCCTGCGGGGCTTTCGGTGATGTCGGCGAGCGCCTTGACGGCGCGTTCTTCGAGGCTGGCGCTGCCCGGGCCGCTCCGCCCGATCGTGCGGGTAAAGCGCAGCCATTCCTCGCGGTAGTCATAACGGTGCTGGAACAGGTGCTTGGTCGCGGTCACCCGAACCCACCCGCGCAGTCGGCGCGAAGGCAAGGCAACCGCCGCTGTCAGCACCGCGATCACCACAAATACCGCCTGACTGGCGCGCGCCATGTCGCCGCCGATCAGCGCCAGCGATTTCGTCACCAGCACCATCGCCGTCAGGTAGCCACCGATCAGCAGCAGCGAGAGCGTGCGGAACGTCACCGCGCGCGACGGACTGAACTGCACGCGTGGCCCGGCCGCATTGAGGCCGAGCGCGAACAGCACAGCCATGATCCCGGCAAACAGCCCGCGCAGGTCGCCAAGGACACGCGGCATCGCACCGCCGAGATAGGCAAGCGTGTGCAGGTTGAGATCAAATGCGAAGATCCCTGCCAGCGCTATCCCCGTCCACCGCAGCGCCGGACGCAGCGCCACTGCTGCCCCGGCGTAGAGGTTGTGCAGCAGCATCAGCGCACCGATCGACACCAGCATATCGATCATCACCCGCGCTTCGAAGACGGCGCGCCCGACCAGCGGCTCGCTGCCCATACGATGCCCCACCAGCAGCACCACGGGGTGCAGCAGCTGCACCAGAACCAGCGCAATGATCACCGGGCGCACTGGTTTCAGGCTGGCCGCGCGGCCATCGGCGGCGAACAGGCAGAAGATCGTCGCCAGCAGCGCAAGATTGCGACCCATCGCCGCGATCACGGCGGCATAATGGTCCGGCCCCAATCCGGCCGACAGCGCGCACCACAAGGCACTCAGCGCCGCAGCCCCCATCAGCCCGGCTCGGTCAGGCCGTGCCCGCTCGCCATAGCGCCACAGCCAGGCAAAGGCGCCAAGGCTCAGCACCGCGCCCGCCAGCCACACCAGCGCGCCCGCCAACGGCGCAAGGCCGCCCAGCCAGATCACCGCGCGCCCTCCGGCCACAGGATCACCCGCAAGGTCTGGAGCAGGATCACCAGATCGAGGAAGGGGGTGTAGTTCTTGGCGTAGTAGAGATCATATTCGAGCTTGCAGCGGCTATCCTCGACCGACGCGCCGTAGGGATAGTTGATCTGCGCCCAGCCCGTGATCCCCGGCTTCACCATGTGCCGCTCGCCATAGAAGGGGATTTCCTCCTCGAGGCTTTCGACGAAGGTCGGGACTTCGGGGCGCGGCCCGACGAAGCTCATTTCGCCCTTCAAGACGCTCCAGGTCTGGGGCAGTTCGTCGATCCGCACCTTGCGGATGAAGCGCCCGAGGCGGGTGATGCGTGGATCGTTTTCCTCCGCCCACTTGGCCCCGTCCTTTTCGGCATCGGTGCGCATCGAGCGCAGCTTGATGAGGGTGAAGGTCTCGCCATAAAGGCCGACCCGCTTCTGCCGGAAGAATGCCGGCCCCTTGCTGTCGAGCTTTACCAGCGCGGCAAACAGCACGATCACCGGCAGGGTCAGGCTGAGCAGGATCAGGCTCGCGGTGATATCGAAGATGCGCTTGACCGCGCTTGAGAACATCCGGCTGCTGGAAAAGCCGTCGGAAAAGATCAGCCAGCTTGGATTGATCGTCTCCAGATCGACGCGCCCCGTCTCGCGCTCGATGAAGCTGGAGAAATCATTGACGTGGACGCCCTTGGTCTTGATCCGCAGCAGGTCTTTCAAGGGAAGCGCGTTGCGGCGCTCCTGCAGCGCGAGCACCACTTCGGACACGCCGAGATTTTCGACGAAACGGCCCAGATCATGGATCGCAGCGCGCGGGATGGCCTCTTCGACGACGCGGTTGTCCTCGCTCATGGCGATATAGGCGACGATGGCGAAACCGGTCTCGGGCTTTTCGCCCAATTCGCGCAGACGCTGCGCCCGCGGCCCGGCGCCCAGCACCATGACACGGCGGCGAAAGGCCGAGGAGCCGAGAAAGGAATTGAGCAGCAGCCGGTCAGCCACCAGCACCAGGATCGCCAAGCCCATGGTGTAAAGCAGGGTCGATCGCCAGAATATGTCGCTCGGGAAGATGAAGTCGATCACCGCCAGCGCGATGATCCCGAGGCTGATCGCCACCAGCACGCGCGCGCCTGCAAAGCGCAGGGATCTGAGCGCGTTAGGGCCGTAAACCCCGACCGCAATCATCGCCAGCCAGATCACCGATGCCGTGCCGAACAGCGCCAGACCGCGATCATCGAGCGCCCCGACATTCATGCCGATCTGATGCGCACGCCATTGCCACGCGACCTCGCTCGCCAACACCAGCAAGCCAAGATCGAGCAGGCCGAGCAGCAGCACGGCGTGCGGGATATAGTGCTTGAACAGGCGGATCATGGTGGGGGCAGGCCTCTTGCGCGTTGCCCTCCCTTCTAGGCGCGAGACCTTAAGTGTCGGTAAACTTTACACCCCTTTGAAACGGCGATTTTGAGCGTCTTTCGAGGGTTAACGCGGCCGCAAGGCTGGTCTCCTCCCGCCATTGTGGCACAAGGTCTTCAGGCGGGCATACGGGAGGGAGGCAGGCCAATGCATAGCAATCGACGTGAAGCGCTCGGACTGGGGCTGGTGATGACGGCAGCTCCGGGGGCCGCACTCGGTGGTGATGATGCGGCCTCGGCCGAAGCCGCACTGATGGCCTTCCTGCAGAGTTTTGCCGCGTGCGACCTGCCCGCGATGGAAGCCGCCTTTGCTTCCGACGCGACGAGCTTCAATGTGGTCAATGCCGGGACAGGCGATGCGGCGCCAGCACGCGACAGCATCAAGCGCACGCCCGGAATGCCCGAAGGCATGCGCCGGATCGCGCTGACCCTGCCGAAAGAGCGTCCCGGACCGCCTTTTCATCGCCCCGATCTGATCAATGACCTGATGGTGCAGGTCGAGGGTGATGTCGCGCTGTGCACCTTCCATTTCGATAGTCCCGAGCGCCTCGGGCGTCGCACGATCATTCTGGTCAGGCGCGCCGGAGCGTGGCGCATCCTTCACATCCACGCCTCCAACCAGCAGTTCTGAAGCTAGAACGATGGCCTCAAGCGCGGCAGATCGCTCGCCATGCGCGCCGGCGCAGGGGTGAGGCACTCGGCCCGACCGCAGCGCAGGCACGGCGTTCCCAGCGGCACGGCATCGGCAGGGTCGAGCGAGACCCCGCGCGCATAGGCCAGCTCTCCGGCAAAGCGCGCTTCGATCCCCAGCACCACCGCGCGGCGGGCGGAGCACATCACCCCGTCGCCATCGACCGTGCGGGTGATGGTGAGCCAGTGGCGCGGGGTCGCCTCGCCCTCGCTGAAGGTCACCGCCTGGGTCAGCACCGTGCCGGGGCGCTCGAAGGCACCATAGGGTATCCACGCCGGCCAGCGCGCGCCTTCGAGCGGATAGAGCGCGCCTGACCCACCGGCGGTGAAGCTCTCGAGCCGTCCGGCGCGATCGATGGTGGCCATGAAGAACGGCAGGCCGCGCTCGCCCACGCGCCCGAGCGTGGTGAGGCGCTGTGCCGCCTGATCGAAGCTGACGGCAAAGCGGCGTTGCAGCACCGCGAGATCATAGCCGGTCTGCTCGCAGGCCCGCAGGAAGCGGCGGTAGGGCAGCAGCAGCGCGCCTGCGAGGTAATCGGTGATGTGCTCGCGCAGATGTTCGCGCGCCTCGGACGAGGCAAGGTTGGCCCCGGCGACCAGCGTCTCGATCCCCTCGCGCATCTCCAGCGCACCGACCTGCCGCGCGATCTGGAAGCGGCGGGCAGCACCGGGCAGCATCTCGGACAGCTGGAGCTGGCGGGCGTGGAGATCGAGCCGGTGGACCTGCCCCGGCATCACCTCGGCCGGCAGAATGCGCACCGTCATGCGGTGCTTTTCGCGCAGCCGCTCGCCCAGCGCCGCGCTGATTTCCCCGCGCGACAGGCGCAATTCGTCGGCAAGGTCCTCGGCTGCGTGGTCGAGGTCGCTGAAGTGGTTCTGCCAGCGCTCGATTGCGCGGCGGGCGGCGGCAGCGGTGTCCTCGACAATGATGCGCTCGCCGCCACCCGTGTCGTAGAGCCGCGCGAAGGCGGCCGCGATCTGCGGCGCGGCGGCGAGGAATTCCTGCACTTCCTCGCGGTCGATCCCGAGATCGGCAAAGCGCTTGTCGGCCATGCGCCGCACGAGGCCATCCAGACCGCCGATCGCGTCATCCTCGCGCAGGGAACGCGGATCGAAGTCGAAGCGCTCGATCACCTGCACCAGCACGCGCGCAGAGAGCGGTCGCTGGTTGCGCTCGATCAGGTTGAGATAGGACGGCGAGATGCCGAGCACCGCCGCCATTGCAGCCTGCGTCAGCCCCTCGCGCTTGCGCAGACGGCGCAGCGCCGGGCCGGCGAGAAGATTCGAGTCAACCATGCCGTATTTGTAAATTAATTTACCGATTTACACAAGTTTTCGGGTGAATGTCGGCATAGCGACAAGATTTCTTGTAATTTTTTCTGTCATGCTGCGCCGCACCACGCCAAAGCCTGCCCAGCAGCGGTGCGAGTCTCTCCAACAGGCAAGCACCCCTCCCCAGGACGGACAGGAGAAGCACATGACCTACCAGAACACCATCACCCAGATGCAGGGTGTCATTGCCGCCAATGGGCCGAGCTGGGCCGCGATCGATCCCGAGAGCGCCGCGCGCATGGTGATCCAGAACCGTTTCCGCACCGGCCTCGACATTGCCAAGTACACCGCCAAGATCATGCGTTCCGACATGGCCGCCTATGATGCCGACCCGGCGCAGTACACCCAGTCGCTCGGCTGCTGGCACGGCTTCATCGCGCAGCAGAAGCTGATCGCGATCAAGAAGCACTTCGGCTCGACCAAGCGTCGCTACCTCTACCTCTCGGGCTGGATGGTCGCCGCGCTGCGCAGCGAGTTCGGCCCCCTGCCCGACCAGTCGATGCACGAGAAGACCTCGGTGCCCGCGCTGATCGAGGAACTCTACACCTTCCTGAAGCAGGCCGACGCCCGCGAACTCGGCATGATGTTCCGCGCCCTCGATGCTGCCCGCAAGGCCGGTGACGAAGTCGAAGCCAAGCGCCTCGAAAACGCGATCGACAACTACGAAACCCACGTCGTGCCGATCATCGCCGATATCGACGCAGGCTTCGGCAATGCCGAGGCCACCTATCTTCTCGCCAAGAAGATGATCGAGGCGGGTGCCTGCGCGCTCCAGATCGAAAACCAGGTCTCGGATGAAAAGCAGTGCGGCCACCAGGACGGCAAGGTCACCGTGCCGCACGAGGACTTCCTCCAGAAAATCCGCGCCTGCCGCCATGCCTTCCTCGAAATGGGTGTGGAAGACGGCATCATCGTCGCCCGCACCGACTCGCTCGGCGCTGGCCTGACCAAGCAGATCGCCTTCTCGAAGGAGCCGGGCGATCTGGGCGACCAGTACAACTCCTTCCTCGATGCCGATGAAGTCGATCCGGCCAACATCACCAACGGTCAGGTCTTCATCAGCCGCGACGGCAAGCTGCTGGCGCCCAAGCGCCTGCCCTCGAACCTCTACCAGTTCCGCGCCGGCACGGGCGAGGACCGCGTGGTCCTCGACTGCATCACCAGCCTCCAGAACGGCGCCGACCTGCTGTGGATCGAGACCGAAAAGCCGCACGTCGAGCAGATCGCCGGCATGGTCGACCGCATCCGCGAAGTCGTGCCCAACGCCAAGCTGGTCTACAACAACTCGCCCAGCTTCAACTGGACGCTGAACTTCCGCCAGCAGGTGTTCGACGCCTGGGAAGCGGCGGGCAAGGACGTGTCGGCCTATGACCGCGCCAAGCTGATGAGCGTCGATTACGACGGCACCGAACTGTCGAACGAAGCCGACGAGAAGATCCGCACCTTCCAGCGCGACGCTGCGGCGCGGGCGGGCATCTTCCACCACCTCATCACCCTGCCGACCTATCACACGGCGGCACTCAGCACCGACAATCTCGCCAAGGAATACTTCGGCGAGGCCGGGATGCTTGGCTACGTCAAGGGCGTGCAGCGCGAGGAAATCCGTCAGGGCATCGCCTGCGTGAAGCACCAGAACATGTCGGGCTCCGACATTGGCGATGATCACAAGGAATACTTCGCCGGTGAAGCTGCCCTCAAGGCAGGCGGCGTGCACAACACGATGAACCAGTTCGAAGCGGCTTGATTGGGAGAGAATCCCGGGAGGACTGGATAATCCGGCCTTCCGGGATGCCCCAAAGCCGCCTAAGGACACGCGGGTGAGATCACCCAGCGGAGAGTGACATGAGCGATACCGATACCCCCAAGACCGAGCCTGCCCGCGCCCGCGCGCTGCTTTCGACCGCCGACATGAAGCTGTTGCGCCGCGCACTCGAAAGCCACGCCCGCGCGACCGAAGATCGCGAAGAGCTGGCCAAGATCAATGCGCTGCACCACCGTCTCGGCACCTATGTGCCGTCGGGCGAGTAAGACGCGAATACCCGTTTCACAGTTCTCCTGGGGAGGAGAAACGGCCGCCGGAACGCCCCTTGCATGGGTGCGCTTCGGCGGCCGAATTTTTTGAACGCGCAAGGGAGCGCGGGACTTAACTCTTCTTGAGCAGATCGAGCGTCGCGGCCGTCAGCGCTTCGGTCGCGGTGGCAATCACCACCGGGGCATCGGGCGCCCAGAACGGGGAATGGAGCGAGGGCAGCGTGATCTCGCCCTTCTGCGCCTTTTCCCATTCCGAGGCGCGCACCCCGCCCACCCACAGGATCAGCGATTCCACATTATCGCGGTCAGCGCGGTAGAACTGACTGAAATCCTCGCCCCCCATCACGGCGGGCACTTCGAACAGCTTGTCACCGAAGCGTGGTTTCAACACAGTCACCACGCGCGCGGTCAGTTCCGGGGTGTTGAAGGTGGCAGGCACATAGGGATCGGCCACGCTGACGCGCGGCAGCTTGTCCTCGGGCATTCCCGCCGCAATCGCCTCACCCTTTGCGATCCGGGCGATCCCGTCGAGCAACTGCTTGCGCGCCGCATCGGAGTAGCTGCGCACGGTCAGCTGCAACCGCGCTTCGTCGGGGATGATGTTGTGCTTGGCCCCGGCCTGAAAGCTGCCGACGGTGACCACCGCCGAATCGGTCGGATTCAATTCGCGGCTCACCAACGTCTGCAACCGCATCACGATCGCCGCGGCGAGCACCACCGGGTCCTTGGTGGTGTGCGGATAGGCGCCATGACCGCCCACACCTGGCACCACGATATCGACCGAATCCACATTCGCGAGGGCAAAGCCGTTGGCATAGCCCACCTGCCCCGCCGGAAACTGGGCCGCATCGTGGAAGGCCAGCACGTAATCGGGCTTCGGGAAGCGCGTATAGAGCCCATCGTCGAGCATCGCCTTGGCGCCCTCGCCGATTTCCTCGGCGGGCTGGAGTATCATCACCAGCGTGCCCGACCACTGATCCTTGCGCGCCGCCAGCTGCTGCGCTGTGCCGATCCAGGCGGCCATGTGGGTATCGTGCCCACAGGCGTGCATCACTCCGGTCTCGGTGCCGTTTTGCGCAATGGCGCGCTTCTTGGAGGCATAGGGCAAACCAGTCTGCTCGATCACCGGCAGCCCGTCCATATCGGCGCGCAGCATCACCGTCGGGCCATCGCCGTTCCGCATCACCGCGACCACGCCGGTCTTGCCGACGCCCTCGGTCACTTCGAAGCCCAGCGCGCGGGCGCGGGCGGCGAGCTTGCCGGCGGTCTCGACCTCCTGAAAACTCAGTTCGGGATTGGCGTGGAGATCCTTGTAAAGCTCGACCAGCGCCGGCAGATCGGCAGCCACCGCATCGCGCAGATTGTCCGCCTCGGCTGGCACCGCCGCCAGAGCCAGCAGGCTCGCTCCCCATACCCATCGCAGCATCACGCTCTCCCTGCGAGCCTTACAGCCCGTACCACAGCACCAGCAGCACCGAGAGCACCGTAACCATCAAGGCCACCAGCGGCACCCCGGCACGCGCGTAATCGGCGAAGTTGTATCCCCCTTCGGACATGATCAGCAAGTTGGTCTGATAGGCAATCGGCGTCGCGAAGGAGAGGTTGCACCCAAACAGCACGGCCAGCACCAGTGGCTCGGGCGGCAGGCCCAGTTGCACGGCGATGCTATAGGCAATCGGGGTGCCGATGGTCGCTGCGGTCGCATTCGAGGCAAAGTTGGTGAGCACCGTCACGAACAGCATGATCGCCGAGAGCACCAGCGCAGGCGGCAGATAGGCCAATCCCAGCGAAAGCGCCTGCCCCAGCCATGCCGCCGCGCCGCTTTCGTCGATCACCCGGCCGATAGCGAGGCTCGCCGCGATCAACACGATCACCTTGGCCGAAAGCGCGCGGCCCACGCGGTCGAACTTCACGCAGCCGGTCACGAACATGATGATCGCGCCCGCCAGCGCCGAAATCGCAATCGGCAGCTTGATCGGGGCATAACCACTCGCATCAAACCACGGCAGGCCGAGCGATGCCGTGGCGATGGCGCCGAGCATGATCGCGCCGGCCAGCACCGCCTTCGAGCGCCGCGGCAGTTCGCGCGCACCCTCGAGCCGGAGCAGTCCGTCGCCCTGGGCAAAAGCCTGAAGATCCTCCTCGATCCCCATCACCAGCAGCACATCGCCGTCGAGAATCCTGAGATCGCCGTTCTGGCTATAGGTATCGCGCTCCCCCAGAACCCGATTGGGGCGGTGGATACCGAGCACAGCAACGCCATAAAGATCGGCAATCCCTGAGCCTGCAAGCGTGCGGGTGACAAGCCGCGAATCCGCCGTCACCGTCATCTCGACCGCGACGATATCCTCGCCCTTGGACTTGGAGATGCGGCGGATTCGTTCCACCACCCATGACGGCGCCAACTCGCCCTTGAGCGCGCGGGCGGCTTCTTCCAGCGCTTCATGGGTGCCGGATATCTGCAACCGCTCGTCGGGCTGAAGCGTGCCGGAGGGCGTGTCGTGGAAGGTGATCCCATCCGGAAGCTTGCTGCGCAGGCTCGACACATCGCCGCCCGCCAGCAGACTGCTCTCGCCGACCCTCAGATGGGTGCGGAATATCCGCAAGCTCTGGTCAGCGGCCTTGCTGTTATCCCGCAGCATTCGGGGCATGACGAGCCACAGATAGGGTATCGCCAGCAGGCCTGCGATCATGACGATGGGCGTGAACTGGAACACACCGAAGGGCTTCATCCCGATATCGGCGGCAATCGTGACGACAAGGATGTTGGTCGAGGTGCCGATGGTGGTCGACATCCCGCCCAGCAACACCGCCGTGTTGACCGGCATCAGAATCTTCGACGAGGCCATCAGGCCTTTGCCCGCAATCGCGACGATGATCGGGATCAGCAGCACCATCACCGGCGTGTCGTTGACGAACATCGACATGGTGAAAGCGAGCAGCAGCGCTGTCAGCAAACCGGCCTGCGGATTGATTCGGAACACGTTTTCCAGCATCCGGGCGAAAGGCTCGAGCGCGCCGGTCACCACCAGCCCGCGCCCCATGATCATCAGCGCGCAGATCGTGATCAGTGCCGAATGGCCGAACCCGCCGAAGGCCAGCGCCAGCCCGTCGGTCGGCTTGTTGCCTTCGAGCGGGGCAAAATAGAGGCCGACGCCGATCACCGCGATGGTCACCAGCGAGATGATCTCTTCCGGATAACGCCCGCGCGCGAAAGCGATGAACATCGCGACCGTCACCGCCATGGCGGCTATCGCGTGATAAGATGGTGGTTCCAACATAGGGTGCCGACGAGGCTAGCTGCTATCGGCTCAACGGCAAGCAGTTTGTCGCCCTGCGCTGCAAGTTGGTGCCCCTGGCCAGACTCGAACTGGCACATCTTTCGATAACCGATTTTGAGTCGGTCGCGTCTACCAATTCCACCACAGGGGCGCACCAAAGCGGACGGGCGGCTGTTAGCCCGGCTTGCGCATCGCATCAAGCATCACGCCGCTTGTTTCACGTGAAACAGCGCCAAATCGCGTTTCCGCGCGACAAGACCTGCGCAAAACCCGCCAAGGCGCGGGATTAACGCAGCGCGCCCGCCAAGAGCTTGTGCAGCTTCGAATGGAGCGCATCATTCGCCGCGAGCACCTGCGCCGAATGGATCTGCTCGCTGCGCCCGCGGAAGTCGCTGACGAAGCCGCCGGCCTCGCGCACCAGCAGGCAGCCGGCGGCGGTGTCCCAATCGGAAAGGCCGCTTTCCCAGAACCCGTCGAAGCGGCCCTGTGCCACATAGGCCAGATCAAGCGAGGCCGCGCCGAAACGGCGGATGCCCGCAACCTCCGGGCCGATCGCGCTGAAGATCTTGGTCCACTCGGCAAAGTCGCCGTGGCCGAAGAACGGCACCCCGGTCGCCACCAGCGCATCGGTCAGGCGCGAGCGGGCCGAGACGCGCAGGCGCGCATCGTGGAGCCATGCGCCGCGGCTCTTTTCCGCCCAGAAGGTCTGGTCGGTGATCGGCTGATAGACCACGCCCGCGACCACGTCGCCCCAGCCCTTGCCGTCGGGGCGCGGCTCTTGCGCAGCAATGCTGATCGCGAAGTGCGGGATGCCGTGGAGGAAGTTGCTGGTGCCGTCCAAGGGATCGACGATCCAGCGCGGCATCCCGGGGTCACCCTCGATCACGCCCGCCTCTTCCATCACGAAGCCCCAACCCGGACGGGCTGCGGTCAGTTCGTCATAGATCGTGCGCTCGGACCGCATATCGGCCTTGCTGACGAAATCGGCCGGGCCCTTGCGGGAGACCTGAAGGTGTTCAACTTCGCCGAAGTCACGCCGCAAACGCCCGCCCGCCTTGCGCGCGGCGCGCTCCATGACGCGAATGAGGCCGGAAATAGCTGCCATGTGCGTGTCCTCAGCCGGCCTTGCCGACGTAGGCCTGCTCGTAGACGTCGACGATGATGCGCGTGCCGCTGCCGATGTGCGGCGGGACCATGATGCGCACGCCGTTGTCGAGGATCGCGGGCTTGTAGCTGGACGAGGCGGTCTGCCCCTTCACCACGGCGTCGGCCTCGACGATCGTGGCTTCGACCTGCGCGGGCAGTTCGACCGAGATCGGCTTTTCGTCCCACAGTTCGAGCGCGACCTGCATCCCGTCCTGCAGGAAGGGGCGCGCATCGCCCAGCAGATCGCCCGGAAGCTGGATCTGCTCGTAGGTGTCGTTGTCCATGAAGACGAGATCATCGCCCTCGGCATAGAGGAACTGGAAGTCCTTCGTATCAAGGCGCACGCGCTCGACCGTGTCGGCGCTGCGGAAGCGCACGTTGGTCTTGCGGCCATCCTGCAGGTTCTTCATTTCGACCTGCATATAAGCACCGCCCTTGCCCGGCTGGGTGTGCTGGATCTTGGCGACCTTCCAGATGCCGCCTTCATATTCGAGAATGTTGCCGGGGCGGATATCGACGCCGCTGATCTTCATGGCTTCAGGCCTTTTTACGAGGTGGAAAGAGCGTGAGGCGCGCCGCTGCAAGGGCGCGGCCCCGAAAAGGATGCGCGCCCATAGCCGAGCATCGCGGGCGGGGCAAGCGCAGCACAAGCGTGGTTAACGCGGTGGCAGTGTTTGGCGCAGGATGATAAGGCCGCAGCCATGAAGACCCGTTACGTGTTCCTGCTTGTCGTCAGCGCTGCTGCTGCGGCCGCGCTTCTGCCCGGCCAGACCCACGGACAGGACCGCGCGGCCTCACGCCCGCAAGGGTCGGCCACGGCTCCGGCCAGCGGAATGCTCGGCATCCTGCGCCACGGCAACTGGGAATGTGCCCTTCCCGGCGACGCGGGCGGCGAGGCCTTCGTGCCCCAGCCCGCCGAAGCCTTCCGCATCGGCACCGCCTCCAGCTATGAAAGCCCGGAGGGCACCGGCATCTACCTGATGCGCGGCACCGAAGTCCTCTTCACCCGCGGCCCGAAGAAGGACGAACGCTTCCGGGTGCTGGGGGAAAACACCTTGCAGAAGCTCAACCCGGACGGGACACTGAGCAAGCTGATCTGCACCCGCGTGGGCGCGGGCGAGTAGGCGCAGAAGGCGTTCACACCCCCGCCAGCCAATGGACATGGATGAACCACACCTCCCGCGCGAGGAAAGGTATCTGCGTGCCGAGGCTGCGGTAGCGCGAGGTCGGCGTCGGCGCAGGAAACGCATCTAAGCCCTCGGCCACGGCCATCGCCATGGCGCGGCGCAGATGCAGGGGATCGGAGACAATCAGCACCGGCTGGGCGGCGCGCGGCCCCAGGATGCGTTGTGCATTGGTAAGGTTCTGATGGGTCGTTCGCGATTGATCCTCTCCCAGGATTTCCGCCCTCGGCACGCCGCGCGCGGCCAGATAGGTCGCGCCCGCCTCAGCTTCTGACACCCCATCCTCGGGTGAACGCCCGCCGGTGACAAGAATGCGCCTCGCCCTCCCCGTGCGGTAAAGCGTGGCCGCATGATCGAGCCTGGCGGCAAACACGGGCGAGGGCTGATCGCCAATCACCGCCGCGCCGAGCACGATGGCCGTCTCGCCGCGCTCCGCGCCGGAGATGGGTGGGCCGAGTGCGATCCACACCGCGACCCCGCCCAGCCACATGACGAGCGCGCCCACCCCAGCGGCGAGCCAGCGCTTCACCCCCGCATCACTTTGGCAAAAGCCTCGATCGCGGCGACCTCGTCCCCGCCCCACACGGCATGGCTGACGGCGAGGAAATCCGCGCCCGCCTCGATCAGCGGTGTGCAGTTGTCGGGCGTGATCCCGCCGATGGCGACGCAGGGGATTTCGAACAGCTGTGTCCACCACTGGAGCAGTTCAGGGAGCGGGCGTTCGGCATCTGCGCCCTTGTCCTTGGTGGAGGACGGGAAGAACGCCCCGAAGGCGACATAATCCGCCCCCGCCTCGCCGGCTTCCATCGCGAGGTGGCGGCTGGCGTGGCAGGTGACGCCGATCTGCGCTTCGCGCCCGAGCTCGACGCGCGCATCCTTGGGCGAGCCGTCGTCCTGCCCGAGATGCACCCCGTCGGCCTTCAACCGCTTGGCCAGCGCGACCGAGTCGTTGACGATGAAGGCGACATCATGCGCGGCGCAGATGGCTTGGAGCGGGGCAGCAAGACGCGCGGCCTCGTGGCTGTCGATGCCCTTCACGCGGAACTGGAAGGCGGTGACAAGATCACCATGCCGCCGCGCACCTGCCGCGAGCGCGCGTTCGAGCCGGGCGGGAAAATCGCCGCCCACGTCGAGCGGGCTGATGAGATAGAGCTGGGTCTGGGTCATGGCGCGTTTCGCTAATCGCTCTGGCCGCGCGTGTCACCTGTTCAGGCAGCACTCAGGCCCGCGGGTGCCTAAGCAGCGGCATGACAAAGCTGCTGCGCCACATCGCCCCCGCCCTGCTTCTGACCAGCCTCGCCGCCTGCGCGGTGATCCCCGATGCGCCGCTGGTCGAAGGCACACCCCTCGCCCAAGGCACCGCCGTACCGCTCGGGCAGCCGGTGCAGGTCGGCAGCGTGGTCGTCACGCCCATGAAGGTCGTCGAAGACAGCCGTTGCCCGATCAACGCGCGCTGCGTGTGGCCCGGGCGGCTGGTGGTGACCTCCCGCATCGACGGCGCAGGCTGGCGCGACACGGCCGACCTCACGCTGGGCGAGCCCTTCGGCACGCATGACATCGTGATCGCGCTCGTTTCGGGCGAGCCGGGGCGAATGGCGGGTACGGACAAGGAAACCCCGCCCGACGCCTATCGCCTTACCTACGAGCCGCGCGAGGGCGCGCCGCGCTGATCCGCCTCAGACGCTCGCGCTGGCGATCTGGTCGATCGCCTTGCCGAGGACGGTGTTGAATTCCTCGTCGCTCTGCTGCTTGCGCAGGTCCTGCAGCAGCCCGCGGCTGAAGCTCGCGATCATGCCAGGATTGTGGGAGAGGCGCGCGCAGGCATCGTCGGTCGAGAACCCGCCCGACAGCGCCACCACACGCAGCACCTTGGGGTGCGCGATCAGCGGGGCATACAGCCCGGCGGTGGCGGGGATCGACAGCTTGAGCATCACCTGCTGGCCTTCCGGCAGCGCGTCGAGGTGCTTGAGGATCTCGGCCAAAAGGATCGCCTCACCCTCGGCGCGCTCTTCGGCGGTGATGTCATATTCGGGCTCGATGATCGGCATCAGCCCGGCGGCGATGATCTGCGCGCCCACTTCGAACTGCTGGGCGACGATCGCGGCGATCCCGGCGGGGTTGGCTGATTTGATCACCGAGCGCATCTTGGTGCCGAACATCCCCGCCGCCACCGACTTTTCGAGCAGCGCGGGAAGCTTCACCATCGGCTTCATCAGCTGCACCCCGTCCGCTTCATCGGCGAGGCCTTCGTCGACCTTGATGAAGGGCACGATCCCGCGCGCCTTCAAGGCATCGCCGGTGGACTTGCCGTCCACTTCGCCGTCCATGGTCTTCTCGAACAGGATCGCGCCGATCACCTTGCCGCTGGAGAAGCAAGGGCTGGTGATGACGCGGGCGCGCATCGCGTGGATCTGGGCGAACATTTCCTCGTCGCCCGACCATTCGCTGTCGTCCACCCCGTAGCCACGCAGCGCCTTGGGGGTCGATCCGCCCGACTGGTCGAGCGCGGCAATGAACCCCTGTCCGGTGGCGATGCGGGTCGTCATTTCGAGGGTGTTCATGGCAAGCAGTCTCCAAGTCGCGAGAGGTGGTTCGGTTGCGTCCCTGACGGCTATGCATAGGTATGCATAGCCCCTTGCCAGCGCCCTTAGCGAGGGCAAGCGGATGCTGCAACCGCGAAGAACTAGCGCTTGGCGAGACGGCGGATGATGCCGGTGAAGCTCAGGGCGGGCTTGCCGTCACCCGTCACCAGCCCGCGCACGAAGATCGTCTTGCCGCCCCCGCGCGTCACTTCCCCGCGCGCCTCGACCAACGCGCCTTCGCTGATCGATCCGAGAAAATCGCCCGCCAGATTGAGCGTCACCGCATGGTCGCCCTTCAGCTCGTCGGTCGCGATGGCGAACAGCGCGAAGTCGGCAAAAGTCATCATGCAGCCGCCATGCATGAACCCGCCACCGTTCATGTGGCGCGCTTCGGCCCGGAAGGCGCTGACATAGGAGCCATCGGCCTCGCGCCGGTGGAAGAAGGGGCCGGAGCGGGTCTCGTAAGGGTCACCCAGCCAATATTGCCACCCGGCGAATTCGCCTTCATCCATGGTGGTCAACTGGCCGAAGCTTTGTTCGTTGGCGTCGCTCATCGGGTCATTTCCACAATTGCAGGCGGGCGATGGCAGGGGCAAGGCTGTCGTCCCCATCGAGCCGCGCGAGGCTGCATTCGGCGAGCTTCCATCCCCCGATCGTGCCTTTGCGCCACAGATCGGTGACAAGGAAGCTCCCGCTCCACGGCTTGCCGCCAACTTCGAGCGCCAGTTCCGCCCCGGCGACGAACCAGGCGCTCTTGCCATGAGTGCGCACGATCACTTCGCGGAAGGTGAAGCGATGGCACTGGAAGCCACGCTCGATCGCGGCGAGGAAGCTTGGGCGATCAAGCAGTTGCGGCGGGGTGCTGCCACACATCATCATGAAGTCGCGCGCCAGCAGCTTCTTCATCGCCTTGGCATCGCCGCCGACCCATGCGCGCATGGTGGTCAGCGCGAGCGCTTCGATCTCGGCTTCACTTGCAGCCATGGATCAGGCTTCGAGCGCCGCGACACCGGGCAGGATGCGGCCTTCCATCCATTCGAGGAAAGCGCCGCCAGCGGTTGAAATATAGGTGAAATCATCCGCAGCCCCGGCATGGGCCAGCGCCGCAACCGTATCCCCGCCGCCCGCTACGCTGATGAGCGAGCCTTCAAGGCTGAGAGCAGCCGCCGTGCGCGCCAGGGCGACCGTGGCGGCATCGAAGGGCTCGGTCTCGAACGCGCCAAGCGGCCCGTTCCACACCAGCGTGCGGCAGGTCTTGAGCACATCGGCGAGCGCTTCGACCGCGGTGGGGCCGACATCGAGGATCATCTCGTCAGCGGCAACCTCGTGCACGTTGCAGACCCGCAAGCTTGCCGGGTTGGCGGCGAATTCCTTCGCCACGACAACGTCATAGGGCAGGTGCACGGTGCACCCGGCACGCTCGGCCTCGTCCATGATCGCGGTCACCGTGGGGGCAAGGTCATGCTCGCACAGGCTCTTGCCGACATTCACCCCGCGCGCGGCGAGGAAGGTGTTGGCCATGCCCCCGCCGATGATCAGGTGCTGCACCTTGCCGACCAGATTTTCGAGCACGGCCAGCTTGGTCGAAACCTTGGCCCCGCCCACCACCGCCGCGACCGGCTGCTCCGGCGCACCAAGCGCGGCGTCGAGCGCCTTGAGCTCGGCCTCCATCGACCGCCCGGCATAGGCGGGGAGCAAGTGCGCCAGGCCTTCCGTGGTTGCATGGGCGCGGTGCGCGGCGCTGAAGGCGTCGTTGACGTAGAGCGTGCCGTGCGCGGCGATCGCCTTGGCCAGCTCGGGGTCGTTCTTTTCCTCGCCCGGCCAGAAGCGGGTGTTGTCGAGCAGGGCAATGTCGCCTGCGCGCAGGATGCTCTCGACCGCCTGCGCCACCACCGGCCCGGCGATTTCGGGGATGAACATCACTTCCTTGCCAAGCACCCGCTCGACATCGCCGATCACCATGCTGGTCGACAGGGTCGAGGAGCGCGCCCCGCCCGGACGGCCGAAATGCGCGAGCAGCAGCACCTTGGCGCTGCGACCTGCCAGTTCGAGAATGGTCGGCTTGACCGCCTCGACCCGGGTGACGTCGGTGGCGGAACCGTCCTTCATCGGCAGGTTCAGGTCGACGCGCACCAGCGCGACTTCGCCGGTGAGGTTGGCGGGCAGATCATCGAGGGTCTTGAACTTGGGCATTGGCTCACTCCGTTGACCCCCTCCCGCAGGCGGGAGGGGCCGGGGGTGGGAACGAGCGTGGCGCAGGCCCACCCCGCTGCGACTAAGCCCCGGAACAAGTCCGGGGCAAGTCTCGCTCCCCTCCCGCAGGCGGGAGGGGGCGTTCGGTTACAAGAACTTCGCCACCACGCCGGCGGTGTCGATCATGCGGTTGGAGAAGCCCCACTCGTTGTCGTACCAGCTGACGACGCGGGCGAGCTTGCCTTCCATCACGCTGGTTTCCAGCGAATCGACGGTAGAAGATGCCGGGTAGTGGTTGAAATCGCTCGAGACCAGCGGCTGGTCAGTGTAGTCGAGCACGCCCTTCATCGGGCCTTCAGCCGCGGCCTTGAGCGCGGCGTTGATTTCCTCGGCGGTGGTGTCGCGGCTCGGCACGAACACGAGGTCGACCATCGAGACGTTCGGGGTCGGCACGCGCACCGACGAACCGTCGAGCTTGCCCTTCAGTTCGGGCAGCACCAGCCCAACCGCGCGCGCAGCGCCGGTGGTGGTCGGGATCATGTTCTGCGCACCCGCACGGGCGCGGCGCAGATCGGAGTGGATCTGGTCGAGCATCCGCTGGTCGTTGGTGTAGGAGTGGATCGTGGTCATGAAACCGCGCTCGATGCCGATGACATCGTTCAGCACCTTGGCGACCGGCGCGAGGCAGTTGGTGGTGCAGCTCGCGTTGGAGATGATCACGTCATCGGCGGTCAGCGTTTCGTGGTTCACGCCGTAGACGATGGTCTTGCTGACGCCAGTCGCGGGCGCGGAAATCACCACGCGCTTGGCCCCGGCGGCGAGGTGCGGGCGGCTGGCTTCGTCCGACTGGAAGAAGCCGGTGCATTCCAGCACGATATCGACGCCCATCGCCGCGTGCGGCAGGTTGGCCGGATCGCGCTCCTTGGTGACAGCGATGCGCTTGCCATTGACGACGATCGCATCGCCATCGGCCGTCACTTCACCCTTGAAGCGCCCGTGGATCGAATCGAAGGCGAACAGCAGGGCATTGGCCTTGGCGTCGGCAAGGTCGTTGATCGCGACCAGATCGAGATCATGGTCGGTGCGTTCCAGGATCGCGCGGGCGACAAGGCGGCCGATGCGGCCGAAGCCGTTGATCGCAACTTTAGTGGCCATGAGAGGTACTCCTGCTTAAGCGTTCAGTTTGTTCAGAATTTGCGGGACAATCGCCTCCGCGGTGAAGCCGAAATGGGCAAACAGGTCTTCCGCCGGAGCGGAGGCGCCGAAGGTGTCGAGCCCGATATTGAGGCCGCTGCGGCCGGTGTAGCGTTCCCAGCCCAGCGTCGAGCCGGCCTCAATCGAGACGATCAGCGCGTCGGCGGGGAGGAGGTCGGCCTTGTAGACTTCCGGCTGGGCGTCGAACAATTCCATGCAAGGCATCGACACGACATCGGCGCCGATCCCGGCCGCTTCGAGCTCAGCTGCACATTCCACCGCCAGCGCCACTTCCGACCCAGTGGCGACGAGCACGACCTTGCGCTCCGCCATCGCCTCGCGCAGGCGATAGCCGCCCCTGGCGCAGCGATTGCTGAACTGAGTCCAGTCCTCGTCGCCCTTCCCGCGCAGTTGCGGCAGGTTCTGGCGGGTCAGCGCCAGCACCGAGGGCGTTTCGGGGGTCGAAAGCGCCATTGCCCAGCATTCCGCGGTCTCGATCACGTCCGCGGGACGGAAGACATTGAGGTTGGGGATCAGGCGCAGGCTCATCACCTGTTCGACCGGCTGGTGGGTCGGCCCATCCTCGCCAAGACCGATGGAGTCATGTGTCAGCACATAGACCACGCCGACCTGCTGGAGCGCCGAGAGGCGGATCGCGTTGCGGCAATAGTCGGAGAAGATCAGGAAGGTGCCACCATAGGGCACGATCCCGCCGTGCAGCGCCATGCCGTTCATCGCCGCGGCCATGCCGAATTCGCGGATACCGTAATAGACGTAGCGGCCCGCGTAATCATCGGCCGTCATCGGCAGGGTCGAAGGCGTCTTGGTGTTGTTCGATCCCGTAAGGTCGGCAGATCCGCCGATCAGGTTCGGGATCGCCGCCGTCAGCGGCCCGAGCGCCATTTCGGACGCCTTGCGGGTCGCGACCTTTTGCGGATTGCGGGCCAGATCGTCGATAAAGCCCTCAATCGCCGGGCCGACGAGGCTGCCGATCGGCATCATCCGTTCGATGAAGGCGTGCTTCTGGTCCGAAGCCTCCAGCCGTCCGGCCCATGCCCCATGGGCGCGGCGGCCCGGTTCGGCAGCGCTGTGCCAGTCGGCGAGGATGTCGCTCGGCACGACGAAGGGCTCGTGCGGCCAGCCTAGTGCTTCGCGCGCGGCGGCGACTTCCGCCCCGCCCAGCGCCGCGCCGTGCACCCCGCTGGTGCCCTGCTTGTTGGGCGCACCCTTGCCGATCAGCGTGCGGCAGGCGATCAGCGAGGGGCGCGGATCGGCCTTGGCTTCATTGAGGGCGCGGTCGATATCGGCAAAATCATGCCCGTCGCATTCCGTGACGTGCCAGCCCGTGGCGATGTAGCGCGCCTTGATATCCTCGGACGAGCTGAGGTCGGTCGCCCCGTCGATGGTGATGCGGTTGTCGTCCCACAGCACATTGAGGCCGCCCAGCTTGAGGTGACCGGCAAGGCCGATCGCCTCGTGGTTGATGCCTTCCATCAGGCAGCCATCACCCGCGATCACCCAGGTGCGATGATCGACCAGATCATCGCCATAGACCGCATTGAGGTGCCGCTCGGCCATCGCCATGCCCACCGCCATCGCCAGCCCCTGCCCCAACGGGCCGGTGGTGCATTCCACCCCGTCGATGAGGAAGTTCTCAGGATGCCCGGCGCACGGGCTACCGAGCTTCCGGAAATTGCGGATGTCGTCGATGGTCGGCGAGGCATAGCCGGTGAGGTAAAGCAGGCTGTAGATCAGCATCGAGCCGTGCCCGGCGCTCAGCACGAAGCGGTCGCGATCAGCCCACTGGGGGGCGGTCGGATCGAACTTGAGGTGGCCGGTAAACAGCACAGTGGCCACATCGGCCATGCCCATCGGCATCCCCGGGTGGCCCGAATTGGCAGCCTCGACTGCGTCCATCGACAGGGCGCGGATGGCATTGGCCATCGGCTGGAGGCGGGCGGCATCAAGGCTCATGGGCACGCTATTCTCCTGCGGGAGACGCTGGCACTTTGCGCGCGCGATTCGCCCCCGGTTGCGGTCGCGCTGTGCCATTGCCGAGGGGACGGGGGAGGTCAACCTTGCGCGCGCATCCTTGCCCGCCTGCAGCCCTGCCCACTTATCAACAGCCCCCGCCAAGGCTTTGCGCAGCCATCGTTCTGTTGTTATCGGTAACGCCCATGACCGCCGACCGTATCGCCGCCGCGCTTGCCCGGATCGAAGCTGCGATCGCACGCATCGATGCCGTGCGCGACAGCGCCGCAGGGGCAGAGGCCAAGGCCGCCAGCGGCTCGGCGCGGGTGGTCGAACTGGTCAATGTTCACGAAAAGCTGCGCGAGCAAGTGGCGGAAAGCCTTCGCGAACTTGACGATCTCTTGGCCAAGCTGGAGGACTGAGGATGAGCACCGTCACTCTCAGTATCGGCCCCAAGACCTACACCATCGCCTGCGCCGACGGGCAGGAAGCGCATATCCGCGCGCTCGGGGCGATGATCGCCGACAAATACGCCCAGCTCGGCTCTGCGCGCGCGCCGCTTGAGGCGCAGAACCTGCTGTTCGCCGGTCTGTTCCTCGCCGACGAGCTGGCCGAGGCGAGAAAGCGCCTGGCTGCCGAGCCCGAGCCGGCGGCACCTGCCGAACCTGATACGAGCGAAATTGATAGCCTGCGCGAGGCAGTGGCGCGGTTGGAAGCGGAACTCGCCGCAGTCCGGAGCGCTGCCGCCGCCGCGCCTGCCGCGGCAACTCCGCAATTCGACCTGTTCGGTAGCGGCACGCCTGCCGCCGCCTCCGAACCCGATGCCGAGGCGCTCGCTGAACAGCTTGAAGCCCTCGCCGCGCGGGCCGAAGCCAGCGCGGCTGCGCTTGAAGCGGCGCTCTCGAACGCCTAGATAGAAGGCGGCGGGACTGCCCGGCACGAGCCGTTGAACATCCCTGAGGCTATAAGTAATCCAAATGGGAGTTGTCCCTGCCCTTGCCTGCCGGTTCGTCCGGAAGTCTTGGGTATACGGCGCCCACCTGACGTACCACGCGTCAGAGGATTTCGAGCGCAAACGACCCATGGTGGTTCCGCCACTTCATTTGTTTGGCCTCAAGCGCCGGCGCGCGCATCCGCGCGCTTGGCTTGCCTTCGGGGGCCCGGCCCCTGCGGGGCCACCCCTCCGGGCGGGCGGTCGCCCTTGCGGCCCTGCGAGCCGATTTGTCTTGCGCATCGCCTTCGCGATGCGATCCTCGCTAGATGCGCAGCAGAGCTGCGCCCGCTGCGGACGGGCGGTCGCCCTTGCGGCCCTGCGGGCCGTCGCCTACCGCTTATGGTGAAATGACCGACACTACCAAGACCGAACTCCGCCGCACCCTGCGCGCCGCGCGCCGCGCCCATGTCGAGGCACTGCCCGACTCCATCCGCGGCCTCTTGTTCCATCGCCCCCCTGCCCCGCTGCTCGCGCGGATCGGGGATGAGGCAGTGATCGGGCTCTATCATGCTGGCCCGTGGGAAGCCCCCGCGGGCGGTTATGCGCGGTTCTTCCATGAGGCAGGGCACACCCTCGCTCTGCCCCGCTTTGCCAGTCGGACCGCTCCGATGGCCTTTGCGCATCACACCGACCCCTATGCCGACAGCGACCTTGAGGTCGGCCCCTTCGGAATGCTCCAGCCCGGCGCCGAGGCACAGGCGCTGGTGCCCGATGTTCTGTTCGTGCCGCTGGTGGGGTTCACCGCGAGCGGCGAACGCCTGGGGCAAGGCGCCGGACATTATGACCGCTGGCTCGCGGAACATCCCCCGCAGCTTGCCGTTGGCCTCGCATGGGACGCGCAAGCTTGCGAGACCCTGCCGACCGAACCCCACGACATTGCTCTCGATGCAATCGTCACCCCGACCCGGATCTATGGACACCTGTAATGCGTGAGACCCCCACCTGGCGAATCCCACTGGGAATCTTCGCGCTGTTCGTGCTGCTGATCATCTATGGCGCGGTGATCGCGCGCTATGCCCCTTCCATCATCGGAAGCTGGTCGGGGGGCGCGCAGACGGTGGTCTACGTGATCCTCGGCCTCGTCTGGCTGCTGCCGCTCAAGCGCTTCCTGATCTGGATGGAAACCGGGCGCTGGAGCCCGCCGGAATAACGCCCGCGCGCTGCGGGCAAAAGAAAAGGCGGACCGAAGCCCGCCTTGCTTTCGCCTTTCGGCGCTTCCCTGAGGAACAAGTGGCGCGAGTGACGGGGCTCGAACCCGCGACCTCCGGCGTGACAGGCCGGCGCTCTAACCGACTGAGCTACACCCGCGCATCTTGTCCTTTCGAGCGTTTCGGCGATGCCGTCCCGCTCGTGGAGCAGCGCCATTAGGGCGGTCGGTTGAGGCTGTCAACGCCCTCATTCGACCCTTTGGCGCTTTATTTTCGCCCTAGTCCACCAGCAGCAATGCCGGGGTTTCAATCAACCGCTTCACGCCCTGAATGAAGCTCGCTGCATCATGCCCGTCGACCACGCGGTGATCGCAGGAAATCGAGATGTTCATCAGCTTGCGCTTGGCGATTCGCTCGCCCCCCATGCCGTCGGAAACGAACATGGGCCGCTCGACGATGCGGTTGGGGCCGATGATCGCGACCTCGGGCCGGTTGATCACCGGGGTGGTCGCAACACCGCCAAGCGGGCCGAGCGACGTCACGGTGAGGGTCGAACCCGAAAGCTCATCAGAGGTCGCCTTGCCGGTGCGGGCAGCCTCGGCGAGGCGTCCGATTTCGCGCGCGAGCTGCCACAGGTTCTTGGCCTGCGCATCGCGTATCACCGGAACCATCAATCCGGCGTCGGTCTGCGCCGCCATGCCGAGATGCACCGCGCCATAACGGGTGACGACATTGGCCTCGTCGTCATAGCGCGCGTTGATCATCGGGAATTGCGGGATGACCTTGCAGATCGCGGTGATCAGCAGCGGCAGCATGGTGAGCTTGGGCCGGTCACCGCGCGCGGCGTTCAGTTGCGCGCGCAGTTCTTCGAGGTCGGTGACGTCGCATTCCTCGACATAGGTGAAGTGCGGGATGTGGCGCTTGGCCGCGGCCATGTTCTGGGCGATGCGTTTGCGCAGGCCGATCACCTTGATCGTCTCGTCCGCGCGGGCCTTGCCTGCCGCACCGAAGCCGCCGTTATAGGCAAGGAAGGCGTCGAGATCGGCATGGCGCACCCGACCATCGGCGGCGGGCTTCACCTGCGCCAGATCGATGCCGAGATCCTTCGCACGCTGGCGCACGGCGGGGCTGGCAAGGACCTTGGCCTCAGCCCGGTGTTCGGGCGCGGGCGACGGAGCGGGCGCTGCCGCAATCGCGTCCTCAGGGTCCGAGGCGTCGGGGGTCTCGACCTCGACCCGCTCCGCCACCTCTTCCGAGGTCGGCGCATCGGACATGTCGTCCTCGATCTGCTCGGCCGCGGCCTCGGCTTCCTCTTCGGTCACCTCGCCCTCGGTCTCGATCACCAGCAGCATGGCGCCGATCGCGACCACATCACCAACCTCGCCCGCGAGCGTCGTCACCACGCCCGACACCGGGCTCTCGATGTCGATCGTCGCCTTGTCGGTCATCACGTCGACGATGTGCTGGTCTTCCTCGACCCAGTCACCGACCTTGACGTGCCATTCGACGACTTCCGCCTCGGCCACGCCTTCGCCCACGTCGGGCATCTTGAAAATGAACTTGGCCATCGCGGTTACTCGCTCAAAAGCTTGTCGATCGCCTCGCCGATGCGGACGGGGCCGGGGAAATAGGCCCATTCGAGGCTGTGGGGATAGGGCGTGTCGAAACCGGTCACGCGTTCGACCGGGGCTTCGAGGTGGTAGAAGCAGCGTTCGGTGACCAGCGCCGACAATTCCGCGCCGAAGCCGGAAGTGCGGGTCGCCTCGTGGACGATCAGGCAGCGCCCGGTCTTTTCCACCGAAGCCTCGATGGCCTTGATGTCGAGCGGCACCAGCGTGCGCAGATCGAGGATTTCGGCATCGACCCCCTTCTCGCGGCACACCGCCTCGGCGACGTGAACCATCGTGCCATAGGCGAGCACGGTCAGCGCCTCGCCCTCGCGCACGGTGCGCGCCTTGCCGAGCGGGACCTTGTAGTAGCCCTCGGGCACGACCGAATCAGGGTGCTTCTTCCACGGCTCGACCGGCTTGTCGTAATAGCCCGAGAATGGCCCGTTATAGATGCGCTTGGGCTCGAAGAAGATCACCGGATCATTGTCTTCGATGGCCGCAATCAGCAGCCCCTTGGCATCGTGGGGCGTCGCCGGGATCACGGTCTTGAGGCCCGCCACATGGGTGAACAGCGCCTCGGGCGACTGGCTGTGGGTCTGGCCGCCGAAAATCCCGCCGCCGAAGGGCGAGCGCACCGTTATCGGCGCGACATAATCACCCGCAGACCGATACCGCAGGCGCGCGGCTTCCGAGATCAGCTGGTCAAGACCGGGGTAGATATAGTCGGCAAACTGGATTTCCGGCACGGGACGCAGGCCGTAAGCCCCCATCCCCACCGCCACGCCGATGATCCCGCATTCGGAGATCGGCGTGTCGAACACGCGGTTCTTGCCATGCTTGGCCTGAAGCCCGGCGGTGGCGCGGAACACGCCGCCGAAATAGCCGACATCCTCGCCCATGATGATCACATCAGGATCGCGCGCCAGCATGATGTCGAGCGCTTCGTTGATCGCCTCGATCATGTTGAGGCGGCGTTCTTCGATCACGGGCTCGCCGACGGAAGGAATAAGATCGCTCATCCGAAAGGCCTTTCCGTGCCGAATTTGGCGATGCGTTCGCGGATCGCCTGTTCGGCCTGTTCCTCAAGGTGCCAGGGCAGCTCTTCGTAGACATCCTCGAACATGGTGTGGAACGGGTGATGCAGGCCGTGGCCGAGGATGCCGTTCTTCTCGGCCTCCTTGGTGGTGGCCTTGACCGTCTCGGCACATTCGAGGTCCATCGCCGCGTGGCGTTCCTCGTCCCATTCGCCGATGGCAATGAGGTGCTTCTTGAGGCGCGTCACCGGATCGCCCAGCGGCCACTCCTCGCGCTCCTGCGCGGAGCGGTAGCCCGAAGGATCGTCCGAGGTAGAGTGCCCCTCGGCGCGGTAGGTGAAGTATTCGATCAGCGTCGGCCCATGATTGCCGCGTGCGCGGTTGGCGGCCCATTCGGCAGCGGCATAGCAAGCGAGCGCGTCATTGCCGTCGACCCGCAGGGCGGCGATGCCATAGCCCAGCCCGCGGGCGGCAAAGGTGGTGCGCTCGGCCCCGGCAAAGCCCGAGAAGCTCGAAATCGCCCACTGGTTGTTGACCACATTGAGGATCACCGGCGCGTTGTAGACGGCGGCGAAGGTGCAGGCCGAATGGAAGTCACCCTCTGCCGTGCTGCCCTCGCCAACCCAGCTTGCCGCGATCCGGCTGTCACCGCGCGCCGCGCTCGCCATCGCCCAGCCCACCGCTTGCGGGCACTGGGTGGCAAGGTTGCCGGAGATCGAGAAGAAGCTGTGCTCCCGGCTCGAATACATGATCGGCAGCTGGCGGCCCTTCAGCTTGTCGGCGCGGTTCGAGTAGATCTGGTTGATCATGTCGATCAGCGGATAGCCCCGCGCGATCAGGATGCCCTGCTGGCGATAGCTCGGGAACACCATGTCATCGCTGGCAAGCGCCATCGCGGGGGCGATCGAGGTCGCCTCCTCGCCGGTGCACTTCATGTAGAAGCTCGTCTTGCCCTGACGCTGGCCGCGGAACATCCGTTCATCAAAGGCGCGCACCATCGCCATGTGGCCCAGCATCCGCCGCAGCGTTTCAGGATCGAGGCGAGGATCCCACGGGCCGTGGGCGAGGTTGTCGTCGCCCAGCACCCGCACCAGCCCATAGGCAAGGCCCGCCATCGTGCTGGGGTGGACGCCTTCATCCGGGCGCGGCTGGTCGCCGGGTTGACCGATGTCGAGATGCGAGAAATCGGCCTTGTCGCCGGGGCGATATTTCGGCTCGGGCACGTGAAGCGCAAGCCTTGCGCGGTTGGTCTCAGCCGGTTTCGCTGGATCGGCCATCTATCGCGCTCTCCCCTCGCCAGCACCCGCTGCAAGCAGGTGCAATCATTGCTCGCATACGTATTTTTATTTCAGCGCCGGGAAGCGGTCAAGCGTGGTGCGCAGGCGCGCGTCAGACCGCAACAGGTGCGCTGATCGGGGGGAGCGGCGCGTAATCATGCACCACGAAATCCTCGATGCGGTAGTCGAATATTGTTTCGGGGTGGCGGGTGATTTCGAGCCGTGGCTGCCCCTGCGGCTGGCGGGTGAGCTGTTCCTCGATCAGATGCGCGTGGTTGAGATAGAGGTGCACATCGCCCCCCATCCATACCAGCTCGCCCGGCTGCATCCCCACCTGCTGCGCAATCATGGCAGTAAGAAGTGCTGCCGACCACAGGTTGAACGGCAAGCCCAGCGCAACGTCGCAGCTGCGCTGGTAGAGCAGGCAGCCCAGACGGGCATCGCTCCCCTCGCCTGCGACATGGAACTGATAGGTCTTGTGGCACGGCGGCAAGGCCATGCGGTCAAGCTCGGCGACGTTCCAGCCTTCAATGATATGGCGGCGGCTGCCGGGGCTGGTGCGCAGGGAATCGATCACCTGCGCGACCTGGTTGATCCCCTCGCCCTTTTCGTAGAGGCCATCGGGGCGATAGCGATAGGTCGGCCAGTTGACCCACTGCTTGCCATAGACCGGCCCGAGATCGCCCCAATTGGCGGCAAAGACCTCGTCCTCGGCGATTCGCTGAACGAAGTCGTCCAGACTGATCGGATCGCCCGTTTCGCGGACGTAGCGCGCGTGGGGCCACTCGTTCCAGATCTTGACACTTTGCAGCACCAGCGGCCGAATGTTGGTCTCGCCGGTGAGGAACCACAGCAGCTCGCGTGTGGCGGTCTTCCAGTAGACCCGCTTGGTGGTGAGCAAAGGCATCGCGCCGTCCGCCAGATCGAATCGCAGCATTGCCCCGCAGATCGAGCGCGTGCCGACCCCGGTGCGGTCGAGCCGCTCGCTCCCGGTCTCCCAGATGGTGCGCATCAGGTCGAGATATTGCTGTTCAGGATGCGGATTTGCCCCGCAAGACGAAGGGTCGGTTAGAGGAATCGCGCTGCTGGCCATGCCTGCGACTATAAGCCGCAATTGCCCGCTTGCCACCCCGCGCATCGCCCCCTATAGGGCGCGCCTTGCCTCGATCCGCAGCACCCCTAGGGGTCAGCGGAGCCGACACGGTCGGGGAGTAGCTCAGCCTGGTAGAGCACTGTCTTCGGGAGGCAGGGGCCGGAGGTTCGAATCCTCTCTCCCCGACCATTTTTGCCTGATATGCAACGAGAATTGCCGGGTGAGCGGGATCACTTCCCCTCGCCCGAGGCCGTGTGCGGCCCGTGGGCACAGCGCGACCTTGTGCCGCTCGGATCACCGGCATTGGTTCGGTTCGCGCAAGCGCTGCGTTACGCAGCGCCGATCAGGCGAGTATCCCCAGCCTGAACAGGCGCTCCACAATCGGCCCGCGCAACGCTTCGGCGCGCGCATTGGCAATTTCGGCCAGGGCGCGGGCGTCGCGAACCTGGCGTTCGCCCAGCCTTACGCTCTGCCCTGCCCGCTCGATGCGGGCCCAGGCTTGCTCGAAATCGCCATTCACCAGTGCCAACAGGGCAAGACGGTCTTCCGGGGGCAGCAGAACCTGCGTCCCTGCCACCGGAGAAGCGAGCGGAAGGGCGCCGGCGACTTCGATCCGCTCGGTCAGCAGCAGGTCATTGATCGGCGATGCGAGGCGGGGCGGATGTTCAGGTGCCTTTCTCGGAAAGGGTTCAAGCTGCAAATGCGCCAGCTTGAGCGCGATAATCCGCTTGAGCGCCAATTCGCGCGCCTCTGCATCGCGCGCATCGGGTGTCGCCAGAAGATCGCTCAGGCGCTGGGCCCGGTCATCGATTGCGCCAAGAATGTCATCGTAGATGGGACCGGACAGATCGACCCCGGCCCGCTGAGCCAATTGCGCACGCTCGACCTTGAGGGGGCCGCGTGTCAGCCGGTCGACCCACAGATCGGGAGGCGCGGCGCTGCCGGTGTGGTCGTCGCTCTCCCGCATGAACACATCAATCCGGGCGATCGCCGATCGCATTGCATCGAGCGCCATTTCGCGCGCAACGGGCGTGAGCCCTGACAGTACCTCGCGCGCACCGCTCGGCGCAGCCAGCTCGATATCGTTCAGTTCAAGGTGAGCGTTGGCCACGAACTGAAGACCCGCCGCCGCTGCCTCCTCGGCAACATTGCGGATCGACAGCGAACCCCAGTGGCTGTTGAGCACCTCGTGCGCCATCTGGCGCTGGTCGGTTCGGGCAATCTGATCGAGCCAGGCCGCCGCCAGCGGGTTCTGCCGGAAAAACAGACCGCTGGCCGCACGCAGCATCGCCGCCTTTTCGCACGCCCCGCGAAACCGGGACACGGTGTCGCCTTCGATCCCCTCTGACAGCTCGATCAGCAGAGCATAGAGCGCATCGATCTGGGCGTTTCCGGGCAAGGCCGAATAATGCAGGAAGACCACCCCGGCATCGCTCAGGCGCGCATTGGCGAAATCCAGGCAGGCCCGGCGCAAGCTCGGTGAGAGCCAGGAATAAATCCCGCTGATGGCGATGGCATCGAGCCGGGCAGGCAGGGGAGCCGCCGGAAGGTCGGCAAAGCTCAGGTGATGAAAGGTCACATTGCCGAGCCCTGCATCAGCAGCCAAAGCGCGGCCCTGCGCGATGTGTTCGGGATTGATGTCGACCCCGTGAAACTCGCCATGGGGGTAGCAAGCGGCCAGAATGCACAGGGTGACACCGCCGCCGCAGCCAAGGTCGGCATAGGCAAAGGGGGCGCGCACGTCGAACGACCTGCGCCCTCCCAGCCAGGCGGCATAGGCGAGATGCACCGGGCTTTGGAACACGCCAAAGGCGGACGGAAACACCACGTCGATGGTATATTCTTGCGACTGTTCCCCCATCGTTTGACGTGTTCGCCCTGCCTCGCCTTGCCGTGGCTGATTACCAGCGGAAGGTGACAAAGCCAAAAATCCGCCGCGCGTCGGCAATGCGGAAATTGCTGGCCGTCTGATTGATCAGATACCGCTGATTGGTGAGGTTCTGGCCGGCGACGGCGAACGACCATCGATCGGATCGTAACGCGATCCGCGCTCCCAGCGTTTCGAGATTGTCGAGCGCAAAATCGTTCTCGGCGCCCGTGAACCCGCCATCCTCGGCCCGGAAGGTCACCGATGATACGAGCGAGAATTTCTCGCTGACGCGAAGCGTGTGCACCGCATTGATGAGCCCACTGAAGGATCGCAGACGGGCGATCTTGTTCCCATCTGCCACGGTGGTGAGGAAGGCCGGGACATCCTCGAACTCGCCGCTTTGGTGGCCGCCAGTCACGTCGATGCGGATCTTGCCGAGGTCGCCGGGCAGTTCAGAAGCCCACGACAGCTCGACTTCGACACCATAGGCGGTGGCATCTCCGGCATTGGCCAGGAACATCGCAGCGTTCAGCGGATCGACCATGGCCATGATGCCGTTGTTCACGTTGGCCAGCAGATCCGAATACTCGATGTAATAGGCGTTGACGTTGAAAGTCAGACGATCATCGAGCCACTGGGTCTTGAGACCCGCCTCATAGGTGATCGAGGTTTCCGGCTCATAGGTCAGCGGCGGATCAATGAGGTTGCAGGTCGTCCCCGGAACCTCTCCCGGCTGATCGCAGGGATTGCCGAATTCGAAGTTGAAGCCGCCGGCTCGGAACGCTGTCGCAGCGCGCACGAAGGCCATGACGTCCTCGGTCGCGTCATAGGACGCCGTCAAGCCCCAGGCGAAGTTGTCGGCTTCGATCACCGGATTGGCCTGCGGGCTGCCCGGCGGGAAATCGGGGAAGCGCGGCGCGCCGGTGACTGTCACGGCCACAACTTCGCCATCCTTGCGGTCGGTGCTGTAGCGCGCCTCTCCGCTGAGGGTCAGCCTGTCGGTGACGTCATATTCGAGCGAGGCGAAGGCGGCGTAGGAGCGCTGTTCGTTGATGGTGGTGATGTCATTGTTCGGGTTGATCATCGCCATGCCGAGCAATGCGCGCCCGCGAATTTCGATCAGGTATTCATTGCTGAGGTGGAACAAGTCCGCACCCACCAGCCAGCGCAGCTTTTCCGCATCGCCCTGAAGCCGGATTTCGGCAAAGGTCGCCGCTGTGTCGTCGACCCTGCGGTCGGTTTCGGTCGTCGGCACCGCAATGCCGTTGGGATCGGACAGAAGGGTGGAATCGCCGATCCGGTGATTGACGACCGCGACCAGTTCCCCCCAACCGAAGTCCTGCCGGGCATTCAGGCTGAAATTGGCACGCTCGGTTTCGAACAGGTTTGACCCGTCGATCTGCACGGTTGTGATGTCGGTCGGGCGCACGAAGTTGACGGCATCCGTGTAGAAAAGCGTCGCTCCTGCATCGGCCTCCGATTTGACGTAGTCGGCAACCAGCATGATTTCGAGCCGATCGGTTGGCTCGAACAAGGCCGACAAGCGCCCGGCGTGGTAATCGAGAAAATCGAAGCACGATCCATTGTCTGAGCGCCGGTACATGCACCCGTCTTGATTGGCGATTTCTCCCCCAACGCGCAGCGCAATCTTGTCATTGACCGGCAGATTGAGTGCGCCGCGGACTTCGGATGTTTCGAAGCTGCCATAGGTGGCTTCAACATAGCCGCCAAAATCGAACTCGGGGCGACGGCTGATGACATTGATCGCGCCGCCAACAGCATTGCGCCCATAGAGCGCACCCTGCGGCCCGCGCAGCACTTCAACGCGCTCCACGTCAAACAGATCGAAGCGCTGGAAAGTGCGGCCGCCCAGGTTTCCGCCCGAGATGTAGGCGCCGTCGCGATAGAGGCCGATCGCCGCATCCGCGTTCGGGTTGCGCGCCTGCCCGGCCCCGCGAATATTGGGCTCGGCAACAGCGCCGGTCGCGGCATCGATGAAGGTGACACCTGGCGTAAGCTGCACCAGATCCCGCGCGTTTCTGACGCCGCCAAGCTCCTCGATCTGCTCGCCGGTCAGAACGCTGACGGTTTGCGGGATGTCCTGGATGCGTTCCTCGCGCTTTCGCGCGGTGACGACGATGTTGGGGCCCGCTTCATCACCCTCTGGCTGCCCGTCGCTGGACTGCGCAGAGGCCGGTTGGCCATGCGCAGCGATAAGCGCGGAAAGCGAGACCAAGCCGAACGTCCTTTGCACCATATGCCCCATTCCCCTTTCTCTCGCAGTCATGGTCTGCTGCGATATTTTTCTGTTATATTTCAGCTATTTCAATGATCTTACCGACCCCGCAGCAAGCGCGCTTGGCGCAGCAAGGCAAAGCGTGCCGGTTTGCATCAGGGGCTGAACTTGAAATGTCGGCCGCCGAAGTCGAAATCGGTTCGACGCGGCTTCCAGCCCGGCTCGCTCATCTGCGCCGCCCAGGCAGCGTGGGCCGCTCGCATGGCCTCGGCCCGCTGCGGATGGCGCTGAAGAAGGTTGACGGTCTCGCGCGGGTCCTTGCGCAGGTTGTAGAGATACTCGTTCCCGTCGAGATCGCGGATGAACTTCCAGTCGCCTTCCCGCACGGCGGCAATCGGCTGAGTCCGCCAGAACAGCGCGCGCCTCTCGCCCTTGCCGCCGAGCCGCGCGACAATGTCCTGCCCGTCAAACACCCGGTCGGACGGGAGGGACAGGCCGGCAGCGCGTGCCAGGGTGGGCATGATGTCGAGGCTGGAGACCGGCTGGTCGAACACCTGCCCGCCCGCCACCTGCGCCGGCCAGCGCAGCATGAACGGCACCCGCACCCCGCCTTCGAGATAGGTCAGCTTGCCACCCGACAGCGGCTCGGGACTGCACAGCCCTTCGATATAGGCCGCGCAGCCATTGTCCGACAGCAGCACCACGATGGTATCGCGCGATTTGCCGGTTGCCTCGAGATGAGCGAGCACCCGGCCGATCCCGTCATCGGCTTGCGCCACCATCGCGGCGAACACCCGGTTCTGGCGGGATTCGATTGCCGGGAAACGATCATACCATTCGCGGGTCGTTTGCAGCGGCGTGTGCGGCGCAGGGTGCGCAAGGTAGAGGAAGAACGGCTGATCACCGCTGCTGTCGATAAAGCGTATCGCTTCGTCGGTGATGAGATCGGTGAGGTGCCGGTCACCCAGCGGCACCGGGGTGCGATCGGGGCCGGTGACAATCTGCTCGGTCGCGCCGACCACTTCGTAGGGCTGCACCAGCTCGCGGCTCTCGCCCGGCTTGGAAGGGTTGTAGGCGTTGACCGCATCGGGCGCATCGGGGCGGATGAAGTTGGTCTGCCCGGTCAGCAGACCCCAGAAATAGTCGAACCCGCGATTGGTCGGGTAATGCTCGTCGTTCCAGCCAAGATGCCACTTGCCGATCACGCCGGTGCGGTAGCCCCCGGCGCGCATGACATCGCCGATCGTCATTTCCCGCGGGTCGAGACCACGGTGCTCGGCACGATCGAGCGCGCCGGGACCGTTGTTGTATTCGAAACCGAACCGCTGCTGATGGCGACCCGTCATCAACCCCGCGCGCGAGGGTGAGCAGATCGGCGCGGAGACATAGCCTTGCGTGAACAGCACGCCCTCGCGCGCAAGCCGGTCGATGTTCGGGGTCGGGATGCGGCCCTTGTTGTAGGCTGAGACGTCAGCATAGCCGAGATCATCGAGGATGATGACGAGCACATTGGGCTTGCCCGCCGGTGCGGCAGCAGGCGCGGCGGCGGTGCCCCGCGCCTGCGCCGTCGGCACGCCTGCGCCCCCGGGAGAGAGGTGAAGGGCGCCCGCAAGAACAAGGCCTGCGGCAGCGAGCATCAGGCGGTTGAAAATCGTCATCTCGATCCTCCCGCCTTCTACTTACCGACCGGACGGTAGGTGTCAATCACCTTTACGCGCCTATGGCACGCCCAGCACCTCGCGGACGGTGATGAGCAGCCGCTGCCACGCGTCGGACAGCAGGTGCGGAGCGGTCGAATCGGCCGTGTCGCTCGGCAGGTGATGGTGCGGGCCGTAGCCTGCAAAACCGAGATGGTGCGGATAGCCCGCGCGGGCCACATCGGCGATCTCGCCAAAGACAGCTTGCGATGTATCAACCGGCACGAAGGCACTCGCCAGATGAGGCTGCGCAATGGGCGCAATCGTGCCTGAGAACAGCGCGTAGCGTGTCGCGCTGTTGGCATCGACCGCTCCGGCGCGGGCATATGTGGCAATGCTGGCCCCAAGATGCAGCCACAGGGCGGTCGCTTCCGGTGCAGGGGCCAAATCCGATTCAAGGAAGCGGGCCATCCCCGAATGGCCGACCTCATGTCCGGCGGTGGCAACCATCACAATGTCGTGCGGCACGTGCTCGCGCGCCCATGCCGCGATCGCAAGGAACATGGCGATGCCCGGCCCACGCTCGCCGCCACATGGCCCCCAGCCGGTATAGGGTGTCGAGATAACGACTGCCGTGTCGGTGCCAGGCCGATCCAGGCGCGCGACGATGTTGGCGGCCCTGATCGTCTCATGGTGCCCCGCCAACCGCAGCTCCAGCCCCACCGGGGCGGACATCAGGCGCGCGCCCTCTCCTGCGCTGATTGCCAGCACGGGAACCGGCCACGGCTCGGCCTGCGCACGGGCATTGAACAGGTAGGGGCCGTCAGCGCCAAGCGATGTCTCGGTTGCCAGCAACACCGCCGATGCGCCTTGCGCTATCGCTGCCTGGATCCGAGCCTCAACCGCTCCGCCCAGATAGCTTTGATCGCCGACCTTGACCGGAAGAATGGCAAACCGCCCCGCCCCCGACCCGGGAGTGCCTTTGACAGTCAACCCATTGGGCGCGTCGGGCGGCCACCATTGCAGCGCTGCCGCGATCGGCTCGCCCTGCGCCATCAATGCGAGCTTTGTGCGTCGATATTGTCGCAGTTCGAAGGTCTGGTGTTCTACCGTGTAGCCCAGTTGCGAAAGGCGCTGCACCAGCCAAAGGGCCGTGCTCTCGGCGCCCTGCGTTCCGACCAGATGATCGCCCTTGGCGACATAGGCTGCCACATCGGCATGGAGCGCCGCACCAGTATCGGCCCGGGCGACCCCCACCTGCAAAAGCGCCGCGCTCGCCGCCCCAAGCCATGCCCCCAGCAGCGCCCGATGCAGCCGGGCCACTATCCGTCCTTGAGCACCCCGCCGAGCGCGATCCGGGTGATCTGCTCGACGATAGCGTCCAGCTCCATCGGCCCGCCCGGACGACGCCAGCGGGCCATCCACACGATCATCCCGATGATCGAGAAGGCCGCGACGTTGACGTCGACATCAGCCAGCTTGCCGGCCTCTCGCAGGTCTTCCAGCGCCTTTCGCACGAACAGGAAGTACGCGCGCTTGCGGGCGTCGATATCGGCCTGGTTCTCGGCGCCCAGCAGGCCCGGTTCGTCGACCAGAATGGTGATCGGATTACCGAACGGCCCCTGCACCCGGCCAATGTTGATGAGGTGGTTGCGGATGATCGTCGCCAGCCGTTCCGCCGGATCGGCAATGTCTTGTGCAGGCAGAACCACATCGCGCTCGAGCACCTCCATGCCCCAGCGCATCAGAGTGTAGAGCAGGTCTTCCTTGCTCTCGACGAAATAATAGAGGCCCGCCTTGGTGATCCCAACGGCCTTTGCGATGTCAGCCATCGACGTATTGCCCGTGCCCTTCTCGACGAACAGGCGCGCGGCGTGGAAGAATATCTGCTCCCGGCGATCCTCTCCAGGCGCTTCGATGATCGTGTCTCCCACGATCAGACGCTTTGATGGATCGAACGGCATTGGTGACAGCTCCCCTCGCCCGGACTCACTGTGTCGCGGGATAGCGGCGCACACCAGCCGATGGCGTTCATGGTGTCAACTCGCGGGTCGTGCCGGCAGCCACATCGACTTCGAGTGTCTGGTCGGCGGCCAGCCTGTCGAACGCCAGCCGCGTGCCGTCTGCAAGGATGATCTCGAGATCGACGCGGCGGCGCTTGCCGAGCCCGAAATGCGCCCGAAGCGCCGATGAGCTCTTGTAGGACTGGCTGGAGGACAGCTGGCGCGAGCCGATGATCCGCCCGTCAGCCCGGGCAATCACCCGCGCCCCTGCCAGCCGCGCGTGATCGACATTGGCGAAAGTCAGAGCGATCCAGTGATTGTCCTTGCCGCCAAAGGCGCCGCGGTTGCGCCACACGGTATCGAGAAAGCGATTGGCCGGAATCGGCTGCAGGCCGAAGCGTCCCTCGGGATAGCTGTGACCGGGGTCGGCCATGAACATCAGGTCGATCAGCCCGTCCCCGTCAAGGTCGCCCGCCTCCATCGCGATCGAATTGCGGTCGATGCCCGAGAGCGGCACCTTGACCGGCGCGAAGCGGCCGTCACCCTGATTGAGGAACAGCACGTTGCGCAGATCATCCCACGATCCGTCGAGCTCGTGCCGGTCGGCCACCAGCAGATCGACATGGCCGTCATTGTTGAAGTCCTCGAACAGCGCGTCGGCCCCGTAGAAGCTGTAATCGAGCCGCGAGAAGTCCTTGCACAGCGGGTAATTGGGGGTGAAATCCGGACACTTGTTGTGGATCACGCCGTCCGGCACGTCGAGGTTGACCCCGAAAAACGCCTGCCATTCGCGATAGGTCTGGTTGAGCGGGGCGAGCCCGGCCTCGGCCGTCGCCTCGCGGAAACGGAAGCTACCCTCGCCGCGCCAGAAGCGCGCCACCGACATATCGGTCTTGACTGTCCAGCTCAGGTCATTGGGGCCGACGGCGAGCATATCGAGCAAGCCGTCATTGTCGACATCGGCGGCCGCGAGGTAGGGCAGGCTGATACCCTTGGCTAAGGTGTCGTAGCGCTTTTCCTTGCGGTTGAAGCTTGCCTGCCCGCGTTCGGACAGGCCGTTGTCGGTCAGCAGTTCGAAATGGAACCGTCCGTCTTCCTTCAGCCGGTTGCGCCACGTCCACACGCCGGTGCGGTATTCGCCGGTCGCGCAAGGATCCTGCGGGCGGGCCATGTTCATGTCGATGTGGTAGGACTGGATCAGGTCCTGATCGCCGTCATTGTCGATGTCGCGCAACATGATGCCGGGGCCGGCGCGGTCGATATTGGGGTTGCAGGTGAACTCGCCGGGAAACTCGGGGATCAGCCCGCTGGTCGAGAGATCCTCGAACCGCCCGTCCTCGAACCGGCCGCTCGCCGGCGGCACGAAGCGGTAGAAGCGGTGCCGCGGAATGCCGAGGCGCTGGGTGTTGCCGATATTGTCGGCCGCCAGCGCAATGTCGAGCCAGCCGTCGCCATCGACATCGGCAATCGAGGACTGACGGTTATAGGCCTGGTCATTGGCCAGCCCCATCGCCTTGCCGACATCGCGAAAGCGATCCCAGCTGCCGTTGCTGACAAGCAGGTTGTTGCCGCCCGAAGGATCGTCGATCGGCCCGCGGTTGCGGGTCAGGAAGATGTCCAGCCAACCGTCCTTGTTGAAGTCGGCGAGGTTGATGATCTGGGTGCGCTGCCCCATCGCTTCGGCGGTGAAGCCCGAATCCGTTATCGTGATCGGGTGCCGATCAAACTGCCAGCAGCCCTTGTTGACGAACAGGCGCAGCTCCCCGCCCCCAGCGCGATCAGCGCGGTCACGATTGTCGCCGACAACGATAATGTCGAGCCGTCCGTCCTGGTTGAGATCGACCAGCGCGGCACTGCCCGTGCCGTCGGCAAGATCGGTGATGCCGGGAATGTCCGCGCGCTCGAACAGCGCGCCGGTGCCGTCAGCGCTGTCGCGGCAGCGCTGCTCGCCCGCTGCCGCGGTCGGCTCGGTCGCCGCGGTCGCATGGACGGGCTGGTGCAGCGCCACCAACGCCCCGACGAAGCTTGCCAGCCTGAGGCTTCTGCGTGTCATGCGCGGCAAGATAGGCCCCCTCATCTCAGATTACCGACCGGTCGGTAGCATAACTTTCGAGGCGCCTCCACCCACTATGGACAGCCATATCGAAATTAGTTACCTACCGGTCGGTAATCAAATGCAGTCGAGACCTGATGATGCACGCAAGCGCGGGGAATAAAGGCATGGCGAATCGCGCAGACCGGCACTTGCCTGCCAGCATACCAGGTACGGCACGACACCTGCGCCCGAACAAGCCGCAGTGCAGCAATGCTGCGGCCCTCATGGTGCGCCGATAGGTCGCCGTCATGCGCAAGCGGGGAATTTGGTTGGCAGGCCTCCTTGCCACCGCGCTCGCCGGAGCGACGGTCGGGGTCGCAGCGGCATGGCTGGTGACAGGGCAGGTCGACGCGCGCGCTGGGCGTGGGCCTACCCCGTGGAAGACCATGGCGGGCACGGGCAGCGCCGCCGCAGGCCGGCTCCAGCGCGCGATCGTCGCGCGGGTCGGGATCTGGGCCTTGCCCGATAGCGAGGTGATCTATTTCAACACCGAGAGCGACAGCAACGGCGACCCTTTGCGCGCTGGCTGCACCTATCGGCTCGAAGCCCGCGCCGAGCCCGCCGCCCGGTGGTGGTCGATCGGGGTCTATCGCAACTATTTCTGGATCGACAATGCCATTGATCGCTACAGCCTCACCAGCTCGACCATTCGCCGCCTGCCTGAAGGCGGATACACGGTGACGGTCTCGGGCACGCCGACGCAGGGCAACTGGTTACCGCTGGGCGAGCGCGAGGGCAGGATCACGCTCCTCGTCAGGCTATACCAGCCCGATCCGGCCATCATGGCGAACCCCGAAAGCGTGCCGCTCCCCACGGTGCGACGTCAGGCGTGCCGCTGATGCGCCGACTGACCCGTCTTGTGCCCTTCGTCGCGGTGGGCCTGATCAGCGCAGCGGCCGGCTGGTTCGTGACGATCGAGCGCATTCCCTATCTGATGACCGATGCCGTTTTCGCCCGGATGGAAGCGGCAGGCGCGCGCCCCAATGTTCTTGGCAAAGCCGTGATGCGCTATGCCAAGGGCAATATTGTGCCGATGGCCAACGCCGACATTCTCGCACGCTCGGCGATACTCGACCTGTCGGAAGGCCCGCTGCAATTCACCGCCACCCCGCCGCGCGAGCTTGTCGATTACTGGTCGGTGTCGGTCTTCGCCCACAACACCGACACGCTGTTCGTTCGCAACGATTCGCAAGTGCCCGAAGGAAAGACCATCATGGTGCGCCTTCGCCTCGCCCATCACCCGCGCCCCGGCCCGGGCGTGCATGATGTCGTCCTGCCCTCGCCCCGCGGCTTTCTGCTGGTGCGCCCGACCATGCCTGACCGCGAGAACCCCGCCGCCGTCGCCGCTCTTGCCGATGCGCTGGCCGAGCACCGGCTGGAGCGCGTCGGCGCGCAGCCATGACCCAAAGGAGTTCGACGATGATGAAAGCCCCGCTTGTCCTTGGCCTTGGTCTGCTTGCCGGTGCCGTCGCTGTCGCTGCCCAGAGCACGCCTTCGCTCGATGCGGTGCGCAGCGCCTGCCGTGCCGAGTTGGAACGTCATTGCAACACCGACAGTGCCACCAGTGACCTGCGCGCTGCCGGACGCTGTCTGCGCGAAAATCGTCGGTCGCTCTCGCGCGATTGCCGCAGCGCCTTGCAAGACCTGCGCGAGGCGCGGGCGAGCGGTGGCGGTTCGCCCGCCGACCGCGCCGTTCGCCAGAGCGCTGCGACCACCGCCGAAGGCCGGATCGTCACCTATGGCGATGATCCCAAGCAGAAACTCCGATACTTCCCCGCTGCTGGCGGCGGCGCGGTGCTGGTGGTGTTTGTCCATGGCGGCGGCTGGGCCAAGGGCGACATGGACTCCGCCAATGGGATGAAGTCTGCGACCTTCAACGCCGCAGGTTTCAGCTTCGCAACAGTCAACTACAGGCTCTATCCCGCCGCCGGTGTCGAGCAGCAGGCTGCCGATGTTGCGTCCGCCGTAGCAGCAGCGCTCGCGGCGAGCGAACGTGACGGACATATTCCGAAGACAGTGGTGCTGATGGGCCATTCTGCCGGTGCCCATCTGGCCGCGCTGGTGGCGCTCGATGATCGCTACCTTGCCGCAGCTGGTGTGCCATCAGACCGGATCACGGGTGTCTCGCTGCTCGACGGGGCCGGCTATGACGTGCCGGGACAGATCGCAAGTGGCGGCAATGCGCAGCTCTACCGAACGATTTTCGGCGAGGATCCCAAGGCTTGGGCGCGGCTCTCGCCGCTGACCTATGCGCAAGGCGCCTCCGACGGGCCGACTTTCCTGATCCACCATGTCGCCAGCCGCGAAGCGTCACGCCGCCAGTCCCAAGGTCTGGCCGATGCGATCACCCGCGCTGGCGGTTCGGCCAAGGTGGTCGCGGCAGAAGGAAAGACCCACGCTTCGATCAATCAGGAATTCGGCAAGTCAGGCGATGTGGTCACCGGCGAAGTGCTTGCCTTTGTCGCAGGGCTCGCCGGATAGAACTAGGCTTGCAGTCCGCGATCTCCGCAGCCGTGAGAGGCGCATTCGCCTATGCGATCCTTGCCGCGCTGGCAGGCTGCGACAGCGCGCCTGAGGCAACCGCATTGCAAGCCACAGCCGCAGATTTTGCGACGCTTGCGCGGTGCCCGGCACCGCCCGACACTCCTGTCGCGATCCCCGCCGGCCGCTTCGTGATGGGAAGCGATGCGGTCTATCCCGAAGAAGGCCCGCCGCGCATCACGCAGGTATCGGCCTTCTGGATAGACCGCCACGAAGTCACGAACCGTCAGTTCGCAGCCTTTATCGTGGCGACCGGCCATGTGACCGTGGCCGAAAGACCCGTCGATCCGGCGGCTTTCGGCGTGCCGATCGAACAGATCCCGGCCTTCATGCTCGAACCCGGATCGGCCGTGTTCACCCCGCCCGCGCGTCCGTCGCGCAGCTATGCCGACTGGTGGGTCTACGTGCCCGGTGCCAGCTGGAAACGCCCCTATGGTCCGCACGGGCCGGCAGCCGTTCCCGATCAGCCGGTCGTGCATCTCGCCTGGGAAGATATGCAGGCCTTTGCGCGGTGGAAGGGCGGACGCTTGCCGACCGAGGCGGAGTGGGAGTATGCTGCCAGCGCCGGAACGCTGGATGATCGTGCTCAGCCCGGCCCGGATCGTGCCAACAGCTGGCAGGGCGCCTTTCCCCTCGTCAACGAGGGTCTCGACGGGTTCAAGGGCATTGCTCCGGTCGGATGCTTCAAGCCCAATCGCTTTGGCCTGCACGACATGGTCGGCAATGTCTGGGAAGTGACGGCGGACTTCTACCGTCCTGGCCATGATCCTGCCGAGCGCGACAATCCGCGCGGCCCGGGCGAGAACGACTCCTATGACCCGCAGCATCGGGGACTTGCCAGCCGGGTGATGAAAGGCGGGAGCTATCTGTGTGCTCCCAATTATTGCCAGCGCTACCGGCCCGAAAGCCGCCAAGGTCGCGACCCGGGTCTCGGCGCCAGCAATGTCGGCTTCCGCCTCGCCTATGACCGGGCGCCCGGCTAGTCGGGACCGCAAGAGACGGCGGGTGCGATTAATAGCAAAGGCCGGATCGCTGATGCGGAAAAAAGCGCGGGGCGCGCGCAAGGCAAGGCTTTCGGCCAGGCCAATTCTCGACTGAACGCCTCGGCATGGTTTTCCGGCTTAACAACATTCGGCAAAGAATTGTGCCAAATTGGGCCAATCCGTGATTGAATGCTGCAACCGGGAGTGCCAGAGCGCCGACCGCAGCACTTGGCCTTAACCATGATTCGTGGCGGGGCACAGCCGCCGCTCTGCCGGACTGGGCTCCAGGGATGACCCCGGCGGGATTGCGGGCATAAAAAAAGCCCCGGTTTCCCGGGGCTTTTCAATCATCTAAGGCGAGACCGTCTTAGCGGCTGCCGAACAGGTGCGAGAAGTAACCCCACATGTTTTGTCTCCTATCAGCGCCAAACTGCTGTAGGATCCGTTTAACACTTTATTAACCTTAATCAACCGTAAATTGCGGTTCTTCCCCCACCCATCATCGCGAGCAGCTCGTCCATCGTGATCGCGCGGGAAAACAGATAGCCCTGCGCCTGATCGCAGCCCATGGCTCTGAGAGCGGCGGCCACGGACAGATCCTCCACGCCTTCCGCCACGACCACCTTGCCGAGCGAGTGCGCGATCTCGATCGTCGCACGCACCACGGCGCGGCTTTCTTCGGAGGTTGCCATGTGCTGCACGAATCGCTTGTCGATCTTCAATTCGGAGCTCGGCAGCTTTTCGATATACTCAAGGTTCGACTGGCCCGTGCCGAAGTCGTCGATCGACAACCCGATCCCGCGCGCCTTGAGTGCTGCAATCTGCGGCGCGATGCGGTGATCTTCGAGCTTTGCCGTTTCGGTCAGTTCGAGCGTCAGGTTTTCAGGCGGGAAATTGTAGCGGCCCAGCATCGTCATGATGTCGAACAGCAGGTGCGTGTCCGAGAGGCTCTTGGCCGACATATTGACCGCCAGCTTGAAACGCGGGTCAAGCGCAATCGCCTGCTTGCCGCCGACCAGCGCGCTTTCCATCACCACCAGCGTGAGCTCATTGATCCGGTCGCCTGCTTCGGCAGCCAGCACCAGATCCTGCGGATTGACGAATTCGCGCCCGTCGGGCTGCCAGCGAATCAGGGTTTCGGCCCCGACTATGCGGCCTGAGGCAAGGTCGATCTTGGGCTGGAACGCCACGCCGATGCTGCGGTCGCGCAGCCCCTTTTCAAGCACCCTGATGAGTTCGAGCCGGTTGTTGCGGGCTTCCAGATGAGCAGCGTCATTGATGATGTAGCGCAGACCCCGCAGCGCGGCCTCCTCGGCCGCCTGCATCGCTTTCTTGATCCGCAAGGCAACCGGCAGGTCATAATTGGTATCGATCCCCAAGGCGGGCGAGCCGTTGGACGATTGCCATTCATAACTGATGGCGGTCTTGAGCATCAGCGCCAGGCCATCGGCGTGCCGTTCAAGTTCATCGGTGTCCATGCGCGGCGCGAGCCACACCAGGATGTCCCGCTCGAACGCCACGTCCCCGACTTCGCCCGGGCCTTTGACATAGGCGATCAGGGTGTTGACGAAATCGCCGATCTCGCGCGCGGACCAATCCTCGGACAGCTCGGCCAGATTGGTGATCTTGAGAGCGTAGACATCGCGCGCCTCGCTGGGCCGGTCGGAGCTGATCGCACTGGTGGTCATCGCATCGACATCGCTGCTGAAATATCTGCGGTTGATGCGATAGAAGCCGATCGCGGCAAAGCCGACCGCGAGCAGTGCCGACATGATGTCGATATGGATCGATGTCTCGTCGAACACGAAGGGCACGGCCATCAGAAAGAACGTGCCGCCCCACAGCGCCTTGCCGGACCGATTGTGATTGAGCGCCTGCACCATGATCACCACGGCAACCAGCAGCATGGCCGGGAACCACATCAGATCGACAGGCGTGCCGCGCTTGAGCGTGTGCGCGCCCAGAACATGGAAATAGGCGCCCGGCACGCGCCCGCTCATCTTAAGGGGCATCAGGAAATAATCGGCAGATTCGAAATAGGTCTTGCCGATGACAACCTTCTTGCCGCGCAGCTGATCGGGCGTGACCCGGCCTTCGAGGACGTCGATGTAGCTGAAGGTCGGCACCGTTGCGGGATCGAACGCATAGTCCGGGCGGTAAAGCCGCGACGGCCCCGAATAGTCCGCCAGCACAGCCGAGATCGACGGTTCGCTCTTGTTGGCGAAGGCCACCTCGGTCGGGAAACTGACCGACAGGCCGAAAGGACTGCCCCTGCCGTTCATGGCCGCAAGGCCTGCGAGCGGGCGAAATACGGGAAGCGGCGCAATCTCGTCGACACGCTGGAAGCCGATTTCATGCGCCGGTGCTAGGCCGAGCCAGATCTTGCCGGAATGGCGGCGCAAGGTCTGCGCAAACATCGCATCCGCCTCTGGCGTTTCGGGATCGGCATGGGCGCGGTCGAACACGACGCGCTGCACGCCAGCGGCAAACATGATGTCGAGCACCTTGGAATCGTGCACCCTGCTCGGCAGGTTTCGCTGGAACGCATTGAGCGTCCGGTCATCCACCGCGATCAAGGCAATGTCCTGCGGCGCAGGACGGTCGCGCAATTGGGCGCGGGCGGCGCGGTAGAAATCTTCGGCCGGGAGCGGCAGTTCGATGGCGGCAGAGACAACCCCGAACAGGATCGCGAGAATTGCCACTTTCACGCGCTTGCGACGCAGCAGCGCATTGCCCGAGCGCAGTCCCGTTCGCGCTGCGAATACAGCAACTTCGTCGTCGACCGCGCCGAACGCACGCCGCCACTTGCCGGCCAGTTTGTTAATCGACGAAATCATCAAGCACGGGTTCCCGAGGCGAAAGCCAAGCTTCTCCCTAGGGAATGGTGGTTAATTCATCGCAAACGCGCAGCCCCAGACGGTTCGCCGCCGCGCGCTGCGGCGCATCAGATCACCCGTGCCGACAGCAGCCCGAGCGCGATCGTCAAGCTGCCCAGCCCCAGCGAAAGGTGCCAGCGCAGCCGCAGGAAATCGGCTTGCGCAAAACCCAGCGCGCGGTCGATCATCGGCGAGCCAAGGATCAGCGCGCCGAGATAGAGCAGCGCCGGCCCCGGCCATTCCCACCCGAAGGTCCAGGGCAGAAACAAGGCCACCGCGATCAGGCTGGGCAGCACGGCCAGACCATAGGCCCCGGCCCCGGCGCGCCCGCTCTGGATCGCCTGACCCCACCACACGCCTCCCAGAAAGCTGAAGATCGCCGCCGCATAGGCAAATCCCCCGGCGAGCGCGGAGTAGCGCCATTCGTGGCCGGTCAGGATCATGGCGATGCAGAAGACCTGCGGCAGAAGCCCGGCATAGCCGAGCGCCCGGGCCGTGGGCGTAAGGGTGTTTTGTCCATCCATGGCGGCACAAAGCCTGTCACCCGCGCCGGTTCCCGCATGGTGTCCATGGTTGTTCAGATAGCTTGCGAGCATCGCGGCTTTGCGCCACTTGGCTGGCTATGACCCTGTTCGATCTTACCGGCCGGACGGCCATCATCACCGGCGGCAATGGCGGGCTTGGGCTGGCGATGGCCCGCGGGCTCGCCAAGGCGGGCGCCAATGTCGCGATCTGGGCGCGCAATGCGGACAAGAACGCGGCCGCGTTCGAGGAACTTTGTGCGCTGGGAGGCGGAAACCCGCTTGTGACGCAATGCGATGTGTCGGTGGAACGGGACGTCGAAGATGCCTTGGCGATGACGCTCGACGTCTTGGGCAGGGTCGACATCTGCTTCGCCAATGCGGGCATATCGGGCGCGGGGACGGCCATCCCCGACATCACCGCCGATGGCTGGGATCACACCATGGCGATCAACACCCGCGGCGCGGCGCTGGTGTACAAGCACGTCTCGCGCCACATGATCGATCGCGCCAAGAACGGCGATCCGGGCGGCAAGCTGATCGCGACATCGTCTGGCCAGTCGATCATGGGGGTCAATCGCTCGTCCGATTACGCCGCCTCGAAGGCCGCGCTCAACGGCCTCACCCGCGCCGCCGCCTTCGAACTGGCGCGCTATCAGATCACCGCCAACGCGCTGCTTTTCGGCTATTACGAGACCGACATCACCGCCAAGGCCGACCCCAGATTTGCCGAGTGGATGGCACGGCGAATCCCGCTGCGCCGGCCCGGCGATCATGCGGGGCTCGAGGGGCTGGCGGTGTTCTTCGCCTCGTCCCACTCGGACTACATCACCGGGCAGTGTCTGCCGGTCGACGGGGGGCTGTGCATCTCCTGAGAGGGGAACGACGAACCTGCCTGACCGTTAGCCTTCAACCCCCTCCTCCCTTCGGAAAGCCACCCTCTCCCGTGTCCGACGACGACCAGACCCCCGAATTCGCCGACCGCAAGGAAGACCGCGCCCGCCAGCGCGCGGTGCCGTCGGGGCGCGTTGCACGGCTGGGCACCTTCGGGCGCTTGGTCGGCGGCGTTGCCGGCGGCATGGTGGCCGAAGGCGCGCGCCGGCTGGCGAGCGGCGAAGGCATTTCGGCGCGCGACCTCATCCTCACCCCCGGCAATGTCCAGCGCATGACCGACCGGCTATCGCACCTGCGCGGCGCGGCGATGAAGATGGGGCAGATGATCAGCCTCGATGCGGGCGATTTCCTGCCAGAGGAACTGTCGAAGATCCTCGCCACTTTGCGCGATCAGGCCAATTTCATGCCGACCCGTCAGCTCGATCAGGTGCTGAAAGCCGAATGGGGGCCGGACTGGCGCAAGCAGTTCCGCTGGTTCAACCCCCGCCCGATCGCCGCCGCCAGCATCGGCCAGGTGCACAAGGCGCTGACCCGCGACGGCGAGGAACTGGCGATCAAGGTGCAATATCCCGGCGTCGCCAAGTCGATCGATTCGGACGTCGACAACGTGATGACGCTCCTGAAGGTCGCCGGTTTTGCGCCTCCCGAACTCGAGATGGACAAGCTGATGGCAGCGGCCAAGCAGCAGCTCCACGAAGAGGCTGACTATGAACGCGAAGGCCGGCAGATGGCGCTCTATCGCGAACAGCTGGCGGGCGTGCCGGGGTTTGTGGTTCCGCGCCTCCACGAAGGCCTGACGCGCGGTTCGATCCTGGCGATGAGCTTCGAGGAGGGGGTCAGCATCGAGGAACTCGGCAACGAAAGTCCCGAGCGCCGCGACGAAGTCTTCGCGCGGCTGATCCGGCTGGTGGCGCGCGAATTGTTCGACTTCGGGGTGATGCAGACCGACCCAAACTTCGCCAATTTCCGCTACCGGCGCGAGACCGGCGAGATCGTGCTGCTCGATTTCGGCGCGTGCCGTCCGGTCGATCCGGCGGTGGCGAACGGCTACCGCAAGATGCTGCTGGCGGGTCTTGAGGGCAAGGCCGAGGACGTGCTCAAGGCCACGATCGAGGCCGGGTTCATGATGCCGATCGTCGCCGAAAAGCACCCCGAGCGGGTGAACCGGATGATCGATATCGTCATCAACGAAATGCGCGAGGATGCCCCGTTCGATTTCGGCGACCGCGCCTTCATCCCGCTCTTGCGCGACGAAGGCTGGGCGATCGCGCAGGACAAGGACACCTGGGCCTTTCCGCCGATCGAGACGCTGTTCGTGCAGCGCAAGGTCAGCGGCACAGCGCTGCTGGGCGCGCGGCTGAAGGCAAAGGTCAATATCCGGCGGATCACCGAAGAGGTTCTGGCAAGCACCGCGCCGATGCCGGTTCGCGCAGCCTAGCTTGTGCCGCCGTTGTCGCTTGCAGCACGCACGTTAACGCCGTTAGTCGCTTTGTTAACCTGCCCTGACGCGTAAATGTGATTTCTTTCACCTAAAACCAACGAGATAGCCTGTGGACAGGCTTGCAAAGTTGTAATACGGCGCACGGATGCACGGGGGGATCGATCACCGATTTAGTGTGCTGTTTGTGTGCCTTGGCAACATTTGCCGGTCACCAATGGCTGAAGGAGCGTTTCGCGCTGTAGCGCAGGAACGCGGCTTGGCGTGCCTGGTCGATTCAGCGGGAACTGCGTCCTACCACGTTGGGCAACAACCCGATCCGCGCGCCATCGGGGTGGCGAGCCGTCAGGGCATCGACATCGCAACGCAGGCGGCCCGGCAAGTCGAACGGGACGATTTCTATCGCTTCAGCCACATCATCGCGATGGACCGCGCCAATCTCGAAGCTCTGCGTGGAAAGGCGCCGCGCGATGGGACGGCGCGGCTTGCCATGCTGCTTGATGCCGTCGAGGGCCGCAGGGGCGAGCCTGTGGCTGATCCCTATTATGGCGACCTGGCTGCATTCGAAACCGCATGGAGCATCATCAACCTTGGCGCCAATGCCTGGGTCGACAAGCTGCTGCGTGAAGGCACCCGGCAAACCGTCTGACCCCGAAGTCATCAGACAGGCTATCCGCCGCGTAGCAGCTGCACACCCCAGTCGCGTTCGAACAGGTAGAGCAATATCCGCGCCGCCTCACCGCGCGGGCTGGTGAGCCCACCATCGCGCTCCATCAGCAGGCGTGCATCGCCATGCGCCACCGGCAGCAAGCGCTGAGTCTGTTCCAGATCAGCCACCCGGAACCCCGCCTCGCCCGATTGCCGGGTGCCGAGCAATTCGCCCCCGCCGCGCAATTCGAGATCTTCCTCGGCGATCCGGAACCCATCCTGCGTCTCGCGCATGAGGGCAAGCCGCGCGCGGCCCGTCTCGGACAGTTGAGCCGAGCGCAGCAGCAGGCAGGTTGATTTCTCCGCCCCGCGCCCCACCCGGCCGCGCAGCTGGTGCAGTTGTGCAAGGCCGAAACGCTCGGCCTGCTCGATCACCATAAGCGTTGCCGACGGCACATCGACACCCACCTCGATCACCGTGGTCGCCACCAGCAACCGCGCCTCGCCAGTGGCAAAACGCTCCATTGCCGCGTCCTTGACCTCGGGGCGAAGCTGGCCGTGAACCAGCACGACGGCATCGCCGAAACGCTCCCGCAAAGCCGCAAACCGCGCTTCGGCAGCGGCAATGTCGGCAAGATCGGGCGCGCCGTCGATCTCGCGCACCATCGGGCACACCCAATAGGCCTGCTGTCCGCTCGCGATGTGCCGTGCCAGTCCGTCCACCACCTCGCTCAGCCGCTCCATCGCCACCACGCGGGTGTCGATCGCCTGCCGCCCGGGCGGCAGTTCATCGAGGCGGCTCACGTCCATCTCGCCATATTGCGCCAGCGTCAGCGAGCGCGGGATCGGGGTTGCCGTCATGGCGAGAGTATGCGGCGCGCGCCGCCCCTTGGCGGCCAGCGCCAACCGCTGCGCCACGCCGAAGCGGTGCTGCTCATCAATCACCACAAGCCCCAGATCGCGGTAATTGACCGTGTCCTGAAAGATCGCATGGGTGCCGACCAGCAGCTGGATCGAGCCATCGAGCAATCCCATCAGGATCGACTCGCGCTCGCGCCCCTTGGCGCGGCCCGTCAGCAGCGCGATCTCGACCCCCGTCGGCCCGAGCATCTTGCGCAGTGTCTCGAAATGCTGGCGGGCGAGGATTTCGGTAGGGGCCAGAAGCGCCGCCTGCTTGCCTGCCTCAACCGCGATCAGCATGGCGTTCAAGGCCACCACGGTCTTGCCCGCACCGACATCGCCTTGCAGCAATCGCAGCATCGGCGCCTCCTGCGCCATGTCGCCCGCGATCTCGGCGATGGAGCGGGTCTGCGCGCCGGTCAGGCCAAAGGGCAGTTGCAGCCGCGCCCTCAGCCCACCGTCGCCCACCAATGCCTGCCCGCGCCTGCGCCGCCCATCGGCTTTCACCAGCAGCAGAGCGAGACTGTTGGCGAGCAATTCGTCATAGGCGAGCCGATCGCGCGCCTTGGCATCGGTGGTCTCATGCGCCAGCTTCAGCGCCTCGCGCCAGGTCGGCCATCCGGAACGCGCCAGCTGACCGGGTTCGATCCATTCGGGAAGATCGGGCAGCCGCGCCAAGGCCTGAGCTACGAAATCGGCAACCCGGGGCTGCACCAGGCCTTCGGACAGGCGGTAGACCGGTTCGGATAGCCGCGCCATGTGCGCTGCGCTTTCCGCCTCGATGTGGTCGGGATGGACGATCTGGAGCATATCGCCATAGCGGTCGAGACGGCCGGCCACCCAGCGCGTCTCACCCTCCGGCACGAGCTTCTTGGCGGAATAGGCTGCCTTGCCGAACCAGTTCAATGAACAGACATTGCCCGCCGCATCCTGCGCCAGCACGCGATACGGCCCGCGGCTCCCGGCCCGGGGGGCGCGATGTTCGATCGCGGTCAGTGCGATGATGACCTGCTCGCCCTCGCTCGCTTCATCTAAATTGGCCACCGCCCGGCGGCTGACAAAGCGTTCGGGCAGGTGATAGGCCACATCCTTGACCCGCGCGAGGCCGAGCTTCTCGAGCGGCTTCATCAGCTTTGGGCCAACGCCGCCTAGCGTGGTGACTTCGGCAAACAGCGGATTGAGAGCCTCGGGGCGCATGATGCACTCGCTAACATCTGACTTGCGTCTTTGCGAGTTGAAGGCGCCGGAACCTGTGGCTAGACCACCGCAATGACCGATGCCCCATCCTTCGAACAACGCCTCGCCCGCGCCAAATTCCGGAGCTGGCACCGCGGCACGCGCGAGGCCGATTACATGATTGGCGGCTTTTACGACCGCTACCATGCCCAGTGGGGCGAGGCCGAACTGGCGTGGTTCGAGGCGCTGCTCGACGAGGATGATGTCGACGTGATGGCCTGGGCCTTGGGCTCGCAAAACCCGCCCGAGCACCTTGCAGGCGACCTGCTGGCGGCGATGCAGAAGCTCGATTACGTCGACATTCCGCGCTGAGCAGCGACCTGTTCGACAACTGCGCCGCGCACGTTTAAGGCCCGGAACAAATCGCGCGTCCCTGCGGTTTGCCGTAGGCGCATTATCTCCCTGTGTGACCCCCTGCTCGATGCGAGTTGGGGGCGTATCTGCTTTGCTCCGTTCCTGTTGAAGTGATCCCATGCCCGATCTCAACCGCATCCTTTCAGCGCGCGATCCGCTGACCCTCGCCTCTCTGCCGCGCGGGGGCGTGCCGCTGGTGCTGGCCGATCTCGCGCGCGCCGCGAAACGCCGCGCGGTGTTCATCGCGCCCGACGATGCGGCCATGCGGGCAGCGGCCGATGCGGCGCGTTTCTTTGCGCCCGAGGTCGAAGTGGTGACTTTCCCGGCGTGGGACTGCCTTCCCTATGACCGCGCCAGCCCCGCTCTCTCGATCAGTGCCGAACGGCTGGCAGCGCTCCACAAGCTTCAGCAACCGGGCGCCGCGCAGCAATTGCTGGTGACTACGGTCAATGCGGTGCTCCAGCGCGTGCTTACCCCATTCCGGGTGCGAGAAAGCGTACGCGAGTTCCGCGTCGGCACGCAGATCGGGCACGAAAGCCTCGCCGCGCTGCTGACCCGGCAGGGCTACAGCCGCACGGACACGGTGATCGACCACGGCGAGTTCGCTGTGCGCGGGTCGATTGTCGACATCTTTCCCTCGTCACTGGAAAGCGGCCTCAGGCTCGATTTCTTCGGAGACGAACTGGAGAGCCTGCGGCTGTTTGATCCCGCCACGCAGCGGACCGTGGAACGGATCGACAGCCACCTGCTGCTCCCCGCTTCCGAAGCCCTGCTGGATGAGGACAGCATCAAGCGGTTCCGCAGCCGCTACCGCGAGCTTTTCGGGGCCAACGCGACGCAGGATCCGCTTTACGAGGCGGTGTCCGATGGGCGCAGGCTGGCGGGGATGGAGCACTGGCTGCCGCTGTTCGAAACCAGGCTCGCCACCCTTTTCGATCATCTCGGCAAGGATGACGTGGTGGTGATCGACCAGAGCGCGCTTGGCGCGGCCGAAGAGCGCCTTACCGACATCGCCGATTACCATGAACAGCGCGGGCGGACGGCGGTGGAGAAGAAGGGCAGCTATCGCCCGCTCGCCCCCGATGCGCTCTATCTTACGCGGGACGAACTCGACGCGGCGCTCGCCAGCCAGCCCGCCCACCGGGCCAGTGGCTTTGCATCGGATGCCAGCGGCAATGTGATCGATTTCGGCTTCCGCTCAGCCCGCGACTTTGCGCCCGAACGTGGCCGGGGCGAGAACGTCTACGAAGCGGCCGCCACGCATCTGGTTGGCGTGTCGAAGGCAGGCCGCAAGTCGGTTGTCGCCACCTATTCGACCGGCAGTGCGCGGCGCATTGCGGCAATTCTGGATGAGGCAGGCGCGCCCACGGCGCTGGCCGAGACGTGGCAGCAGGCCTTGGGACTGGCGGCCAAGTCGAAGACCGCAGTGGTCGTCCTGCCGCTCGAAACCGGGTTCGCATCTGACACGCTGGAATTGCTGACCGAGGCCGACATCCTCGGCGACAGGCTGGTGCGGCGCAAGAAGAAGCGCAAGGATTCCGACGCTTTCCTCGCTGAACTTCAGGCGCTGTCGCAGGGCGATCTGGTGGTTCACATCGAACACGGGATCGGCCGCTATCTGGGGCTTGAGGCGATCCCGGTGGGCAAGAGCAAGCATGATTGCGTCGCGCTGGAATATGCGGGCGGGGACAAGCTCTTCATTCCTGTTGAGAATATCGACGTCCTCACCCGTTATGGTTCATCCGATCAGGTCGTTGCCCTCGACAAGCTGGGCGGCGAGGCATGGCAGCGCCGCCGGGCGAAGCTCAAGGAGCGCATCACCGCCATCGCCGGCGAGCTGATGCAGGTCGCCGCCGCGCGCGCCTTGCGTCAGGCGCCCGCCTTGCCCGCCGATCCTGCCACGCTCGGCCAGTTCACCGACCGCTTCCCCTGGAGCGAGACCGAGGATCAGGAACGCGCCATCGCCGACGTTCTGTCCGATCTCGAAAGCGGTCGCCCGATGGATCGGCTGGTGTGCGGCGATGTCGGCTTCGGCAAGACCGAGGTCGCCCTGCGCGCGGCCTTCGTTGCTGCCATGAACGGCCAGCAGGTCGCGATTGTTGCCCCCACCACGCTGCTCGCCCGTCAGCATTATCAGAACTTCGCCGACCGCTTTGCCGGGTTCCCGTTGCACGTCGGGCGCCTCTCGCGGCTCGTGTCGTCCAAAGAAGCCGCCGAGACCCGCGAGGGATTGGAGAGCGGCCAGATCGACCTTGTCGTGGGCACCCACGCGATCCTTTCGAAGTCCACCAAGTTCAAGAACCTCGGCCTCGTGATTGTCGATGAAGAACAGCGCTTTGGCGTGACCCACAAGGAACGCTTGAAGCAGCTGCGCGCCGACGTTCACGTCCTCACCCTCACCGCGACCCCGATCCCGCGCACATTGCAGATGGCGATGAGCGGCCTGCGCGAGCTTTCCACCATCCAGACCCCGCCGGTCGACCGCCTCGCGGTGCGCACCTATGTGATGGAGTGGGACGACATGGTGATCCGCGAGGCGCTCCTGCGGGAACACCACCGCGGCGGGCAGAGCTTCATCGTCGTGCCGCGCATTTCGGACATGGCCGATATCGAGGAATGGCTGCGCGAGCACGCCCCTGAAATCAAATCGGTGTCCGCCCACGGCCAGATGTCCGCGCAGGAGGTGGAAGAGCGGATGGGCGCGTTCTATGACCGCAAGTATGACGTCCTGCTCTCGACCACCATCGTCGAAAGCGGATTGGACATTCCCAGCGCCAACACCATCATCATCCACCGCGCCGACCGCTTCGGCCTCGCTCAGCTCTACCAGCTGCGCGGCCGTGTCGGGCGGGCGAAGCTGCGCGCCTATGCCTATCTCACCCACGAGGCGGGCGTGGCCCTGTCGGAAGTCGCGCAAAAGCGGCTGAAGGTGCTCGGCGATCTCGACAGCCTCGGCGCGGGCTTCCAGCTCGCCAGCCACGATCTTGATATTCGCGGCGCAGGCAACCTCTTGGGCGACGAACAATCGGGCCATATCCGCGAAGTCGGCTTCGAACTCTACCAGGCGATGCTGGAAGAGGCGATCCTTGCCGCCAAGGCGGGCGACATGGGCCTCGAACGTCCGCGCGACAAGCTGACCCCGCAGATCACGGTCGATGCGCCGATCATGATCCCTGAAGACTACGTCCCCGATCTCGCCGTGCGCATGGCGCTCTATCGCCGCCTCAACCAGGCCGAAGGGCAGCACGAGATCGAGAGCCTTGCCGCCGAAATGATCGACCGTTTCGGCGATCTGCCGCAGCCGACCAAGAACCTCATCCGCCTGATCGAGATCAAGCATCAGGCGATCATCGCCAACATCGCCAAGATCGACGTCGGCGCGCGCGGCACGCTGGTGGGCTTCCACAAGGACGATTTCCCCGATCCTGCGGGCCTCATCGCCTATGTCGCCCGCCTCAATGAAGGTGGCAAGGACACGGCAAAGCTGCGCCCCGACATGAAGCTGGTGATCAACCGCGCCTGGGGTGATCCACTGAGCCGCCTCAATGGCCTGTTCCAGCTGACCAAAGGCCTTTCAGGCATCGTCAGAAAAGCCGCCAAGGCAAAGAAGGCCGCCTGATTGCAGGCACCACGTCACCAGAACAAACGCGGATACCCGATGTCAAAGCCCCTTTTCAGTCTCTCGGCCTGCACCCTTGCCCTCACCATCGCCGCACCGCTTGTGGCACAGGATGGCGAGCTGTCCGCAGACGAATGGGCAGTCGAGGACGAACCTGCCGCCGACGAAATCATCGTCACCGGCCGCGGTCTCGATCCGGCGCTGTCGACCGGCATCTACGCCACCACCACGCTGGAGCGGGAGGTGATCGTCGCCAGCGCTTCGGGCCGGATCGAGGATGTGCTGCGCGGCGTGGCGGGCTTTCAGCAGTTCCGCCGCTCTGACAGCCGTTCATCCAACCCCTCGGCGCAAGGCGTGACCCTGCGCGCCCTGGGCGGCAATGCCACGAGCCGCGCGCTGGTGCTGCTCGACGGGGTGCCGCTCGCCGACCCGTTCTTCGGCTACATCCCGCTTTCGGCCATCGCTCCCGAAACGCTCGGCACGATCCGGGTCACGCGCGGCGGCGGCTCAGGCCCGTTCGGCGCGGGCGCGTTGGCGGGGACGATCGAGCTGGAGAGCGCCGAGCCCGGCGATGCCGCGGGCTTTCTCGGTAGTGCGGCGGTGAATGACCGGGGCGAGACCGAAGCGACTGGTGTGCTGACCCAGCGCCTGGGGCGAGGCTTTGCAGTGGCGAGCGGACGCTGGGACAGGGGGCAAGGCTTTTTCACGACGCCTGCCGATCAGCGCGTCCCGGCCACCGCCCGTGCCCGTTTCGACAGCTGGAACGCCGCCCTGCGCGCGGTCGCACCGCTCACCGACGTCATCGAAGTGCAGGCCCGCGTCGCCGCCTTCCGGGATGATCGAACCTTGCGGTTCGAAGGTGCCGATTCCTTCAGCCGCGGCGAGGAAGCCTCGATCCGTCTGGTCGGGCGCGGGGCGTGGCAGTTCGATGCGCTGGCCTATGTCCAGGCGCGCGATTTCGGCAATGTGGTGATCTCTTCGACCCGCTTTACCCCCACCCTCGACCAGCGTCGCACCCCTTCGACCGGGATCGGCGGCAAGTTCGAGCTGCGCCCGCCGCTGCTCGAAGGGCACGACATCCGCATTGGTGCCGACTACCGCCGCTCTGATGGCGAATTGCAGGAGGAAGCGCTGAACGCCGTTTCCGGTGCGATCACCGAGCGCCGCCGCGCCGGGGGGACGACCGAGAATATCGGGATCTTCCTTGAGGACGACTGGCAGATCGGCCCGCTTACCATCAACGGCGGCCTGCGTGCTGATCGCTCGAGCATAACCGACGGCTTCTACCGCGCCGTCAACGCCAATGGCGCGCCGGTCAGCACGATCATCGCCGCCCCGCGCGCTGACTGGTCGCTCAATTGGCGTGCGGGCGCGCTGTTCTATGCCACCCGCAGGCTCGATCTGCGTGCGGCCGCCTACACCGGGCTGCGCCTGCCGACCCTCAACGAGCTCTACCGACCCTTCGTGGTGTTTCCCGTTACCACCGAGGCCAATGCCAATCTGGTGAACGAACGGCTGCAAGGGTTCGAGATCGGGTTCGACTGGCAACCGGTCAACGAAATCGTCATCGCCGTCACGGCTTTCGACAACGAAGTCGAAAACGCGATTGCCAACGTCACCATTGGCCCCAACTTGCGTCGCCGCGCGAACTTGCCCGCAGTCAAGGCGCAAGGGATCGAGGGAAGCGTGGCAGCCAAGTTCGGCAAGGTCAGCATCGATGGCGCGCTGGCCTGGACCGATGCCGAGGTGCGCGGGTCGGGCGCTTCGCTCGCGCTGGATGGCAATCGCCCGGCGCAGACACCCGCGTTCGCCGCGAGCCTGACGCTCGGCTGGCAACCTGCCCCCGGTTGGCGCGTGTCGGGCACGCTGCGCCATGTCTCGGCGCAGTTCGAAGACGATCTCGAAACCGACCGGCTTGCTCCGGCAACCACACTCGATGCCTTTATCGCCGCGCCCTTGTGGGGCCGTATGTCGCTGATCGCACGCGCGGAAAACCTGACGGACGAAACGATCATCACCCGCAATCAGGGCGGCTCCATCGACCTCGGCGTGCCCCGCACCATCTGGCTGGGCGTGCGCTACGGCTTCTGAGCGCTCTCTAGCCGTGGCCCATGCCGCGGGCGGTGCGGGCGAGCGCCACCACACTTTCGCTCGGCATCGGTTGCGCGCGCAGGAACCCTTGCCAGTAGTCGCAGCCTTCCGCGGTGATCGCAGCGCGCTGGATCTCGTCCTCGATCCCTTCGGCATAGACCGCAAGACCCAGCGCTTTGGCCAGCGCGACGATGGCGCGCAGCACAGCGAGCGCAGTGGCATCGGCCGGCACGCCTTCCACCATCGCCTTGTCGAGCTTGAGCGCATCAAGCGGCAGTTCGCGCAGGTATCGGAAATTGCAGAACCCTGCCCCGAAATCATCCAGCGCCGTGCGGAAGCCCAGCCCGCGCAACGCCTTCAATGCGCTCGCCGTCTGAGGCAGATTGCGCAGCAGCAGATCCTCGGTGATCTCCAGCATCAGCCGTTGCGGCGCAATTTCGGACTGTCCGATCAGCGCCGCAAAATCGGCGGCGAAGCGCTCCTCGCCCAGTTCTTCGGGCGTGATGTTGAGCGACAAGGTGAGGTTGTCCGGCCATGTTGCCGCGTCTTCCAGCGCACGCGCGACGACATGGCGCGACAAAGGCGCGACAAGCGCTGCTCTTTCGGCGACAGCAAACAGGTCACGCGCGCCGATCGCCCCCAGCGTCGGATGCCGCCAGCGCGCCAACGCCTCGGCCCCGACGACCGCGCCCGTGATGCAGGAGAACTGCGGCTGGAACAGCACCTCGATCTCGCGCCGGTCGAGCGCGCGCAGCAGATCGGCCTCGAGCACGCCGGGGCTGACGCCGGGAAACCGCCCGCGGGTCGCGCCGCCGCGCAAGGATGTCCGGCCCTGGTCCATCATGCTCCCTTGTGTCCGTGCCCCCCTTAACCTTTGCAGACGCGCCTGCCTCGCATCAATTGCAATCCGAGCCGGAATGGCACATCAGGGCCAACGCCTAGCATTGTGTCGGGGATAAGCGGGCCCGGGCGCAGTGTTGCCGGAGGGGGAAGAATGGCGAGCAATGGCATGACCTATCAGCATCTGGCGCTGCTCGCGTCGGAAACCCCGCGCGCGCAGGAGGCCTATGAGGCGCTGCTGGGCCAGCGCGAATGGGTGCCGCTGGCCGAGGCCGATGCCGCCGTGGTGCTGGGCGGCGATGGCTTCATGCTGCAAGTGCTGCACGCGATGCTCGATGCGGGCCGGGTGATCCCCGCCTATGGCATGAACCTCGGCACGGTCGGCTTCCTGATGAACCGCTATGACAAGCGCGCGCTGATCGCCGCGCGGGTGAACAAGGCGCGCCACTGGACGATCTCGCCACTGCGCGTCGAAGCGGTGACGCAGAACGGCGAGACCCATGTGCTCAATGCCATCAACGAGCTCTCGTTGCTGCGCGAAACCCGCCAGACCGCCAAGATCGAGGTGACCGTGGGTGACCGCGTTCGCATCCGCGAGCTGGTGTGCGACGGGGTGCTGGTCTCGACCCCGGCAGGCTCCACCGCCTACAACCTGTCAGCCCAAGGCCCGATCCTGCCGCTCGACAGCAAGATGCTCGCCCTCACCCCGATCAGCCCGTTTCGCCCGCGGCGCTGGCGCGGGGCGATCCTGCCTGACCGGATGCCGATCATCCTGAAGGTGCTCGACAATGTGAAGCGCCCCGTCGCCGCCGTTGCCGACCAGAAGGAGCTGCGCGACATCGCCGAAGTGCGCCTGACGATCGCGCATGACAATGACCTCACGCTGCTGTTCGATCCGGGCCAGAGCCTTGAGGAACGCATCGTCGCCGAGCAATTTGTGACGTCTTAGTGTTCCGCACGCCCTCCGGCGTGCGGTCCTCGCTAGACGCGCAGCAGAGCTGCGCCCGCTGCGGGCGCGCGGTCGCGCTTGCGGTCGCGGGGCGACCGAGGATTCTCCCGGGGGCGTTCGCCTGGTCAGCCTTATCGCGTCGTCCTGCAAGGCTTGTTCAAAACCCTCTTGCAATCCGATTCCGCCGCCCATATAGGCGCGCTTCCGCTCTTCCTTACACCGCTTGGAAGAGTTGCTCCCCGATAGCTCAGCGGTAGAGTAGGTGACTGTTAATCACTTGGCCGTAGGTTCGAATCCTACTCGGGGAGCCATTTTCTCGCCAGCGCTCACTTGATCCTGAAGGTCACCTTCGTGCTGAATTGCGCGGCGATGGGCTGGCCCGTTTCATCGAGCGCGGGCGCAAAGCGCGCCTTCTCTTCGATTTCCGCGCAGGCCGCCTGATCGAGAATCGCATGACCGCTCGACTGCGTGACCGTGCAATCGGTCGCGCGGCCCTCTGACGTAACGGTGACTGTCAGATGCACCGTTCCCTCCCGGTTTTCGGCCAGCGCCCGTGTCGGGTAGCCCGTCGTCACGCGGGCGCTGAATGTGTCTGTCTTCGTCTCGGCGCTGGCCTCGCTTGAGGCCACAGGCGCGGTGGAGGCTGGTTCACCTGCCTGACCGGACACCGCCTCCTGCGCGGCGGACGCCGAAGAAACAGCCAGAGCAAGAACCACGTACCGCGCGCTGCGCCCAATCATTGCTGCTCTCCGCTGGCTGTGCGAACCATTGCCAGATCCGGGCTCAGGTTAGCACGCTTCCCCCGCAATACCCACCATCTGCCGTGCGTGCAGCAATTGCACCCGGCGCGGCTGACGCTAAGCTCCGGCTGGTGACCTTGGCTCTCACCACCGCGCTGATGTTCCTGATCGGCTATGCCAGTCAGCGCGCGGGCGTGTGCATGGTGCGGGCCGTGCGCGAGGTGGTCGAGCGGCGGCGGGTGCATCGGCTGGCAGGCTTTGCGCTGGCCGCTTCGAGCGCGATCGTGGTGATGGGCCTTGCCGACTGGCTGGGGGCGGAACCCTTTATGACCATCCTTGGCGCGCCGCCTGATTGGCTCGCGGTGGCAGGCGGGGTGCTGTTCGCGCTCGGGTCGCTGATGGCAGGGCACTGCGCGATGGGGCTGCTCGCCGGGCTGACGCAGGGCGAGTTGTGGCGTGCGGGATCAATCGCGGCGATGTTTCTGGCGGCGCTGCTGCTTGGCCCCAATATGTCGAGCGCGGCGCTGATGCTGCCCGAGCGCGGCACCCTGCCCTCGCCGCTCGCCGGCCATGTGCTTCTTGCTCTGGTGGTCGGGGGAACCCTCGGCACTTTCGCAGCCACTTATATCTACCGCCGGATCGGCTGGAAGCGTCCCCGCGGCGGGTGGTCGCCGCTGATCGCGATGGCGGTGGTGGGCGCTGCTTCGGGCCTGCTGTTCGCGCTCGACCGCCAATGGCTCTACACCAGCCGCATCGCCGAGATCGCTTATGGCCGCGGCTGGACGCTGGCCGGGCTGATCGGCTTTGCTGCCTTGCTGGCCGGCATGACGCTGGCAACGCTGGTAGGCGGAACGTTCCGGTTGCGGGCGGGATCGCTGCAGCATTGGACAAGAGCAGCGGGCGGCGGCCTGCTGATGGGCGCAGGCGCAACGCTGGTGCCCGGCGGGAATGATACGATGCTGTTTACCGGCGTGCCGCTGCTCTTGCCCAACCTGCTGACGGGATATGCGGCCTTTGCCGGAACGCTGTTCCTCGCCCTGCTGATCCGCCGGACGCGGGTCTAGAAACCGGCCAGCAGGCGCACGCCGACCACTGCGACCAACAGCGCCGTCAGCCACCTGATCCACTGCGGCGGTAGCAACCGCGCGGCCATCAGGCTGCCGGCCTGCCCGCCGATCACCACCGCGATCAGCAAGGGCAGCGAGGCGCCCAGCGCCGCCCCGAGCAGGCCGGGGCCGTTCTTCACCATCTGCCCGGCAAGGCCGAACAGCGAGTTGACGAGGATGAACAGGCTTGCCGTCGCCGCAATCCCCCGCGCCTCATGCCAGCGCGCCAGATGCAGCAGCGGCGCGAGGAATATCCCCCCGCCGATCCCCACCAGCCCGGCGAAATAGCCCAGCGGCGCGGCGGCCAGCGGCATGAACCGGGCAACCCTTCCGGGCGCATCGCCGGCAGCCTCGCGCACCGGGATCAGCATGGTCATTGCGGTCAGCACCAGGCTCGCGCCCAGCAGCGTCAGGAAGGTCGCCTCCTTGATCGGGGTGAGCCCGCCAAGGAAGCTTGCGGGGGCGCCCAGCGCCACGATGACAAGCGCCTTCTTCCACGGTGTCAGGCCCGCACGGGCAAAGCGGATGCTGCCGCCCGTCACCACCACGATGTTGCAGGCCAGGCTCACCAGCGGGAGCAGGCGATAGTCGAGCCCCGACAGCGCCAGCAGCGCCGAATAGGTCGACCCGCCACCAAACCCGACGCTGGCATAGAGCAGCGCGGTGACGAGGAACGCCAATGCCAGAAGCACGGGAACGGCCCCGATCATCATGCGCCCCGCTCCTGCCCCCGCCCGTCAGCGATCAGACCAGCGCGCGGGCCGACAGCGCGCCGTGGCAGTGCTTGTACTTCTTGCCACTGCCGCACGGGCACAGCGCGTTGCGGCTGAGGCCGAGATTGGCATAGGGATCATTCCCCGTCGCAGCGCCGCCCGGGCCGATTTCCGCCGCAGGCGATCCCGCGAGCGAGCCGAACTGCTGCACCCGCGTCTCCGACCCATCGAAATCCGCAGAATCGTCAAGCCCGGTGAGCGGGTCGATATGGCCGGTGAGGAAATCGGGCAGTTCGGGAAGCGATTCCATCTGCGGCGGTTCGATCCGCAGTTCCGCCCGGAACAGGATCTTGGTCACTTCCTCGCGCAGCGTTTCGAGCATCGTCTCGAACAGCGCGAAGGCCTCCTGCTTGTATTCGTTGATCGGCTGCTTCTGCGCGATCCCGCGCATCCAGATCACCTGCCGCAGCGCATCCAATGTGGCGAGGTGCTCCTTCCAGTGATGATCGAGCTGGCGCAGCAGCACATCCTTCTCGACGATCCGCCAGATCGCCGGATCGGAGGAGTTCATCTTCTCCTCCATCATCGCGTCGGTCAGCGTGCGCAGCTTTTCCTCGAGCAGTTCAGGCTCGACCTCGTCCTCGGCCAGCCATTCATCATAGGGCGGCACGAAGCCAAGCACCGCTTCAGTCTTGGCCTTAAGCCCCGCGATGTCCCATTGCTCGGGGTAGGAACCCGGCGGGCACGCGGCACCGATCAGCGCATTGATGGTGTCGTGGCGCATATCGAGCACGACATCGTCAACGGCTTCGGAATCCATGATCTCGGCGCGCTGTTCGTAGACCACCTTGCGCTGGTCGTTCATCACGTCGTCGTATTGCACGACCTGCTTGCGCATATCGTAGTTGCGAGCCTCGACCTTCTTCTGCGCGGTCTCGATCGCCTTCGACAGCCACTTGCTCCCGATCGCCTCGCCATCGGCAAGGTTCGACTTCATCATCTTGGAGAACAGCGTGTCGGGGCCGAAGATGCGCAGCAGATCGTCCTCAAGGCACAGGTAGAAGCGCGACAGGCCCGGGTCGCCCTGACGGCCCGAACGGCCGCGCAGCTGGTTGTCGATGCGGCGGCTTTCGTGGCGCTCGGTGCCGAGCACGAAGAGACCGCCTGCGGCCTTCACGCGCTCCTTTTCCTCGGCGACTTCGGCGCGGATGCGCGCGATGGCCGCGTCACGCTCCGGCCCTTCGGGCATCTCGGCGAGTTCGTCATTGATACGGAATTCGACATTGCCGCCGAGCTGAATGTCGGTGCCGCGACCGGCCATGTTGGTGGCGATGGTGACCGCCCCATAGCGGCCCGCCTGTGCCACGATGTGCGCTTCCTGTTCGTGAAAGCGGGCGTTGAGGACGGCGTGCTTGACGCCTTCCTGATCGAGATACTGGCTGAGCAGTTCGGACTTCTCGATCGACACCGTGCCGACCAGCACCGGCTGGCCGATCTGCTGCTTTTCCTTGATCGCCTTGGCGATGGCGCCGAACTTGTCGGCGGTGTTCTTGTAGAACTCGTCTTCCTCGTCGATGCGGGCGACGGGCAGGTTGGTGGGGATTTCGACCACGCCGACCTTGTAGATGTCCCAGAATTCCGCCGCTTCGGTGGCCGCGGTGCCGGTCATGCCGGACAGCTTGGGATACATGCGGAAATAGTTCTGGAAGGTGATCGAGGCCAGCGTCTGGTTCTCCGGCTCGATCCGCACGCCTTCCTTGGCCTCGACCGCCTGGTGCAGCCCGTTCGACCAGCGGCGGCCATCCATCATGCGGCCGGTGAATTCGTCGATGATGATGACCTTGCCATCCTTGACGATGTAGTCGGTGTCGCGCTTGCGGGCGAAGTTGGCGACCAGCGCCTGATCGAGATGGTGGACGACCTGCGTGTTCTCGACATCGTAAAGGTTGTCGGTCGCCAGCAGACCCTTTTCGACGAGGATCTGTTCGACCTGATCGAGCCCTTCCTCGGTCAGCTGGACGCGCTTGGTCTTCTCGTCGATGTCGAGCCAGTCCTTCGGAATCTCGCGCGCGACCTGATCGAGCTGGACGTAGAGCTCGGACTTGTCCTCGGTCGGGCCGGAGATGATCAGCGGGGTGCGCGCCTCGTCGATCAGGATCGAGTCCACCTCGTCCACGATCGCGAAGTTGAACGGGCGCTGCGCCATCTGGCTGCGCTCGTGCTTCATGTTGTCGCGCAGGTAATCGAAGCCGAATTCGTTGTTGGTGCCGTAGGTGATGTCGGCGTTGTAGGCGTCGCGCTTGAACTCCTCGGGCATCCCGGGGACGATCACCCCGACGGTAAGGCCGAGCCAGTTGTAGAGCTTGCCCATCTCGGCCGCGTCGCGCCGGGCGAGGTAATCGTTCACCGTGACGACGTGGACGCCCTTGCCTTCGAGCGCGTTCAAATAGACCGCGAGCGTCGCCATCAGGGTCTTGCCCTCGCCCGTGCGCATTTCGGCGATCTCGCCGCGGTGGAGCACGAGGCCGCCGATCAGCTGCACATCGAAATGGCGCATCCCGAACACGCGCACCGATGCCTCGCGCACCGTGGCGAAGGCTTCGGGCAGGATCGCGTCGAGCGTCTCGCCCTTGTCGATCAGAGCGCGCAGCTTGGCGGTCTGGCCCTGCAACTCCTCGTCGGAGAGTGCCTGAATCTGAGGTTCGAGCGCATTGACCTGCGCGACAATCTTGCGGGCGGATTTGATGTAACGGTCATTGGCAGAGCCAAACAGCGACTTGGCGAGTGAATTGAACATGGCGTGATGAAGCCCTTGTTGTGCATGACGGCCCTTTTGCGGGCCTGACACGAATTTGCGGGAACGAAGCGCGCGCAGAGCCGGTGGCCGTGGCGCGCGGAAAAGCACTGGGGAATTGGTATCGGGCGCCTATTCGTAGGCGCGCTCGATCCCCATCAAGACCGGCAGACGCAGCGCCTCAGGGGCCGCAGGGCGGCTTGCGGGCGCTTCGATCTCGCGGCTTTCCTGCACCGTTGAAGGCACGGGCTGGATCGCGACGTGCTCGCTCCCCTGCGCCTCGTCACCGGCGGCAGCCGCAATGCTTGACCCGCAAGCCAGCGCCTCGGCCAACGACGCATTCGCCGGGCCGCCGAGGGCGACAAGGCCCGTCAGCAGGGCCAGAAAGGCAAGAAAACGCCGGGTCATGGGTAGCAGCTAATAGGGATTCCGCGTCAGTTCGTCCACCAGCATAGTGCGACAAGCTGTGCGGAAGCTTAATCGCCCGCTGGCGGCGGCGAGAGCGTGATCACATAGGTCACCATCACCTCGCGCGCGATCGGGCGACCCTCCTCGTCGCGATAGGGCACGCCGCGCGTGCCGTAGCTGCTCGGACAGGGACGCCGCTCAAGGGTGCGCTGGATGTCAGGCGGGAGCTTGTCCGACCGCTCGACGATCCGGCAATCGCGCTGCTCCCCGCGCTCGTCGAGCGTGAAGGCGACCTTGACCGTGAAGGGAATGGGATACTCCGGCTCGCGCAACTGCCATTTGGTCTCGCCCGGCCAGACCGAGGCGCGGGGCGTGCCATTGGCGTCCTCGGCAGGCTCGAACCGCGCGCGCTCCAGCAGCAGGCGGCAGGTCTCGGCCTCAAGCGCGGGGGTAGCCGTGCTGTAGGTGATGGTGCAGCCGGTGGGCTTGCCCTGCGCATCGACCCCTACATCATACTGCACCACGCCCTCTTCCCGCGCGCGCCAGGCATCCAGCGGATAGTCGGCAATGGTCACCCAGTCGTTGGATGAGCCGATTGGCTGTGGCACCTCCTTGCCGCGATAACCCGGCGGAGCGGGCACGAAATAACGCTCTTCACCGCGCGCTTCGGGTTTGGGTTTGGCCGGAGGGGGTGGAGGCTCCTGCGCTGTGGCGGGGATGGCAAGGCTGAAAGCGGCGAGCGGCCAGAGGCGGTTGATCATGCCCGCAATGCTATCAGGCCCGCCACGGCTCACAAAGCCCTAAGCACGAGATTGCAGGCGCGGGGTTTGGCCATTACGGGCGCTTGCCATGGATATCGCACGCTCGCCCCTCGCCCGCCCCTTCCCTGCACTGCCGCCGATTGCGGGCGTCACGCTGCGTGTGGCGCGCGCGCAATACAAGACATGGGACCGCTGCGATCTGACCCTTGCCGAACTGGCCGAGGGCACGAGCGTGGCTGGCGTCTTCACCAAGAGCGCCTGCGCCTCCTCCGAGGTCGAGCTCGGGCGGCAGAACATCGCGCAGGGCCGCGCGCGGGCGCTGGTGGTCAATGCGGGCAATTCGAATGCCTTCACCGGCTGGCGCGGGCGCGAGGCGGTCGAGGCGATCATGGCGCAGGTTTCGGGCGCGCTTGCTTGCCCGCAGGAGGAAGTGTTCGTCTCCTCCACCGGGGTGATCGGCGTACCGCTCCCCATCGACAAGGCCCGCGCAGGGATCGCCGCCGCGCTCGCCGCCGCGCCTTGCGGGTGGGAGGACGCGACCCACGCCATCGGCACCACCGACACCTTCCCCAAGGCCGCTGGTGCGAGCGCGATGGTGGGCGACACGCGGGTGGAGCTGGCCGGGATCATCAAGGGCTCCGGCATGATCGCCCCCGACATGGCGACCATGCTCGGCTACATCTTCAGCGATGCCGATGTCGCGCCTGCCTTCCTGCAAGCGGCGCTTGAACGCGCGAATGCTGCTACTTTTTCGTGCATCACCGTGGATGGCGACACCTCCACCAGCGACACCGTGATGGTGTTTGCGACGGCCAAGGCCGGTAACGCCAGGATCGACAATTGGGACAGCCCAGGCGCCGACGCCTTTGCCGCCGCGCTCGCCGATGTGTGCCGCAATCTTGCGCAGGCCGTGGTGCGCGATGGTGAGGGTGCCCAGAAATTCATCACCATCCGCGTCTCCGGCGCGGTCAGCGACGCAAGCGCGCGCGCCGTGGGCCTCGCCATTGCCAATTCGCCGCTGGTGAAAACCGCCATCGCGGGTGAGGATGCCAACTGGGGCCGCGTGGTCATGGCCGTCGGCAAGGCGGGCGAACCGGCGGATCGTGACAAGCTCTCGATCGCGTTCGGCGGCGTGTGGACGGCGCGCGACGGCCTGCCGGTCGATGGCTATGACGAGGCTCCGGTGGCCGCCCACCTCAAGGGCGAGGACATCGACATTGCGGTCGACCTCGGCCTCGGCGAGGGGCGCGCTACCGTGTGGACCTGTGATCTCACCCACGGTTACATCGCGATCAATGCGGACTATCGGTCTTGAGCGCGCTGGATGACGAAATCCGCGATCTGATGCGCTTTGCCGCGCAGCGTTCGATGCTGCCGCGCTTCCGCAACCTGGCCGCAGGCGAGATCGAGATGAAGGGGGACGACGACCCCGTCACCATCGTCGACCGCGAGGTGGAAGCCTTCCTCACCGAAGCGCTGACCAAGCTCGCCCCCGGTGTGGCGGTTGTGGGCGAAGAGGCGGTTCATGCCGACAAGGCGGTGCTCGATCACCTATCGGGCCAGTGCTGGATCATCGACCCGCTCGACGGGACGGCCAACTTTGCTCAAGGCAAGGAGCCCTTCGGCATCATCATCGCGCTGGCTGACGCTGGGCACGCCGTGGCCGGGTGGATTTACGACCCCGTGAAAGACCGCTTCTGCCACACCCGCCGCGGCGAGGGAGCGTTCGTCAACGGCGAGCGCATCGCCGCGCGCACCACCGGCCAGCAGCCGCCGGTGACTGCGGTCAGCCGGATCTTCCTCACGCCCGAACAGTCGGCGATGGTCGACGCGAAACTCGCGCCCCATTACACGCTGGTCGACATCCCGCGCTGCGCCGCCGAGCAATATCCGCGGCTTGCCCTGGGCGAGAACGACATTTCGAGCTTCAAGCGCACCCTCGCCTGGGATCACGCTGCGGGTGTCCTGTGGCTCAACGAGGCGGGCGGCAAGGCGGCGCGGCTTGATGGCAGCGCTTACCGCGTCGACCAGCACGATGCCCCCGGATTGATCGGGGCATCGTCACCGGCAATCTGGGATGAATTCGTGGCGCGGCTTGGCGCCTAGAGCTTAAAGCTCGCCTTCAAGCCACGCCTTGAGCGCACCCTTCGGGGCGGCGCCGAGCTTCTGCGCGACCGGCTGGCCGTTCTTGTAGAGCACCATCAGAGGGATCGACTGCACGCCAATCGCGGCGGGGGTGTCGGTGTTCTCCATGATGTCCATCTTGGCGATCACCACCTTGCCGGCGAGCTCCTCGCTGATTTCCTCAAGCGCGGGCGCGATCATCTTGCACGGGCCGCACCAGTCGGCCCAGAAATCCACCAGCACCGGGGTATCGCTGTCCAGCACGTCAGCCTTGAAGCTTGCATCGGTCACATTGACGGTCGCCATTGTCGGTATCTCCTTTTGCCGCGCAGCATAGGGGCGGCGGTCACAGGAATGCAATCTAGTGCGCCCGGTTCTTCACTCAATATCGGGCAGCGCAAAGGATTGCTGCGCGCCCTGCAACGCGTTCTTGTGCAGCGCGAGGGTTTCGGGCCCGAGGTCATAGAGCACCGGAGCGTGGGTGTAGAGCACGCCCGCGCGCACCTCGCGGCCCGGATAGATCGCCTCCAGTGCGGCGGCATAGGCGGACATCTGCCTGAGCGTGGACGGCGGAATGGCTTCGGCCGAGGCAGGCGGGCGACGGGTGGTCTTGAAATCGACCACGGTGACGCGCGTGTCCTCGATCAGCAGCCTGTCCGCCGTGCCGGCCACCACCACGCCATCGACAGTCGCGGCCAGCGGCACTTCCGCCAGCGCCTGCGGGGAAAAGATTGCTGCAAAATCGGGGTGACCCAGCACCGCCAAAGCCGCGTCCAGCATTTCCGCGCGCGCATCAGGGGCAAGGTCGGCGGCCTGTCGTTCAAGCCAGCGCAATGCGGCATCGGATCGGTCGGCCGGAGCCACATCAGGCAGGCGTTCGAGCAGCGCGTGGATCAGGCTCCCGCGCCGGGCCGCATGGCGCGCGGCATCGGGTGGCAGCGGCGGTTCGGCGCCCGTGTCCTCGCCCGCGCTTGACGGCGCAAGCGGGCGCGGCGGGCGCGGCTCGGGGCCGATCGGGGCGCTTGCCCAGCGAGGCAGATCGGGGCCAGCCGGTTCAGCGGGGTCTGGCGCGGTCTGCTCGTCAAGCGGCTGCGCACGCGCGCCCCATTCCTTCCGCCAGCCCCAGATCGGGTCGTCGACCTGTTCAGCATCGAACAGCGGCGCCAAGCGCGCGTACCAGCTTTCCTCATGCGGTTCGCGCTTCCTGGCTTCTTTCTTGTTCAGCGACCCACCGATGAACAGCGCCTCTTCCGCACGGGTCAAGGCGACATAGAGCAGCCGCCAATGCTCCTGCCGCAGCGCCGCCAGCTTGGCTTGTGCAGCCTCCGCGAGCGGGCCGAGCGTCTGGTCCTTGCCGAGCGGCGGGATCGGCACCAGTCGCGGGCGTTCGGGATCATGGCCCAGCACCCTGTCTTCCAGCGTCAGATCGGCCTTGTCGCCCGGCGCGCCCGTGGCATCGGCGAGAATGACGATGGGTGCCTGCAAGCCTTTCGAGCCATGCACCGTCATCACCCGCACCTGTCCGGCGGCAGAATCGGAATCGCGCTTGAGGTCGCCCGTCCCGGCATCAAACCAGGCGATGAAACCAGCAAGGCTCGGCCAATGGTCGGCTTCATAGGCGAAGGCAGCGTTGAGCAATTCGTCGAGGGGATCATTGGCCTCGCCCCCCAGCCGCTCAACCAGCCGGGCGCGGCCTTGCCACGGGCCGGTCAGCAACCACGCGATCAACGCCTGCGGTGTCTGATAATCGGCGCGGCGCAGCAGCTCGCGCAGCCGCTCGGCTGTCGCGGCGACGGTGTCAGGGGCGTCCTTGCGCTTGAGGTGATCCCACAGCCGCACGCCCTTGTCGCGCGGGACATAGGCAAGGATGTCGTCCTGGCTCCATCCGACGAGTGGCGAGGCGAGCAGATTGGCAAGGCTGAGATCGTCGAGCGGCTGCGCGGCAAACCGGAGCGCTGCCAGCACATCCTTGACGGCCAGCGGCGCGCCCAATCTGAGACGATCCACCCCTGCCACCGGCACACCGCGCGCGTGGAGTTTGGCCACGATCTGCGCGGCCAATTCCTTGCGCTGACGCACCAGCACCATCACATCGCCCGCCTGCGCATGGCGCCGCCTGCCCTTTTCGAGAACGAAGGGCTCTGCGCCGCTGATCCAGTCATGCACCTGGTCAGCGATCTTTTGCGCGAGCAGGGTATCGTGTTTGGGCAGCCAGGTCTGATCGGCATCAGCGTTGCCGGATTCCTCGTCGTCATCGGCGCTATCGCCGTCCCCCTCACCCCCGCTAGGCATGACAGGCGGCCACAGCGTCACCAGACCGGGCCGTTCCGCGCCTTTATGTTCAGGCGGCGGCGTATCGAGCCCGAACTCCGCAAAGCCCAGCGCGTCGATCATCCGGTTGACGAAGGTGAGGACGATGTTGGCCGTGCGATAGGAGTTGCCAAGGTCAAGGTCGCGCCATCCCGGCTCGGCCCGATTGACCCGATTCTGGCGAATGCCTTGCCGCGCGGCCTCGATGCGCGTGTGAATGCGGGTCTTGGCGCGGGCGAAGTTTTCCGGGCTGGTTCCCTGAAAGCCGAAGATCGCCTGCTTGTAATCGCCCACCGTGAAGACCGTGCGCAGCTTCTCCCCGCGCGCGCCCTCGCCGGTGAAGAAATCGTCGATCAGCGCCTCGACGATGTCCCATTGGCTGCGGTTGGTATCCTGCGCCTCATCGATCAGGATGTGATCGAAAGCGCGGTCGAGCTTGTAGCGGATCCAGTCGGCCGCCTCCGAGGTGCCGAGCAGCACCGCGGCCTTGCGGATCAGGTCGGAGAAATCGAGCAGACCTTCGCGCGCCTTGCGTTCCTCCCAGGCCAGCCAGAACGCGCGGCCGACTTCCAGCGCGGAGGTGACAATTTCGGCGCAGGCCAGCATGGCACGGCGGGTTTCGAATTCGTCCAGCGCCTCTGCGATGTCGTCTTGATGACGGAGGAAATCAGGATCGAGCTTGGCTGCGCCATCCATCTTGCGCGGGGTGCCGTCGGCCTTGAGCAGGGTCTTGCGGAATTGCGCCACCGCCACGACCCGATCAGCGAGGCCGAGATTGATCCACTGGCGAATAAAGGCGGCCGTCTCCTGCCCGGTCTTGGCCTTCCAGCCATCAAGTGCCGGAAGGAGCGAAATCAGTATCTCATCCGGAAACAGGTCGGGATCGAGCGGCTCGTTTGCCCATGCCTCGTCCGCATCGGACGGCATATCGAGCGTCTGGCGCACCCGCGCGGCCATTGGCGACTGCCAGCCGCCCGTGCCTTCCCACAAATCATGCGCCTCGGCCGCGCGCATCAGCCACGTGTGCAAGGCAGCCGGATCCTTGCGGGTGGTGAACAGCCTCAACCCATCGAGCACGCGCGCATCCCCGCTGCGTTCGGCGCTTTCGAACAGGTCGGTCAGCACCTCGCGCGCCAGCAACTCCCGGCTGCGATCATCCATGACCTTCGTGCCGGGGGCGAGGTTGGCTTCCTCGGGGAAGTTGCCGATCAGGAATTGGGCAAAGGCGTGGATCGTGTCGATCCTGAGGCCACCGCCCGGGCAATCGAGGACGCTGGCAAACAGGCTGCGAGCGCGCTCGATTGTAGCCTTGCCGATGTCCGCGCCGAGATAGCCAAGCTCCTTCGCCAGCCTCACTTCGTCGAGCCGCACCCAGCGCGCCAGCACCGCATTGATGCGGTTGGCCATTTCGGCAGCGCCGGCCTTGGTGAAGGTGAGGCACAGGATCTGCGACGGGCTGACATCCTCGCGTAGCAGCAGGCGCAGCACGCGCGCGGACAGAACCTGGGTCTTGCCCGTCCCCGCCGAAGCGGAAAGCCACACGTTCTCTTCCGGATCAGCTGCCGGAAGCTGGTTGTCCTGCAAGGGGAAAACGAGGCCGCTCGCGCCGCTCATTGGCTCGCCTCCGGCTCGGTCAAGCGCACCAGCCATTCCTCAAGGCGCATCAGCTGGTCATATTCGTTGTAGCCCTGATAATCGGGGTTCGCGCGCGCGGTGAACGGCTCGCTGCCATTGATGTATTCGTGGATTGCAAAACGGAGCTTGTCGCGGTGATGGGGGAGAAATTCCTCGGGCAGGAGACCCTTCTTGGCCTGCCCCACCTTCATTGGCGTTTCTCGCTTGCCGAAGCTGCCATCGTCCTTTTTGAAGGACCAATATTCGAAGTCGCTCGCCACGCCTTGCACCACCTTGCCGGTTTCCTTGTCGGCAAAGCGGCCGTGCTCGGCAATCAGCCCAAGCAGGCCGAGTTGCAGCGCGAAGCCCGCCTTCACCGCGTCCTTGGTAGGCACCCGGCCGGTCTTGTAGTCCACGATCGCGAGCGTCCCGTCAGCGAGCCGGTCGATCCGGTCGGCGCGGCCCTGCACCTTGACCCCGTCCACCTCCATCTCGCCCGAAATCTCGGTCGCAAGCACGGTGCGGCCTTCCGCCACGGCGGCTTCGAGCCAGCCCTCGAACCGCTCGAGCGCGGCGATCAGGCGTGGTTGCCACAACGCACGGAACAAGGGGTGGACACGCTCGCGATCGAAATAGGCGGCAGCGAAGGGGCCAAGCGGCGTGTCAGCGCCTGCGGCTCTGGCCTTGTGCCACTTGTCGAGGATTGCGTGCACCAGCGTGCCTCGCAGCGCCGGATCGCTGAAGGGGTCAGCGGCAAGCGGCTGCAATTGCCTCAGATCGAGGATCGCCAGCGCGTAGAATTGGTAAGGATCGCCCAGCAGCCGGTCGAGCGCGGTCACCTTGATCGGGACGCGGCGCTGGTCAGGCGATGGCATTGGCTCAGGGCGCGGATAGCTCGGTGCCCGCAGCCTTGCGCGGTCGAGCAGCGGGAGGATCGCCGGGATCGCACGCTCGCGGTGCTCCGTGTCCAGATCATCGCCGAGCAAGGCTTCAACCCGCAGCAGAAAGCGCGACGGCAGGGTCGGCCCCTCGGCATCGCGAAGACTGCGCGATAGCACCACCTGCGGCGCGCCCATAGCGCCGGCAAGATCATGCGCGGCCAGCCCGATCCGGAACTCGGCCCCCGGCACGCCCAGTGCGCGCAGGATCGCGGGCGCCAGCAGCGCGTCTGCGCCGGGCGTTTGCGGCCAGCTGCCTTCGTTAAGCCCGGCGCAGATCACCAGATCAGCCCGGGCCATGCGCGCTTCGAGCAAGCCATAGATCCCGACACGCGGGTGACCGCCATAACCGGGGCGCACGGCGACCGCCTCCATCGCATCGCGCAAGATACCGGCAAGATCAGCTGTCTCGACGACGGTGCCCAGCGCATCGGCGGTGGAGCGAAGTTCCTCAACCATCTGGCCGAGCGCGTGGCCATCCTCGCGCTCCCAAATGGCGAGGCGGGCAAATGCTTCGGCCGATGCCGCGAGCCGCGCAAGCGCCTCGGCAAGTCCAATCTCACGCGGCCAATCGGATAACGCAGCCACCAGCGCCTCGGCTTCAGCCCACCATTCGGCCACCCCGGCCTTTGTCGCAGCATCGCGCAGGGGCTCCATGCCCGGCGCAGGCGCAGGGCCACGCAGCTCGCGGTCGAAGGCGCGCAGGCCGATCAACCATTCCCGCCGCACCGCGCCGTCCCAGCCCCGCACCAAGGGGTGGCCAAAGGCAGCAACAAGGTTCGAGGGATCAGGGCCGTTCGCAGTGATCTCGGCCAGCAGACCGAACAGGCGTCCCGCCGGGGTCAGCGCGAGCGGGCGCCCGGCACTGTCATCGGCAAGGATATTCCAGCGTTCGAGATGCTGACCGACGCGCCGCGCAAGGCCGCGATCGGCGGTGACGACCGCGATGCGCTGTTCGGGCTGCTCCAGCGCCTCACGCACAAGCAAGGCAATGGCTTGCGCCTCCTCCTCGATCGTGGCGCTCGCCATCAGGCGCACGCCATCGAGCCGGCGCTCTTTTGCCCCAAGGCCAATCCACGCGCGGCTCGCCTGCGGGGGCAGGAACAGCGCCGAAATCGCGCGGCTGCGCGCAGGGTCGGCGGCGGCGATCCCCCGGCGGTGCCAGGGCTGCACCTCGGCCCGGTTCACGCCCATGCGATTGAGCAGAAGCTTGAGGTGATATTGCGGGTGGGTGACCGCATCGGCCGCGCCGAAAACCGGGCCGCCCGGCGTGGTCGAGGCACCGGCAAGGCCCAGTTCGTCCCACGCAGGCGCGTCCATCGCAAGGTCAAGATCGGGGAGCACCACAGCGCCCTGCGGCAGTTCGGCAATCACGCGCAGGAGCCGCGCCAGCGCAGGCGCTGCACTGGTCACACCGGCAGCAATGATCGCGTGCGCAGGCGGGCTTTCCTTCCAGCGGCGCGACGCGCGGTCGAAGAGCAGGTTGCGCCGCGTCGCCGCATCGACTTCACCGCGCGCGCCCAGTTCATCGATCCAGCGCGCATTGACCCGCGCAAACAGCCGGATCGAACGCTTCCAGTGCTCGGCAAGCTGGCCCATCTGATCGAGCACCGGCTCGGCCCATAGGTCTTCGGGCGCCTTTTCCTCGACCAGCAGCCGGTCCATGGTTCGCGACATTTCCCGAGCGAGATTGAGCCGCGCGCGTCCGGGCAGGGGCGCCATGCCTTCGGCCTTGCGCTCCTCGGCAATCAGCCGTCCCAGCGTCAGCCAGCGCCACACCGGATCGCAGGCAGGAGGGATGTCGGACGCGCCAAGCGGATCGAGCGCCGCGCCGAGCTTTTCGTCGAGATCAAGATCACCCACCGCGATCATGCGCGGCATCAGCAAGCCGCCCTGGCCGTTCTCGCCAGCGTGGCGGATGAAAGCCTCGGACAGCGTGCGCGCGGCGCGGCTGCTCGGCACCAGCAGGGTCAATCGCGCGAGACCGAAACCCTCTTCGCGGTAACGCGGCACGATCCCGGCGACGAGCGCATCGGCAAAACCGCGATGCGCGGCAATCGAATAGACGAGCGGGCCGGGCTTGCGGGGCTCAGCCACCCGAAAGCGCCTCCTCGGTCGGGCGGATCATCTGCGGGGTACCGACCTCAAACCACAAGCCGGTAAAGCTGATGCCATAGAGCCGCCCCTCCTCCATCGCCCGGTTCCAGAGCAGGTTGGTCGAGAACGGCCCTTGCGGAGCGTCGCGCATCAGACGGTGGCTGACCAGCTGGATGCCGGTGTAGATGAAAGGCGCGATCCGCCCGGCGCGGCGGCGCGAGAGGCGGCCCAGCGGATCCATATGGAAATCGCCCGGCCCATTGAAGTTCATCGCTCTGGCGTGCGGCACGACCAGCAGCAGCGCGTCCATCTCGTCGGGGTTCCAGCGGCGCGAAAGATCGTGGAAGGCGCTCTTGGGCCCATCGAGCCAGATATTGTCGGCGTTAAGCGCGAAGAACGGATCGGGCAGCTTCGGCAAGGCCTTGACCATCCCGCCACCGGTCTCAAGCAGAAGCGCACGCTCGTCCGAGACAGTCACCTGGGGCGCGGCGCGGGCAAGGACATGAGCCTCCAGCGCATCGGCGAGATAGTGGACATTGACCACCGCCCTGGCAATGCCTGCGTCTTTCAGCCGGTCGAGCGCGTGGTCGATCAGCGCCTTGCCCGCGACGCGCACCAGCGGCTTGGGCTGGCTGGCAGTGAGCGGTCGCATCCGCTTGCCGAGCCCGGCGGCCAGGATCATCGCGGTATCGGAGGCAAGCTGGCTCACGCGGGAAAGGCTCCATTGGCAGCGCGCAGCTCTGCAGGAATATTGGCATCGAACCACGCGGCCACCGGGGCGAGCGCGGGGTGCGCGAGATCACGCTCCAGTGCCGCCCAGACACGCGGGATCATCGCAAGATAGCGCGGCTTGCCATCGCGCGCGTTCAGTCGGGTGAAGATGCCCACGATCTTGGCATTCCGCTGCGCGCCCAGTGTCGCATAGTCGGCGAGGAAATCGTGATCTGTCCCGCCAGACGCCGCAGCATAGTGACGCAGCATCGCCGCCTCCAATTCCTCGGAGACATCCCGCCGCGCGTCCTGCAGCAAGGAGACGAGATCATAGGCCGGGTGGCCCACCAGCGCATCCTGAAAGTCGATCAGCCCTTGCGGCGCGCCCGGCCGGCCGCCGAGCAGCATGATGTTTTCTGCATGGTAGTCTCGCAACACCGTCACGCCGGGGTTTTGACGTGCAAGCACCGGGGCCAACACCTGTTCCCACGCCGCTGCATGGCCATCGACATCGACGTCAAGCCCATGTGCCGGGCAATACCATTCGGTCAGCAGCGCCACCTCTCGCGCATAAACCGCCATATCGTAGGGCGCGAACGGCCCCGGCGGCAGACGGTGGAGCGCGGCGAGCGCATCAACCGCCGCGTCATAGGCAGCGCGCTCCTCGCCCGGATGGAGATCGAGCCAGTCGCGCATCCGGTCATTGCCGAAATCCTCGGTCAGCACCCAGCCAGCAGAGGCATCTTCGGCGAGAATCGCAGGGCCGCGCATCCCGTTGTCGTTCAGCCAGTGCGCGACATGGAGGAAGGGTGCGGGGTCTTCATGCGGCGGCGGGGCGTGCATCAGCATCGCCGTTGCGCCGCTCGCCTGCGTCAGGCGGAAATAGCGGCGGAACGAGGCATCGCCCGGCAGCGGGGCGACTTCGGCCTCGCCCCATCCGGCGGTTTCGACAAATGCGGCAAGACCTTCAGGCAGTTCGCTCATGGCATCCGCCCTACCCAATCCTGGCCTGCGCGGGCAATCGCAATCCGCCCGCCTTCCCCGCTTTCTCCGACCAGGGCGAGATGGATCGCAAGGCACCCCGGCTCATGCCCGAAGCCGCCGGCATGATCGGGCCATTCCGCCAGCAGCACCGCACCTTCGCGATAATCATCAAGCCCGATCTCGGCGAGTTCGGACGGGTCGTCCAGACGGTAGAAGTCGGCATGAATGACGGCGAGCCGCAAAGGCGGCGAATCATACGTCTCGATAATGGTGAAGGTGGGTGAAGGCACTTCCCCGGCATGGCCGAGGCTGGCGAGAATCGCGCGGGCGAGCGTGGTCTTGCCCGCACCGAGTCCGCCTTCGAGAGCCACCACATCCCCGCTGCGCAGCTGCTGTGCAATGCGCGCGCCATAGGCTGCCATCGCGGTCAGATCGGGCAGGTTTTCGCGCAGCTCGATCACGGCAGACGGATGATCGCAGTGGTGCCCGCGCCCTTGCGGCTTGTCATTTCGAGCGTGCCGTCATGCGCCTCGATCAACTGGCGGGCCAGCGGTATGCCAAGGCCTGTGCGCTTTTCCGGAGGTGCGTCCTTGTCGGGCTTCAACCCGCCCAGCGCACGCGCCAGCTCCTGCGAGGTCATGCCGCGGCCATTGTCGGCAATCCCGATCTCGACCGTCCAGCCTGCATCGACCGGCGGCTTTCGGATCTCGATCACGATCCGCCCGTCCTCTGGCGTTCCCGCGATGGCATTGTCGAGCAGATTGCCGATCGCCCGGCCCATCTGGCGCGGGTCGGCCTCGATGATCCGGCCACGCCGTCCCTTGAGATCAAGGCTGAGCCCGGCAGCGATGATCGCCTGTTCACGCTCGCGCACCAGCGTGGTGAGGAAGTCGAGCACGTCGACCCGCTCCTTGCGGATCGGCAGCAGCCCCGCTTCGGACTGTGACAGGTCGAGGACGTTCTCGACCTGCTCGGTCAGGCGTTCGACCGCGGCGAGGATCGCATCGACATATTCGCCCGCCGCCTCAGGGTCAGCCGCCACGCCGCTCTTCAGCAGTTCAGCATAGCCGCCGATGGTGGTGAGCGGCGTGCGGAATTCGTAGCTCATGTTGGCGAGGAACTTGGCCTTGACGGCGTCGGCCTCCTCCAATGCCTCGGCGCGCTCGCGCAGGGCCTGCTCGGCCTTTTGTGAGGCGGTGATGTCGAGCACTGTCAGCAGGCCATTGCCGTCGGGCAGCGGAATCCCGGCAAAGCGCAGGGTGCGCCCGTCGGCGAGCTCCACCTTGCCCTCTTTCTCGCGCCGGTCGAGCGTTGCCGCGCGCACCGCCGCGCCGATCAGGCTCGCCTCTTCCGGATGCACCAGATTGCGCCCGATCGCGCCGAGCAGTTCGTCAGCGCTGGGATGCTGATCGAGCAATTCGGGCGAGAGCCCCCAGGTGCCTGCAAAGCTGCGGTTCCACAACTGCACCGAACCATCGGGGGCAAAGATCGCCAGCGCCTCGAACAGACTATCGAGCGTCGCTGTCCGGGTGCGCAGCAAGGTGTCGCGCACGGCGGAGAGCGCGAGGCTTTCGGTGCGGTCTTCGGTGATCAGCACCAACCCGCCATCCGGCATGGGCTGCGCAACGACCCGCAGATGCGTGCCGCCCGGAAGCGGCCAAGCCTCCTCCATGCTCTCGCGCATCCCGAACCAGCCGGTGCGTTCCCGCCGCCATTCGGGAAAGTCGCGCACTTCGGGGGTGCGGCCACGCTCGCGCGCTTCGGCGAGGAATCGTTCGAACGGCGTGTGCGCCTCGACGGCATCGTCGGTCAGGCTGAACAGGCGGCGGAACGGACGGTTGGCGAAGGTCAGCCGCTCCTCGGCATCGAACAGCGCGACACCGACCGAAAGCTGGTCGAGCAGCGCGCGCTGCGCATCACGAAACGCGCGGAAGTCACGCGCGACCTGCTGTTGCTCCTCGATGTCGATGGCATAGCCCGCCACGCCCTCCTGCCCGAGCGGCAGATCGGAGACACGCAGCGTGCGGCGCGCGCCGTGGATGGTGGCGGCCACGATGCGCTCGGACTTGTCCTGGGATTGCAGACTGGTGCGGGCGATGTCGGCCGGGGAACGGCCCTCTTCCGGCTCGAGCAGCTCGATCTGTCCCTGCACCACTTCGGCCGCACTCATCGCACCCACCGCGTCGACATAGGCCTGATTGACCAGCTGGAGCCTCAAATCGGCATCGCGGAACCACATCGGCATCGGTGCGGCCTCGATCAATCCGACGAGCGCGGCGAAATCACCCGTGGCACGCGCAGCAGCCGCCCGCAGGCGGGCCATTTCGCTATGGCTTTCGGTGAAATCGAACACCCACACCAGCGCAGCGCCGCCGGGCGAGACCTGCGGATCGGCGAGCGTCCCATAAAGCGCAAGCGAGCGTTGCGAGTTCGGCAGATTGATCGCCATGCGGAAGGGCGCGGCGCTCTTCTGCGTGGCCTGGATCTTGGCCCACAGCTGATCAAGCTGCGCCTGCGCCAGACCGCCGGCTTTGGGATTGCCCGGCGCCGCAGCGAGTTCCGAGAGGTATTTGGGCATCCCGGCCAGCCCCAGCATCCGCGCGAGCCGGTCTGGCGCTTCGATCCGCCCGTCGACCCGCACCAGCAACGGCAGCGCCGGGGCGACATCGAGCAGGGTTTGCATCCGCTTGAGACTGGTGCGCATCGCCTTGGCACGGCGGGCACTGCGGTTGGCGCGCAGCACAACCAGCGCCGCTCCAACCGCCCATGCGGCCAGAACGAGCGCGATCAGCACCAGTGAAAGGGGCGAGAGATCCATCGCTCAACCGCTATGCGCGCAGACGCGGGAGTGCAACGGCGGATGCGTCCGCCCGCCGCCTGCCCCGCGATTATTCGGGGCAGGAGCGGGCAAATCGCAAGACTTAGTAGCGGTAGTGGTCCGGCTTGAACGGGCCGGCCTGCGGCACGCCGATGTAGCTCGCCTGCTTGTCCGAAAGCTGGGTCAGCTTGACGCCCAGCTTTTCGAGGTGGAGCGCGGCGACCTTTTCATCAAGGTGCTTGGGCAGAACGTAGACGTCGTTCTCGTATTCGTCCGACTTGGTGAACAGTTCGATCTGGGCGAGCGTCTGGTTGGTGAAGCTCGCGCTCATCACGAAGCTCGGGTGGCCGGTGGCGCAGCCGAGGTTCACGAGGCGGCCCTTGGCGAGCACGATGATCGACTTGCCATCGGGGAAGGTGACAAGGTCGGTGCCTTCCTTGATTTCCTTCCACTCGTAGTTGGAAAGCGCGGCGATCTGGATCTCGCTGTCGAAGTGGCCGATGTTGCAGACGATCGCCATCGGCTTCATCGCCTGCATGTGCGCGGCGGTGATGACGTCTTCGTTGCCGGTGGCGGTGACAAAGATGTCGGCGCGCTTCACCGCGTCTTCCATGGTGACGACTTCGAAGCCGTCCATCGCGGCCTGAAGGGCGCAGATCGGGTCAATCTCGGTGACCATCACGCGGGCACCGCCGTCACGCAGGCTCGCGGCCGAGCCCTTTCCGACATCGCCGTAACCGGCAACGCAGGCGACCTTGCCGGCGAGCATCACGTCGGTCGCGCGGCGGATCGCGTCGACCAGCGATTCCTTGCAGCCGTAGAGGTTGTCGAACTTCGACTTGGTGACCGAATCGTTCACGTTGATCGCCGGGAACGGGAGCTTGCCCTGCTTGGCGATCTGGTAGAGGCGCATCACGCCCGTGGTGGTCTCTTCCGAAACGCCCTTGATCGCCTTCACCGTCTTGGTGAGGTAGCCCGGCTTGGCGGCGACGAAGGCCTTGAGCGCGCGCTGGAACTCGATTTCCTCGGCGTTGGTCGGCTCGCCCATTTCCTCGCCCGCTTCAAGGCGTGCGCCCCACAGCGCGAACATGGTGGCGTCACCACCATCGTCGAGGATCATGTTGCAGGTGAGATCGGGATCGGCTTCCGAGGCCCAATCGAAGATGCGGCCGACATAGTCCCAATATTCGGCGAGGGTTTCACCCTTGATCGCGAAGACGGGGATGCCGCGCGCGGCGATCGCGGCGGCGGCGTGGTCTTGCGTGGAGAAGATGTTGCAGGTCGCCCAGCGCACTTCCGCGCCCAGCGCCACCAGCGTCTCGATCAGCACCGCGGTCTGGATCGTCATGTGCAGCGAGCCGGTGATGCGCGCGCCCTTCAGGGGCTGGGCCGCGCCATATTCTTCGCGCAGCGCCATCAGTCCGGGCATTTCGGTTTCCGCGATCATGATCTCGTCGCGGCCGAAGGGGGCGAGCGCGATGTCCTTGATGACATATTCGTGGGTCGGGGCAGCAGCGAGGGTGGCCATCTTTTCTATCTCCTGAGCACAGAAACGCACACGCGGGGGCGCATGGTCTGTCTATTGCCCGCTGCCCCTAGCCGCACACGCGGCGAGAGGCAAATATAAACTTATCTTTATATGTCTATTTGTTGCCCGCCCGCCGCGCGCAGGCTAGAGAGCGCGCCACACCCCGCATACAAGAGGATGCACACACCATGACCATTTCCGTTGGCGACAAGATCCCCGAAGTCACGCTGATCAAGGCCACCGCCGAGGGCCCGCAGCCGGTCAAGTCGTCCGACTACTTCGCTGGCAAGAAGGTCGCGCTGTTCAGCGTGCCCGGCGCTTTCACCCCGACCTGCTCGGCGCGCCACCTGCCGGGCTTCGTTGAAAAGGCAGAGGAGCTGAAGGCCAAGGGTGTCGACGAGATCGTCGGCACCGCCGTCAACGACGCCTTCGTGATGGGCGCGTGGAACAAGGCCGCCGGCAGCGATGCCATCACCATGCTGGCGGACGGCAATGCCGAATTCGTCGAGGCAATCGGCCTCACCATGGACGGCTCGGGCTTTGGTCTGGGCAAGCGCGGCCAGCGCTTCTCGATGGTGATCAACGACGGCGTCGTGGAACAGCTGAACGTCGAAGAGCCCGGCGATTTCAAGGTGTCGAGCGCGGAGCACATGCTCGGCCAGCTCTAAGGCTCTTGCCATAGGCACAATGGAAGGGGCGCCTCCCGCAGCGGGGGCGCCCCTTTTCGTTGGAGCCGACATGGACCGCGAACCGGGTCAGTCGCAATTATACGGCTTCCCATCGACGTACTCGCCGCACACGGCAAATAGATACAATTCGCCAGGCGCACCGATCACGGTCTTGTCCCTGTGCAATGTGTGACTGACAGCCGGCTTGAAGGTGCGGCCCCCGTCATAGCGGTTGTCGTGCAGCGTGCCGATGGTGAACCGGCTGATCGCAAAGCCGCCGATGTCCGGCGTGTAGACAACCTCCCGGCCATCGGCGCTGATCCACTTGTATTCATAGATCGTGTAGACCTCGCCATCTTCAGAGCGACGGTCGGACACCCGGTGGAAACTTCGGCAGGGCTCGGGTTCTTCGAGGCCGTCAGCCGGGAAAATGCATTTCTGCGGGAATTCTTCCCGCCAGGTTTCGTCATCGGCACCGGCAGGCCCGCTGAGCAGACAAGCTAACAGCGACAAGGCCTTGATCTGCCGCGGCCAGCGTCGGGTCATGTCAGTGGCGGCGCGCCAAAGGTGACCCACAGCGCCAGTCCGGCGGCGAGCGCCACCGCGAGAAGTCCCCTGCCCCATGGCATCGCACCGATCCCCTCAACCCCGGCCATCGGCGGGCGCGATCCGCCGACCATCGGGCTGAGCAGATCATCGCCCTTCACCGCATAGAAGGTGATCGCCGCCAGATGCAGGCCGACAAGACCCGCCACCACCCAGAAGAACGTCTCGTGCACTTCGGTGATGGTGTCCGCCAGCGCCACGCCGACCAGACTGTTGAGCGGCCCGGTCATCCCGTCATAGGGATCGCCCGCAAACAGCCCGAGGCTGACCTGCACCAGCATCGCCCCGATCAAAGCGATGGTGCTCCACCCGCCCAGCGGCGAGTGGCCGATGGCAGGCCCGGCGCTCCGGTCGCCCCTGAGATAGGCGAGCACCGCCCCCGGCCCCTTCACGAATTGCGAAAAGCGCGCCGTCTCCGGCCCGAGGAAGCCCCACAGCACCCGGAACGCCAGCACCCCGAGCAGCACCAGCCCCAACCGCTTGTGCAGCGCCCACTTGGAGTTCTCCGCTGTCCACCACATGGCAGGGATCAGCAGCGGAAAGCTCCAGTGAGTGAGGCGCAGCAAGGGGTCCCACACGCTGACGTCGCGCGGGCGCGCGGTTGCGGCCTCGGCCGGATCGGTCATGCGCGGTTACTTCTTGTCGTCGAGCCGGAACTGGTCGTGGCAGCCCTTGCACGCCCCGCCCATCGCCATCGCTTGGGCGCCGACGGCGGCCTTGTCACCGCCTGCGGCAAGAGTGGCGAGCTTGGCGCTTTCGTCGACCAGCTTGGTCGCGGCAGCCTTGAACTCCTCGGGCTTCTCCCAGATCGCGGGAAGCGCTTCGGTCTTGAAGCCGTCAGCCGTGCTGGTGCCGGCAGGGAAATGGGTCTCGATCTTCATCGCGCGGGCGTTGATGTCATTCGCCTTGGCCGCAATCAGTGTGAAATCGGGCGCGTCCTTCTCCAGCTCGCCGCGCACTGCCTTGAAGGCATCGCCGATCTCTTCGAAATTGTCGTGCCGTTCCTTGATCACCGGCGGCGCTTCGCCTGCGGGCTTGGCGGCTTCAGCGCCGTCGCTGGCGGCTTCGCCCGAACAGGCGGCCAGCGTCCCGGCCAGAGCGGCAGCGACAAGGAAGCGGTGGGCGGACGTGCGCAGCATCGGGAAACTCCTTCGATAGGCCAACAGGCTGATCCCACTGCCAAGCTATGCCGGTTTCCTGCTGATCGCAAACACCAAAACGGGGCGCTCCAGCGAAGGAACGCCCCGTCCGTTTGCGACCTTGCGGGGAAGCGGGTGTCAGCCGTCGCGGCCGGTGCGTGCGGCGCTTTCAGCTTCGGCGAGGATCGCGGCACGATCCTGTTCGACCAGCGCGAGCATCGCGCTGCGCATCCGTTCGCTGCGCGTGTCGACCAGCGCCTCGATTGCCTTGGCGCTGGTTTCGCACCAGCCGGGGCGCGATCCGCTAGCGACATCTTCGCTCGTCAGGCTGCGGTGCGAACGCAAGGTCTCACCGACCTTGGCCACACGCTCGACATTGAGCGTCGCGCTCCAGCGGCAGGCCAGCGTGCTGGGCCGACCGGCGGCACCGGCGGTGCCGACCTGCGTGGTCTCGATCGTCACCGTGCCTTTGTAATCGGCCGCAATCGGGCCGGCTGCGTGGTCGATCACTACCTCATGTTCGAGCGCCGCTGCGGGGGCAGCGAGGCAGGCTCCGAGCGCCAGACCGGCGAGAGCAAGCTTCTTCATGATGGTCTCTCCTGCATCATCCCGGCCTTTATGACCGTGGATGATGAGAACCTAGCAGCGGCGATGCGATTCGCAAAGCTGGAGGTGATGCAAAAGAAACACACGCAAGTGCAGAAGTATTATCTTCCAATATTCATAAAATAGAAGATTAGTAGCCCATCAGGCTCATGACTTCCTTGCGACTACGGTCGTCTTCAAGAAAGCAGCCAAGAATACGGCTGGTAATCATGCCGACACCCGGTGTTTTCACGCCGCGGCCGGTCATGCAGCCGTGCTGTGCTTCGATCACCACGGCCACGCCGTGCGGATCGAGGTGATCCCAGATGCACTGCGCGACCTCGGCGGTGAGCCGCTCCTGGATCTGGAGGCGCTGCGCATAGCCGTGGAGCACGCGGGCGAGCTTGGAAATGCCCACCACCTTGTTGCGCGGCAGATAGGCGATGGCCGCCTTGCCGGTGATCGGCGCCATGTGGTGCTCGCAATGCGACTGGAACGGGATGTCCTTCAGCAGCACGATCTCGTCATAGCCACCGACCTCGGTGAACTGCCGGGTGAGGTGGATGGCCGGATCTTCCCGGTATCCTTCGCAATATTCAAGCCAGGCCCGGCCGACCCGCTTGGGCGTATCGAGCAGGCCTTCGCGCGAGGGATCATCACCTGCCCAGGCGATCAGGGTGCGAATCGCGTCCTGCACGTGTTCGGGCACCTCGGGCTTGCCGAGGGGGTTCTCAGGATCGAATTCATCGTCGTGATCATGGGCGGAAACGTAGTTCATGGCCTTATGTCTTTCTTCATTCATCGGCTCGCACGAGCCCCCTCACCGGTCGATCCCGCGACACGTTAACCCTCAACCGTCTCGGGCGTTCCAAGAAGTTACGCCGATTGCAACGGTTGGATGCAATTCCCATCTTAAGCAGATGTAGGACGAAATCCCGGCAATGCATCCCCTGCCGCAGCCCAAAGGAGCGTTATTGTGCGCGCCCCCACGCCTGAGGAATTCGAATCCGCCGCCCACCGCGTGCTGGCCCGGCTGCCTGCCCCGTTTCGGCGCGAGCTGGAAGGCGTGGTTCTGCGGGTCGAGGAATTCGCCGCCGCCGAGCAGCTCGTCGCGCTCGGGATCGAAGACCCCTATGAGCTGACCGGGCTTTATGAAGGCGTCGCCCTCACGGAACGCTCGCAATGGGATAGCGATGTGATGCCCCCGGTCATCACCCTGTTCCGCCAGCCGCTGCTTGCCGAGATGGAGGAAACCGGGGTCGGCTTTGCCGAGCTGGTGCGCCATGTGGTGATCCACGAGGCGGGACACCATTTCGGCCTGTCGGATGATGATATGCACGCGCTTGAGGACGCGGCGGAGGACTGAAGGCGGATTGGCGGGGCGGGACTGCCGCACTCGCTCCCCTCGCGATCCGAACCTCTCATGATCCGGCATTAAAAAAGCCGGCCCCGAGGGACCAGCTTTTTTAATGGCGCACCCGAAAGGATTACTCCGCCGCTGCGCGGCTCCGTCATCTCCGCGCCTTCGGCGCTCCGATTCCGAACGGGTTGGAACCTCTCATGATCCGGCATTAAAAAAGCCGGCCCCGATGGGACCGGCTTTTTTAATGGCGCACCCGAAAGGATTCGAACCTCTGACCCCCAGATTCGTAGTCTGGTGCTCTATCCAGCTGAGCTACGGGTGCGCGCTGAGGGGCGCCATCTAGGGGGGTCGGCCCGGCTTGGCAAGGGGCTTTGTTGCACCCGTCAGTAATTTTCAAACAGACGCCGCGCCAGCACGATGTCGAGCGGTGGCTTGGGCAGCGCGAGGGCTTCGGCCGGCGTAAACCAGCCGATTGCGCCGCCCTCAAGCGCGCGCGGCGTGTCCTGCCATTGCCGCAACGTGTAAAGCAGAATGACAAGCCCCCTGCCCCCGCTTTCGGAAGCTCCGGCACCCGGATCTTCGGCAAATCCTTGCGGCACGCAATCGGCCGCCAGGGCGTGAATCCCAAGCTCCTCTGCCAGTTCCCGCACCAGCGTTTCTGCTGGCATTTCAGTTGGTTCGACCTTTCCGCCCGGGAATTCCCACAGGCCGGCGTGATGCTTTCCTTCCGGTCGCCGATGCATCAGCCAGCGTCCATCCGCGCGCTGCATGGCCGCAGCGACCACTGCCAGAAATCCCCGTGTCATGTCGGTATTCTTTCCAGGTTCGCGCCCGCCATCAACCAATTCTTAAGATTCATGGCCGATTCTATGGCGGTCAAGACGACAACGCATCAATCTTTGGGGGGCATGGTGGCCAGTTTTCTGAACAGACTCCGTCATGACACCTCTGGTGCCACGGCCGTGGAATACGGCCTCGTCGTCGCCTTGATTACTATCGCCATGATCAGTGCACTTTGGGGTGTTGCTGAGGAATCGACGCGCATGTGGAGTGAAGTTGAATCACGTACTGTCGAGGCGATAGAAAATTGACCACAGTTAGGGTTTTCGAAAGAAATACGCCCTAATCCAACAATTGTCCGAACCGAAGCGGGGATGGGCAGGAATACAGAAGACCAACCAGGAGACCGACCATGAAGTTCATCAACAAGCTGATCCGCGACGAGCAGGGTGCAACCGCCATCGAGTACGGCCTGATCGCCGCTCTGATCGCCGTCGCCGCGATCACCGCCATGACCACCCTCGGTGAAACCCTCGAGGAAACCTTCAACGAAGTCGACAGCGAAATGCAGGCCGGCATCGACCAGAACTAAGTTCTGGCGAAGACGAAAAACGGAAACGGCGGGGAGCAATCCCCGCCGTTTTTGTTTGTGTGGTGTATTCCTTTACATTGCCACCTGCGATGAGGCGGGCGGTCAGCGCAATCAGAACGACTACCGCGCCCGCACCACCAGCTTCACCTTCTGACCCGGCGTGACAGTGTCGGCACTTCCCAGCGCGTTGAGCACCCGGAAGCGCTCTTCCTGCGCGGCCGGATAGGCCATCCGCCGCGCAAGGCTCGCTACGGTGTCGGTGCGGCTGACAGTCACCACCTGGATCTTCTTCGGCACGACCGCCGCCGCCTCGGCCGCAGTGATTCGCCGCATCGACTGGAACATTCCGTTGAAGGTCGAAGCCCGGCCCGCAGGCGCGATGGCGACGAAGTGGAACGCCTGATCGCGCGCGAATTCATAGGCGAAGACCACCAGATCAACCTGCGAATTGCCATTATTGACCCGCGCCGTCCCGTAAACCGCCGGAAGGCCGTTCACCGTGGTGCGTTGCAACTGTGCCGGGGCCAGATTGCTGTTCTGCCCGCCGACTGCGGTAAACTGCTGACGCACATAGGTTTCGAGATTGCCGGCATAGGCCGCCGTGGTCATCTGCGCCTGCCCGCCCTGCCCCTGGATACTGACGGCGCGAGTGCCATTGACCATGTAGAAGCCCTGCGGCGCAGTGAAGGCGAGCTTCAAGTCGGGATGGATGAAGGTGCTGCCTTCGATCATCCCCTGCGCCGGGTCGTCGCCGTAAAGCAGCCCGTCGATTCGGGCGAGGAAGGTGTCGCGATTCGTGACACCGCCGAGGCCTGCCGCATCCGCCTTTGTGCGCGCGCTTTGCACCCGGCTTGCCGGGTCGGGGTGGGTCGAGGCCCATTCGGGCACGCTGGCATTGCGCCCGGCAAGCCGCGCGTCGAGCGCATTCTGCGCCGCCAGGCTCGCCAGCACGGTCGACATCGCCCGCCGGTCATACCCCGCCTTGCCCAGATACTGGATGCCGAGATCGTCCGCCTCCAGTTCCTGCTGGCGCGAGAATCGCAGCGTCAGCAGCTGCGAGCCTTCGAGAAAGGTGCGCGAAAGGGTCTGCCCGATCTGCGAATCGCCAAGGAGTATCCCCGACAGGATCGCCAAGCCCCCGCCCAGCAGCGTATTCTTCTGCGCTGCCTGCTGGCGCCGCTGCGAATGGCGCGCGGCGACATGGCCGACTTCATGGCCCAGCACGCCGGCCAGCTCCGCCTCGTTGTTCATCAGCGTGACCAGCTGGCGGGTGGTGTAGATATACCCGCCCGGCACCGCGAAGGCATTGTGCACCGGCGAGTTGAGCAGGCTCACGGTAAAGCTCTCGCGCGCATTGCCGAGGCCCGATTGCACCGCGATATTCTTGCCCACCTGTTCGACATAGGCCGCGTGAGGCCCGCTCATCGCGCCGCCGAATTCGGCAAGGAATTGCGGGTGATACTGCGCGCCCTGCTGGGCCTCGGCAGGGGTGATCGGGCTTGAGGCCGAGGGCACGGCGCCCCCTGCGCCCATGCATCCGGCGAGCGCCACAGGGGCCATGCCGCACAAGAGCAGCTTGCGTGAAATTCGGGCCATGATCGGCGTCTCCCGCTATCGTTCTGTGCCGTCAGCCTATCGGCAAACGGCGGCGGGGCAAAGCCTTGGCAAACGAAAGCTTAACGCCGGATGGCGCGGGGCAGGCGCGATCAGCCGCCGATCCCGAGGAAGCGCGCCTCGCGCTGGGCGATCAAAGCAGACGGCGATTGGCCCGAGAGCTGGTCGATTTCCTCGGTCAGCGCCTGACCCAGCAGCCGCGCGGCGGCAGCGGGATCGCGGTGCGCACCGCCGACGGGTTCCTTGACGATCCGGTCGATCACATTGATCCGCTTCAGATCCTGCGCCGTCACCTTCATCGCCTGCGCGGCGTCTGCCGCCTTTTCCGAGGTGCGCCACAGGATCGAGGCGCAGCCTTCGGGCGAGATCACCGAATAGACCGCGTGCTCCATCATCAGCACCCGGTTCGCCGAGGCGAGCGCAACCGCACCCCCCGATCCGCCCTCGCCCACGATCGCGGCAACCATCGGCACTTCGAGCGCAAGGCACGCCTCGGTCGCGCGGGCGATGGCTTCGGCCTGCCCGCGTTCTTCCGCCTCGATCCCCGGAAACGCGCCCGAGGTATCCACCAGCGTCACCACCGGCAGGCCGAATCGGCTGGCAAGTTCCATCAGGCGGATCGCCTTGCGGTAGCCTTCGGGCTTGCCCATGCCGAAATTGTGGCGGATGCGGCTTTGCGTGTCGTGGCCCTTCTCGTGCCCGATCAGCATCACCCGGCGGCCATTGAGCCGCGCAAAGCCGCCCATGATCGCCAGATCGTCGGCATAGAGCCGGTCGCCGCCCAGCGGCATGAAATCGCTGAAGGCCTGCGCCACATAGTCGCGGAAATGCGGGCGTTGCGGGTGCCGGGCGACCTGCGTCTTCTGCCACGGCGTGAGCGAGGCATAGGTGCTGGCCAGCAGTTCGGTGCTCTTGGCCTCCAGCCTGCCGATCTCGCTTGCGACATCGACATCGTGCAGCGCGTTGACGCTGCGCAACTGGGTGATGCGCTCTTCAAGCGCTGCGACCGGTTTCTCGAAATCGAGGTAGGAAATCATGGCAGCGGGCTAGTCCGATGTTGCCCGTGTTGCAAGCGGGTGACGGGAATTGACGAGGGCAACCAGCCGCGCACTGTCCACATGGGTGTAGATTTGCGTGGTGGAAATGTCGGCGTGACCAAGCAATGTCTGAAGCACGCGCAGGTCTGCGCCGCCTTCGAGCAGGTGGGTGGCAAAGGCGTGGCGCAGCACATGGGGGCTGATCGCGGCGGGATCGAGCCCGGCGCGGCCCGCCAGTGCCTTGAGCAGTTGGAACAGCCGGACGCGGCTGAGATGCCCCACCTTGCCCGAGGGGAACAGGTAGCGCGAGGGCGGTGTTTGTGGGCGCACGGCCAGCCACCGCCCCACTGCCTCCAGCGCGCGGCCGCCGACTGGCACCATCCGGGTCGCGCCGCCCTTGCCGGTCACCGTCAGAAACGGCGCATCGCGCGGCACGGCGCTGATCGGCAGGCTGACCAGCTCGCTCGCGCGCAGCCCCGACCCGTAAAGCAGCTCGATCAGCGCCAGCAGCCGCACCGCCTTGGGTTCGCCGCTGGCGGCCTCATCCTCGGCGCGCGCGAACAGCGCGGCGATGGCCTCATGCCCCAGCACCTTGGGAAGCGGTCGGCGGCTGCGCGGTGCGGGCAAGGCGCCCGAGGGATCGTCCTGGCGCCAGCCCTCGTCGATGGCAAAGCCGAAGAACTGCCTGAGCGACGAGGCTTTGCGCGCAACGCTCGCAGGGGCAAGATCAGCCCATTCGCCTGCAAGGCTGGCCACCGCATCGCGATCAGCACTGGCCAGATCGCCAACCGCTTCCTCGGCCTGCGCCAGATCGCGGCGGTAGGCGGCGAGCGTATTGGCCGCCGCCCCTCGCTCGGCGGCGAGCATGGCAAGGAACGCCTCGGTCGCGGCGGACATTACCCCCGCGCGACCGCCTCGGCGGCGATCATCCGGGCTTCGGCGGAAAGGCCCACGCGGTTCAATGCCGAGGTTATGTGGTAGAGGTGGAGCGGGGTCATCTGCGACCAGCTCGCCCCCTGCATCCCCAGCCCGGCCAGCAGCACCACCAGCACCGGATTGCCGACCTCTGCCGCGCGCGCAATCGCCCGCGTCCAGCGGGTCTGGCGGCCAAGATCGAAGTCGAGATCGCCCGCGAGCGTCTCGGCATCGCCCTGATCGAGCCGTCCGAGCCCGGCCAGCCCCGCCACCAGAAACGCCGACTTGCGCGCCGCCTCGCTGTCGTCATCGCCGACGAAGCTTTCGACCGCACCCTGCGAGACGGCCTCGCCATTGGGGGCCGAAAGCGCGATCAGCGCCCAGCCCAACGAGCCTTCCGGCACGATGTTGCGCCAGCGCGCGGCGTTGGCATCGAGCCCGGCTGCAAGCATCGCGGCAATCAAGTCACCGGCGGCGCCCGCATGGGCTTCCTCGGCCGGAATGCGCGCGGCGGCATAGGCGGTCATTACCCGCGCGCCGTAGCCGTCACCGCCGCCCAGCGCTGCACCTGCCGCCCACAACCGCTCCATCGCGGCGATGCGCGCGGAAGGCTCGGTGGCGAGATAGGCCTCGCGCAGGGTATCGGCATGAGTCTTGGGATCGCCGCTTGCTGCCGGATCGGCATAGACCTCCGAATAGAGATCGACCATCGCGTCAGCCGACATGATCCCCTCGCGCGCGGCGCGTCCGGCATAGGGAGCGCGGGCGGTTGCGGGGAGCATCGGCAGCAGCGCCGCCGAACGGGCGTAATAGGCACCGCCCTTGGCCGTCAGCGCACCATCGAGCAAGGGCTGCGGCACCGGCTCGCCCAGCGCCGTGGCAAGGCCGAAGCGCCAGGGGTTCAAGTCCTCGACCCCCTTCCACTCGATCTGCACCGCGCGTTGCCCGCGCCCTGCCGCCCCCGCAAAACGCCGCGCCAGCAGCACGTCGATGCGCGGCGCGACACCGCGGCCCAGAGCGCGATCAAGCTGCGAGGCGGCCAGTGCAGCCTCGCCGGCATAGGCGTTGCAGATCGCCTGCCACATCTGCCACTCGCCATCCTCGCGCGAGGAGCCTTGCAGGCGCACCGCAGGGCACGCCCCGGTGATGTCGCCGCTGCCAAGATAGGCGGCAAGCGCCTCCTGCGTCAGCGCGGGCGACCAGTTGGCGCTGTCGATATCCTGCACCACCGCGCGCGCGGTCGCATATTCGCCGATCCGGTTGAGCAGGCCGACCCGCAGCGCGGCAAACTCGATCGGGTCCATCCCCAGCGGCGCAGCAAGGCGGCTCGCCAGCGCACGGCGCAGCAGGATGTGACCCCAGCGCGAGACCAGCGGGCCGTTGTTGCCCTGCAGGCTCGCCCGCACCAGCGCCACCGGCTGGCTGGCGAGCGCGACCGGCGGCAGCCCGCCCTCATCCACCCCCAGCACACCGACACGGGTCAGCGCCCGCTGCGCGCCGGGGGGAATATCGGATTTGGGCTTCAAGCCGAGCAGCCGGTCGAGCTCCTCGGTCGACATATTCTCGAGCTCTTCGAGGCTCGGCAGCCGCGCCAGATCGTCGCGGGTGATGGTGGGGACAGGCGGGAGCGTTGCCGGATCGACCGGAACGCCGGGGGTCAGACCGGGCACACCGGCAGGCGGCGGAGGGGCACCGGGGCCGGGAGCGGGCTGTGCCGGCGCCTGCGTCGGCCGCGGGGTCGGGGCTGGTGCGGGATCATCGAAACCGGGCGGAAGCAGCGATTCGGGCTTGCCCTGCGCCGAAGCGAGGCCCGCCAGCCCAGCGCCCCCCAGCGCACCGGCGAACGCCAAGGCCAGCACGCTTGCACCAAAGCCGATCGCTGGCCGCCTCATTGCTCTTGCCCCGGAAGGCTCACCGCCTCGGCAATCGGGTGGAGCGGCTCTTCCCCGCCCTCGAACCAGGCGAGCGCCAGCCCTGCGACCGCTGCCACGAGCGCGAGCAGCAACCGACCTCGCCCGGCCGGAACATCAGGCGCAGGCGCCTCCTGAAGGCCGCCGGGTGACAGACGGGATCGCCGCAAGTTTGCCATATTGCGCCCGCCCTAGCCCATCTATAGGCCGGGCCGCAATGTCCGCCGCGCCGCCCTCCCCGCATGAACGCGATTACGCCGCCCTGGCAGCGCGCATCACGCGGCCCGTGGTGCTGGTGGGCCTGATGGGGGTCGGCAAATCCACCGTCGGGCGCAAGCTTGCCGCTTTGCTGGGCCGCGACTTCGTGGATGCGGACGAGGAAATCGTGCGCGCCGCCCAGCGCTCGATCCCGGAAATTTTCGAAACCTTCGGCGAGCCCTATTTCCGCGACGGCGAACGGCGCGTGATCGCCCGGCTGATGGACGAGGCCCACGGCGTCATCGCCACCGGAGGCGGCGCTTTCGTCGATCCGGCGACCCGTGCCCTCGTGCTCGAGCGCGGGATTGCCGTTTGGATCGATTGCGACATCGACACGCTGGTCGAGCGCACCGCCCGGCGCGGCAATCGGCCCTTGCTCAAGAACGGCGACCCCAAAGCCATCCTCACCCGGCTGGCGCAGGAGCGCGCACCCTTTTATGGGCAGGCGCATATCCGCGTCGTCAGCGAAAACGGCCCCCATGCCGAAACCGCCCGCGCGATCATCGAGGCGATTGATCAATGGCTGTAATTCCCGTGGCGCTGGCTGGACGCGCCTATGACGTCGTGATCGAGGAAGGGCTGCTGGCCCGCCTGGCCGTTGCCGCAGCGCCGTTCCTGAAGGGTTACGCCGGAGGCCGCCGCGTGCCCTTCGTGGCCGATACCAACACCCACCGGCTTTATGCCGACCGGCTGAACGCCGATCTCGCCGCCGCGGGGCTTACCGCCGAATGGTTCGTGGTCGAACCGGGCGAGGAGGCCAAGAGCTGGCGCGTGCTGGAGCAATTGTGCGACTGGCTGCTGGCGCTGGGCGTCACCCGCAAGGACCATGTCTTTGCGCTGGGCGGCGGCGTGGTGGGCGATCTCGTCGGCTTTGCCTGCGCCATCGCCAAGCGCGGCTGCGGCTTCGTGCAGCTGCCCACGACCTTGCTCGCGCAGGTGGATTCGTCGGTCGGCGGCAAGACCGCGATCAACACGCGCGCGGGGAAAAACCTGATCGGTGCGTTCCATCAGCCGGCCCAAGTGCTGATCGACCCGCTGGTGCTCGGCACCCTACCCGACCGCGAAATGCGCGCCGGTTATGCCGAGGTGCTGAAGTATGGCCTGCTCGGCGATGCGGCTTTCTTTGCGTGGCTGGAAGCGAACGGAAACAAGGTCTTGGCGCGCGAACCGGCGGCGCTCGAACACGCCATTGCGACCAGCATCGCGATGAAGGCACAGATCGTCGCCGCCGACGAGCGCGAGACGGAAGACCTGCGTGCGCTGCTCAATCTCGGCCACACCTTCGGCCATGCGCTGGAGGCCGAGACCGGCTTTTCCGACCGCCTGCTCCACGGCGAAGCGGTTGCGCTGGGCATGGTGCTGGCGGCGAAATACTCCGCCCGCCGCGGCGAGATCAGCGCCGCCGATGCCACGCGGGCCGAGGCCGCGATCGCCGCAGCGGGGCTTCCGGCGCGTCTGGCGGCGCTTGGGCTCACCTGCGATGGCGCCGCGCTGGTGGATCATATGCGCCACGACAAGAAGGCCGAAGGCACCACCCTGCCCTTCCTGCTGCTGCGCGCGCTGGGTGAAGCCTATGTTGCGCGCGATGTCGATCTGACTGATATTGCAGCATTTCTTGATGCGGAATTGACTGCATGAGGATCGCGCTGGCTGACCTCGACGATCCGCAAGTTCATGCGGTTATCGCCTTTCACCAGCGCGCAATGATTGAAGGTTCGCCCCCGGGATTGAGTTTCGCGCTGGATCTCAGCGGCTTGCGCGCCGCGGGCGTCACCGTGTGGGCAGCCCACGTCGATGGGCAGGCAGCCGCAATCGGCGCGCTCAAGATCCTCGATCAGACCTCAGCCGAACTCAAATCGATGCGGACGCTGCCCCAGTTCCTGCGGCAAGGCATCGCGGCGGCGCTGCTGGAGACCATCATCGCCCATGCCCGCGCCGAGGGCATCAGGCGCATCAGCCTCGAGACCGGCACCGGCCCCGCCTTCGAACCGGCGCTGGCGCTCTATCGCAGGCGCGGGTTTACGAACGGCCCGGCTTTTGCCGATTACGAATTGACCGACTTCAACCAGTGCCTGCATCTGACACTGGATTGATCAGACCAGATCAATGCGCCGGGCGGCTCGGCAGCTTGGCGACATTGCTCAGCGGATCGCCTCCGCGCGCTGCCTTCATCGCCGCTTCTTCCTCCAGCATCTGGTCATGCTCGGCGAACAGGCGTTCGATCTCGGCGCGCCTTTCGAGCAGCATATAGGCGATGCCCGGCGCGAGGCTCTCGCCCTCGCCGATCTGCCCCAGCAAGGCCGCCAGATCGCTGACGGTCGCATCACGCGCGGTCTTGAAGAAATGGCCCTTGCGATCGAAGAACCCGGTTCCGGTATGTGCCATGATCAAATCCTCCCACGAGATTCAATCCGCCGCCACGGGGAATACCGCGACTCGGCAAGAACAAAGTCTCTCACGAACCGCGATGTAGGACAGGGTGACGCCTGATTTTGTGCGGGAAATCACGAGATAGGCGCAAATCTACAACACCTTGCGCAACATCATTTCGCGGCCAAGCAGCAAACAACCATGTTGACGCACAAACAGGCGATAGCCCTGCGCGCGTCAAGCGTCATGCAAGCACGACTGAGGCAGATACCGCACGACGCGGCCCCACATTACCGCGTTAAGCCTTGCGCAAAACCCGCGATGGTGTGTTTTGGACGGCGCAGGGTCGCACTTGCGACCGCAGCAGCGCGGGCAGAGACTAGGGCACCGCCGACAGCCGCAGGCTGACTGCCTGCCGCACCGAGCGCGCGCCGCGCGTGTCGCCTGCAACCGCGATGCGGAACGGGCCGTCGGCCTCGTCCAGCATCGTCCCGTTGCAACGGTCGGCCAGCACCACCGGAGCAGCGCCCAGCAGCGGGTCAAGCTCGCCAAGGGTAAAGGCGACGCGGTAACCATCGCGCGCCTCGACCACCACCACCGTCACCAGCGCCTCGCCCCGCACATCGCCCCGCGCCGGAGCGCCCAGCCGCGCCAGCACATCGGCGAGCAATGGCCCGGAGCAGACCTGCCGCTCGCCATGGAAGGTGAGCGTCACTTCGCGTGTAGGCAAGCCCTCGATCAGCGCCGGTTCGATCGGCACTGCCATGTTGAGGGCGAGCGCCTCGAGCATCTATTCGAGCTCCAGAATGATCGCATCGACCGCCAGGCTCTCGCCCTCGGCGGCGTTGATCTTGGCGATGACGCCTTCCTTCTCGGCGCGCAGGATGTTCTCCATCTTCATCGCCTCGACGGTGGCGAGCGGCTGGCCGGGCTGCACGGTCTCGCCCTCGGCGACGTGGAGCTTCACCAGCATCCCCGGCATCGGGCAGATCAGCAGGCGCGAGAGATCGGGCGGGACTTTCTCCAGCATCAGCGATTCGTGCCGCGCCAGCCGCTGCGGGATCACCAGCGCGGTATGCTGCGCGCCGCGGGTGGTCACCTTCCACTGGTTGCCCTGCCGCTCGACGATCAGGCCAAGCTTGAGGCCCGCGCCGTCGGTGGCTTCGGCCTGGGTCATGCCGGGGCGCCAGTTGCAGGTGCCCTCGACCTTGACGCCGTCGACCATCGCATGGCCATCGCCGAGGGTCACGTGGAAGCGCTCGTCGCCAAGCTTCACCAGCCATTCGGTGGTGACACGGATCACCCCCTCGCGCCCGTCGTCCCCGTCAAGCTGGCCGGAAATGCGGCGATTGCGCGATTGCAGGGTGAATTCATTGCCCGCGCAGACCGCTGCGAGCAGCCGCTTCACTTCCTCCGAAGTCGCCGCTCCATGGAAGCCATCGGGATATTCCTCGGCGATGAAGCCCGTCGTCAGCTCGCCCGAACGGAAGCGCGGGTGCTGCATGATCGCGCTGAGGAAATCGACGTTGTGGCCGAGCCCCTTGATGCGGAAATTGTCGAGCGCCTCGATCTGCAAGTCCGCCGCCTCGTCGCGGGTCGGGGCCCAGGTGATGAGCTTGGCAATCATCGGGTCGTAGAAGCGCGAAACCTCGCCGCCTTCGTAGACGCCGTCATCGACGCGCACCGAGCCAGTCCCGCGCGCCACGCCGCGCCGGGCCTTGCCCGCGACCGTCTCGTCCTCCTGCCAACCGGGGAGCGGCGGCTGGTAATGCACCAGTCGCCCCGTGGAGGGCAGGAAGCCGCGATAGGGGTCTTCGGCATAGACGCGGTTCTCGATCGCCCAGCCGTCGATGCCGATATCGTCCTGCGTCATGGCAGCTTCTCGCCCGCCGCCACGCGGATCATCTGTTCGACCAGATCAATGCCGGTGATCGCTTCGGTAACGGGGTGCTCCACCTGAAGCCGGGTGTTCATTTCGAGGAAGTAGAAGCTCTCCCCCGTCGGGTCCGCGCCGGAGACGATCAACTCCACCGTGCCCGCCGAATAATACCCCACCGCGCGCGCCAGAGCGACGCATTGTTCGCCCATCGCCTTGCGCATCTTGGGCGTGACGAAAGGCGACGGCGCTTCTTCGACCACCTTCTGGTGGCGGCGCTGGATCGAGCATTCGCGCTCGTTCAGGTAAAGGATGTTGCCGTGCTGATCGCCGAGGATCTGGATCTCGATGTGGCGCGGGTTCAGGATGAACTTCTCGATGAAAACGCGGTCATCGCCGAAAGAGTTGAGGCCTTCGCGCTTCACGCTTTCGAAGCCCTCGCGCACGTCGGCTTCATTGTAGGCAAGGCGCATCCCCTTGCCCCCGCCGCCGGCGCTGGCCTTCATCATCACCGGATAGCCGATCTCGTTGGAGATCCGCACCGCGTGCTCGGTATCCTCGATCTCGCCGACAAAGCCGGGGACGACATTGACGCCCGCTTCCTTGGCCAGCTTCTTGGACTCGATCTTGTCCCCCATCGCCGCAATCGCGCCCACCGGCGGGCCGATGAAGGCGATGCCTTCCTTGGCCAGCGCCTCGGCAAACGAGGTGCGCTCGGAAAGGAAACCGTAGCCGGGGTGGACGGCCTCGGCCCCGGTCTGCTTGCAGGCGGCGATGATCTTTTCGGCGATCAGATAGCTCTCGGCGGCAGGCGACGGCCCGATATGCACTGCCTCGTCAGCCATCGCCACAAAGGGCGCGCGCGCGTCAGCGTCGGAATAGACCGCGACGGTCTTGATCCCCATCTTGCGCGCGGTGGTGATAACCCGGCAGGCGATCTCGCCGCGGTTGGCAATCAGGATTTTCGAGAACAAGGGTTGGGCCTCTCTTGCAAGCGGTGCCGTTACGGCTGAGGGCTATGCCGAGGGATCGCTTGACAGGCAAGCTAGCGGATTTGCGGCGTCAGCCGAGCGTTTCGGCAAGATCGCGCAATTCCTGCGTGCGCTGGCGGGTGAGCGTTGCAAGGCAGCCCGAGAGGATCATCGGCTGGGCTGACCCGCCAAGGAACGCATATCCTTCCAGCCGGCACTGGGCGTCGCGGTAAGCGAGCCAGGCGCGCTGCGCTTCCAGCAAGGTCTGGAAGTGACCCGTGTATGCCTTGCGCGCCGCCGCATCTTCGCTTGGGGTTTCAGGGTTGAGCGGGCCGAAATCGGTGGTCATGCCAGCATCGCGCGCCTTCATCAGGGACGCGGTGATTGTCCACTGCGCGTCCAGTTCCGCGTCGGCGGCTGCGAAATCCTGCGCGGCGCACCAGTTCATCTCCTGTTGCACCACCGGCTCATCGCAATTCCAGCCGGGCACGGGCGGCTGCGCTGCCTGCATCAGCAGCGCGAGGAGGAACGCGGGCGTCATGCGGCGTGTCCTTCGGCATAGGCAATCAGGCTCGCCGCATAGGCCGGTGCGCCGCGCCGATCGCCCTCGCCGCTCACCAGCGTCTGCACCGCCTTGCCGAGCATGGCGATATTGGCGGGGGAGAGGTTGCCCAAGGCTTCGACATAGATCCCGATGCCGAACAGGATCGCCCCCGTCTCAGGCAGGCGGCGCAGGGTCTGGCGTTCGGAGCGCACGAACAGCGTCTCGCCCGCATTCTCCGGCGTGACATGGGCGAAGGCCTCGGCAGGCGGACGGTCGGGGAGCCAGCGGCGCTCTCCCGTCGCAGCGATGAACCAGTTGCAGCGCCCATAGATCGGGCCGGGCCGCAGGGTTTCCATGAAGCGGTCGACCCCGGTGGCGAGCTGCTCCTCATAGCCCGCAATCGGCGCATGGAGCGCGCGCAAGGGCAGGCCGATCTTCTGCGCCGGATGCCAATCCGAGGGCCATGCGACCGCCGCGCCGATCAGGCGATAGACCTCCTCACCCTCGCGCTTGGTCAGCAGGCACAGGTCTTCATGGCAAGCCAGCGCTGCCTCGGGGAGCGCGCCCTCGACACCCAGCATCGCGGCGAGTTCGCGGCCCGGTGCGTCGACATCGGGGGTGAGCTGCACGCCTTGCGGCCACGCGGCAAAGCCCGCGGCCCGCGCGGCACAATCGGGCTGCGGCTGGAGCCACTGGTGCTCCTCCAGCTTCACCAGCCCCATCCGCAGCTGTCCGCCGCCGCGCGCCTTGGGGAGCAAGCTATCGACCGAAAAGCCGAGGGTCATTCGGCCCCTCCCCGCCGCTCGCAGCGCAGGGTGAAGCCGTATTCGTCGAGGTAATCGACGCCCGTCGGCAGCAGATATTGCAGCGCCTCGGGCAGGAGGCCGTGCAAGCTGGTGGCGTGGCGCAGCTCCTTGCGGCGGTCGGAGAAGCAGTAGGGCTGCGCGGGCGGCAGGCCGGTGAGCAGCCGCATCATCCCGCTTTCGGTCGCCCCGCCCTCGTCGGCGAGGCTGAGATAGATCGGGGGGCGACTGGCCTCGCCCGCCACGAGCCGGCTCAAGGCCTCGCCATCCCATTGCAGGCTGGGGCTGATCGCGGCGTAACCGGTGAACAGGCCGGGCGCAGTCGCCCAGGTCTCGACCACGAAATGCCCCGCCGCGCTCTCGCCGACGAGGAAGGCCGTGCCATCGTGGCGATAGCGCGCTTCAATCATCGGCTTGACGGTTCCGGCGATCCACGCGCGGAATTGTGCAGCCTCGCCGGCCGTGGGCCAGCGCGCCTGTTCGGCGGCATCGCGGGTGGGCGGGAGCAGTTCGCGCTGGCGGTTCTTCGTCTCGATGCCGACGAGGATCGCATTCTGGCTGCGCCCCCAGATGGTGTTCCAGCGTTGCAGCCCCGCGCCCATCAGCAAGTCCTGCGCCGCGCCGCCATCGAGCAGGTAGACGACCGGCCAGCGCTTGTCCGGCTCCTCGGCGTAACCGAGCGGTAGGACGATGTTGACCGCGCGCGCCTCGCCCAGCGCCTCTAGCGTCACCGTCTCGCCGATGGTGAGCGGCTGGGGGGTTGGCTCCGACGCAGGTGCCGCCGCTGCCAGCGCGGCTGCGGCGAGCAGGCCGATCATTCAGCCGCCACCGTGCTCTTGCAGGCCCGCGCAGGCTCCTCGCCCTTCAGCGCGGTCAGGCCGAGCTTGGCAAACAGCGCGCCGTCCTTGTCGTCGCCCGCATTGGGCGCGGTGAGCAGCTTGTCGCCGGTGAAGATCGAGTTGGCACCGGCAAGGAAGCACAGCGCCTGCGTCGCCTCGGACATGGACTCGCGCCCCGCCGACAGCCGCACCATCGAGCGCGGCATGGTGATGCGCGCGACCGCAACGGTGCGGACGAACTCGATATCGTCGATCTTGGCGAGCGGGGTATCGGCCAGCATATTGCCCAGCACCGTGCCCTTCACCGGCACCAGCGCATTGACCGGCACGCTCTCGGGGTGCTGCGGCAGGGTCGCGAGGGTGTGGACGAAGCCCACCCGGTCCTCGCGCGTCTCGCCCATGCCGACGATCCCGCCGGAGCAGACGTTGATCCCCGCCTTGCGGACATGGTCCAGCGTATCGAGGCGGCACTGGAAATCGCGCGTGCTGATCACCCGCTCGTAATATTCCGGCGAGCTGTCGATATTGTGGTTGTAGTAATTGAGCCCCGCCTCGGCGAGCATGTCTGCCTGATGCGGTTCGAGCATCCCCAGCGTCATGCAGGTCTCGAGGCCCATCGCGGAGACGCCCTTCACGATCTCGACAATCGCGGGCATGTCGCGGTCCTTGGGATTGCGCCACGCCGCGCCCATGCAGAACCGCTGCGAGCCTGCATCCTTCGCCTGCGCCGCGCGCTGAAGCACGGCCTGCACGTCCATCAGCTTGGTGGCTTCCACGCCGCTGTCAGCATGGACCGACTGCGAGCAATAACCGCAATCCTCGGGGCAGCCGCCGGTCTTGATGGAGAGCAGGGTGCAAAGCTGGACTTCGGTCGCGGGGTGATAGTCGCGGTGGACGCTGGCGGCCTGAAACAGCAGCTCGGTGAACGGCAGGTCGAAGAGGGCCGCGATCTCAGCGCGGGTCCAGTCGGTGCGGGGGTGGGTCAAACCTTCAAACTCCGTAAGGGCTAGATGTTTATCTTCACGCTATTGTTGACCTTGTCCAACCACATCACCCTTTCACGGCCAGCTTTGGTCGCCGTCCATTCGTCGCGCACCGATCGCTCCGCATAGCCCTTCTTGACGAGGCTATTCATCGCCGTTCTTACTCGGTTATTCCAATGAGGTTCTGCTTGATTGGGCATTCTCATGTTGCGAGTGGCCCGCGCGAGACCAAACTGCTCCGCCAACGCCCTATATGCCTCAGCTGCCGAACGTGGCTGTCCAACTTGGACAAGGTAGCGGAGCAAAATACTCGCGACTGCATGGGTATCTGGAAGCTCGTCCATGCCAGTATCCTCCTTCGTCATTGCGAGGAGCCGAAGGCGACGCGGCAATCCAGAGCGTTTCGCGCAGCGCTCTGGATTGCTTCGCTTTGCTCGCAATGACGAGGGAGTAGCCCCTACTCCGCCGCCTCGTCCAGCCCTTCGCCGAGCGGCGGCATATTGTGGCCGAGCAGCACCAGAATATCCGCCGCGCATTCCACCACGTTCGAGCCGGGGCCGTAGATGCCCTGCACGCCTGCCTCGCGCAGGAAGTCGTAGTCCTGCGGGGGGATCACGCCGCCTGCGGTGACCTTGATGTCGCCGCGACCGGCTTCGCGCAGGAGGCGGATCAGTTCGGGGATCAGGGTCTTGTGACCCGCCGCAAGGCTCGACGCGCCGACCACGTCGACATTGTGTTCGAGCGCCATCGCGGCCGATTCTTGCGGGGTCTGGAACAGCGGGCCGGAGATCACCTCGAAGCCCATGTCGCCGAAGGCGCTCGCGATCACGTTCGCGCCGCGATCGTGGCCGTCCTGGCCCATCTTGGCGATCATGATGCGGGGCTTGCGGCCCAGGCGGCGGCCAACGGCCTCGACGCCATCGGTCACCTGCGCCCAGCGGCGGTCGAATTCGTAGGCGCTCTTGTAGACGCCCGTGACCGGTGCGGGGGTGGCATCGTGGCGGCCAAACACCTCTTCCATCGCCGAGGAAATTTCACCCAGCGTCGCATCGTGGCGCGCAGCTTCCACCGCGAGCGCCAGCAGGTTCGCGCCTGACTTGCAGCCCTCGGTCAGCGCCGCCAGCGCCGCGCGGCAGGCGGCCTCGTCGCGGCCTTCGCGCACCTTGGCGAGGCGGGCGATCTGGCCTGCGCGGACCTTCTGGTTGTCGACCTCCAGCGTTTCGAGCGCGTCCTCGCTCTCCTTACGGTACTTGTTGACGCCGACGATCACCGTCTCGGCTTTATCAACCTTGGTCTGCTTTTCCGCCGCGGCGCGCTCAATCGCGGCCTTGGGCGCGCCGGTGGCGACGAAGGCGGTCATGCCGCCCGCCGCGTCGACCTGCTCGATCAGCTTCCACGCTTCATCGACGAGGGTAGAGGTCAGCGCCTCGATATAATGCGAGCCGCCGAGCGGATCGACGACGCTCGTGATCCCGCTTTCCTCCTGCAACACCAACTGGGTGTTACGGGCGATGCGGGCGCTGAAATCGGTGGGGAGCGCAATCGCCTCGTCCAGCGCATTGGTATGGAGCGACTGGGTGCCGCCCAGCACCGCCGCCATCGCTTCGACCGTGGTGCGGATGACGTTGTTGTAGGGGTCCTGCTCCTGCAAGCTCACGCCGCTCGTCTGGCAGTGGGTGCGCAGCATCTTGGAGCGCTCGTCCTTCGCGCCCAGCCCGTCCATCACCCGCCACCACAAGGTGCGCGCGGCGCGCAGCTTGGCGATCTCCATGAAGAAGTTCATGCCGATGCCGAAGAAGAAGCTCAGGCGGCCCGCGAAAGCGTCGATATCGAGGCCCGCTGCCATCGCGCGGGTGGCGTATTCCTTGCCGTCCGCGATGGTGAAGGCGAGCTCCTGCACCGCCGTCGCCCCGGCCTCGTGCATGTGGTAGCCAGAGATCGAAATGCTGTTGAATTTCGGCATGTTGGCCGAAGTGTAAGCGATGATGTCCGAGATGATCCGCATCGAGGGTTCGGGCGGGTAGATATAGGTGTTGCGGACCATGAACTCCTTGAGGATGTCGTTCTGGATCGTCCCGTCGAGCTTCTCCTGCGACACGCCCTGACGCTCGGCGGCGACGATGAAGAAGGCCAGCACCGGGATCACCGCGCCGTTCATCGTCATGGACACTGACATCGAGTCCAAGGGGATCTGGTCGAACAGGATCTCCATGTCCGCGACCGTATCGATCGCCACCCCCGCCTTGCCGACATCGCCGACGACGCGCGGGTGATCGCTGTCATAGCCGCGGTGGGTGGCGAGATCGAAGGCGACCGACAGCCCCTTCTGCCCCATCGCGAGGTTGCGGCGGTAGAAGGCGTTCGATTCCTCTGCGGTCGAAAAGCCCGCATATTGGCGGATGGTCCACGGGCGGCCCGCATACATCGAGGCCTTCACCCCGCGCGTGAAGGGCGCAAAGCCGGGCAAGCCGGGATCGAAGCCCGCGTGATCTTCCGCCGTGTAGAGCGGCTTGATCGCGAAGCCCTCGGGCGTGTGCCAGGTGAGGTCGCGGCCCTTCACTTCTTTGGCGGCGAGGGCGTTCCAGTCGGAGAGGGTGGGTTTGTCGGTCATGTCTCTTCCAAAGCAAATTCGTCATGCCAGCGGAAGCTGGCATCTCTTGCCGCCCTAGGCCCCAGCTTTCGCTGGGGTGACGAAGGGAGAGATTACTCCCCCTTGAACTCGGCCTTGCGCTTCTGAAGGAAAGCCATGCCGCCCTCCATCGCGTCCTTGGTCGCGCCGGCGATGCGCTGGCCCTCGGCCTCGGCGAGCAGCACCATTTGCAGGTTCTGGTCGAGCGCGGTGGCGATGTTGCGCTTCATCGTGGCGTAGGCGACGGTCGGGCCGTTCGCCAGCTTCTCGGCCAGCGCGCGGGCTTCGGTCATCAGGTCGGCATCCTCGACGCACTTGTAGACGAGGCCCCACTCTTCGGCCTGCTGCCCGGAAATCTTCTCGCCCAGCATCATCATTCGCGTGGCGCGCGCGCGGCCGATGGCGCGGGTGAGCAGCCAGGTCGAGCCGCCATCGGGCACGAGGCCGATATTGACGAAGGCCTGAAGGAAGTATGCGCTCTTGGCCGCAATGGTGAAGTCCGCCGCCAGCGCGAGCGAGCAGCCCACGCCCGCCGCCGGGCCATTCACCGCGCAGATCACCGGCACGCTCGCGCGCACCACCTGGCTGATCGCGGGGTTGTAGTGGTTGATCAGCGCCTCGTGGCTGCCGCCCTTCCCGCCGAGCGCCGAGCCGGAGCCGCGCGCGGCCAGATCGGCGCCCGAGCAGAAGCCCTTGCCCTCGCCCGTGATCAGCACCGCGCGCGCATCGCCCAGATCGTAGAACGCCTGCCCCAGCTCGTCCGCCATCTGCGGCGGCATGGCGTTGAGGCGCTCGGGGCGGTTGAGGGTGATGGTGAGCAGCGGGCCGTCACGTTCGACGCGGATGGTTTCGTAGGACATTCTCGTTTCTCTCCGTTCGGGCTGAGCTTGTCGAAGCCCTGCCCTTCAACTTTTCCGACGCACCCAAGAAAGTGCAGCCCTTCGACAAGCTCAGGGCGAACGGTGTTTGATTAATTCGACCAGTGCGTGCCCTCTTTGGGCGTTTCCATGATCTCGGTAAGCATGCCGCCCATGTCCTTGGGATGGACGAAAAAGATAGGGGTGCCGTGTGCGCCGATGCGCGTGGGGCCGAGAATGCGCTTGCCGAGCGCCTCGAACTCCGAGCGCGCCTCGGCAATGTCGGGCACTTCGAAGCACAGGTGATGCTGCCCGCCCAAGGGGTTCTTGGCGATGAAGCCTGCGAGGGTAGAGTTTTCGCCCAGCGGCTCGATCAGCTCGATCTGGGTGCCGTTCAGCGCGCCATCCGCACCGGGGGTGTCGACGAAGCAGACCTTCACGCCCTGCTCCTCAAGGTCGAAGGGCTCGGTAATCGAGGTCGCGCCCATCACGTCGCGGTAGAAGGCGATGCTGTCGGCGATGGAGGGCGTGGCGACCCCGATGTGGTTCAGGCGTCCGAGTTTCACGGTTTCACTCCTAGATCGAAGAAAATAATCGCGGCCCCGAAAAGCGCGCAAAACCCGATAAGGCTGGTCACAATCATCTGGAATGCAAAAAACCGCGGCGTGTCCGCGCGAATTGTATTGTGACTCCGCCAGCTGTGAACACCTGTTTTCCAACCTTTGTAGACTACCCAAGCAGAGAAACCGGCACAGACCAGAAGCATAGCCACCAACCCGCCCTGCTGTAGCGGGAATTCGAGGCCGGAGAACGATCCCGTCATTGGTTCAGGCCGCAGCTCCCTCACAGCGGAATATTGTCATGCTTCTTCCACGGGTTCTCCAACTGCTTCGTCCGCAGTTTGCGTAAACCCAAGGCAATCCGCCGCCGCGTCGAGTGCGGGTGGATCACCTCGTCGATATAGCCTCGGCTAGCCGCCACGAAGGGGTTGGCGAAGCGGTCTTCGTATTCCTTGGTGCGCTCGGCGATCTTGGCGGGGTCGTCCTTTTCCTGACGGAAGATGATCTCCACCGCGCCCTTGGCGCCCATCACCGCGATTTCGGCGGTGGGCCAGGCGTAGTTGAGGTCGCCGCGCAGGTGCTTGCTCGCCATCACGTCATAGGCGCCGCCATAGGCCTTGCGGGTAATGACGGTGATCTTGGGCACGGTCGCCTCGGCATAGGCGAAGAGCAGCTTCGCGCCGTGCTTGATGATCCCGCCCAACTCCTGCGCGGTGCCGGGGAGGAAGCCGGGGACGTCGACGAAGGTGATGATAGGGATCTCGAAGGCATCGCAGAAACGCACGAAGCGCGCGGCCTTCTTCGAGGAATTGATGTCGAGCACGCCCGCGAGCACCATCGGCTGGTTCGCCACCACGCCCACGGTGCGGCCTTCCACGCGGCCGAAACCGCAGATGATGTTGCCCGCGTGGGCCGGCTGGATTTCGAAGAAATCGCCCTCGTCCAGCACCTTGGTGATCACCTCGTGCATGTCATAGGGCTGGTTGGCGTTGTCGGGGATCAGCGTGTCGAGGCTATTCTCCAGACGGTCCCACGGGTCGCTGGTGGGCAGCGTCGGCCCTTCTTCGCGGTTCGACAAAGGCAGGAAGTCGAAGAAGCGGCGGGTGGCGAGCAGGGCTTCGACATCGTTTTCGTAAGCCAAGTCGGCCACGGAGGTCTTTGTGGTGTGGGTGATCGCCCCGCCAAGCTCTTCCTGCGTCACGACCTCGTTGGTGACGGTCTTCACGACATCGGGGCCGGTGACGAACATGTAGGAGCTATCCTTCACCATGAAGATGAAGTCGGTCATGGCCGGGCTGTAGACAGCCCCGCCCGCGCACGGCCCCATGATGAGGCTGATCTGCGGCACCACGCCGCTCGCCAGCACGTTCCTCTGGAACACCTCGGCATAGCCGCCGAGGCTCGCGACGCCCTCCTGAATGCGCGCCCCGCCCGAATCGTTGAGGCCGATGACGGGCGCGCCGACCTTCATCGCGGTGTCCATCACCTTGCAGATCTTCTCGGCATGGCGCTTGGAGAGGCTTCCGCCGAAGACGGTGAAATCCTGCGAGAAGACATAGACCAGCCGGCCATTGATGGTGCCTGAGCCCGTCACCACCCCGTCGCCCGGAATGCGCTGGCTTTCCATGCCGAAATCCATGCAGTCGTGCTCGACATAGGTGTCGATCTCTTCGAAGCTGCCTTCGTCGAGCAGCACGTCGAGCCTCTCGCGCGCGGTCAGCTTGCCCTTGGCGTGCTGGGCTTCGATGCGCTTGGCCCCGCCGCCCATTTTGGCGGCTTCGCGGCGGCGTTCCATTTCGGCGATGTTGGCGGACAATGGACTTCCTCTCGTGATGTCTTGGCGCAAGGTGCGTTGCCTTAGCGCGTCCCAAGCGTCAACGTGGCAAAAGTGCGGGCGCAGAGCGGGATGGTGCGGATGGAACGGGCGGATGTGCTGGTGGTGGGCGGCGGGATCGCGGGGCTTTCGCTGGCCGCGCGGCTGGCGGAACACGCGCAGGTGGTGGTGCTGGAGGGTGAGAGCGCGCCCGGATACCACGCCTCGGGCCGCTCGGTCGCCTTTGCGCATTACGGGCTTGGCAATGGGCCAGTGCGTGATCTGACAGCGCTCAGCATGGGCGAGCTGGCCGCGCGTGGGAGCGTGCATCCAGCGCTGCATATCGCGTCTGCCGACCAGATCGCGGCGCTCGATGCGCTGGAGGCGGTACACCGGCATTATGGCTGCGATTGCACCCGCGTCGGGCTTGAGGAAGCCCGCGCGCTGATGCCTGCGCTGAAGCCCGAGGCCTGCGCGGCGGCGTTGGTCGATCATGCATCGCTCAAGCTCGATACCCACGCGATGCTCCAGGCCCATGTGGCAAGCCTGAAAGCGGCAGGTGGCAGGCTGGTGACAGGCGCGCGGGTGGGCGCGATTGCGCGCGAGGGGAATGGCTGGCGGGTCGAGACGTCTGCGGGCGCCTTCGCCGCGCCGCTCCTCGTCAACGCGGGCGGGGCATGGGCCGACGCAATCGCGCGCATGGCAGGGGTTCAGCCCATCGGCATCCAGCCGCGCCGCCGCACCGTCATCAGCTTTGCCGCGCCCGAAGGCGAGGATGTCAGCCGCTGGCCCTTTACCAAGACGGTTGGCGAAGGCTTCTATCTGCTCCCCGAGGGACGCGGGCAGTTGCTCGCCTCGTCGATGGACCAGACCCCGAGCGAGCCCTGCGATGCGGCGCCGGAAGAACTCGACATCGCCATCGCCGCCGACCGGGTGGAGCAGGCGACCTCCCTGCCGATCCGCCGGATCAGCCATAGCTGGGCAGGCCTTCGCAGCTTCGCGAGCGACGAATTGCCGGTGATCGGCGCGGCGGCGGATGCGCCCGGGTTCTTCTGGTGCGCGGGGCAAGGCGGCGCGGGGTTCCAGACTGCGCCGGCCCTCTCGCGCATCGCGGCGGCAGCGGCGCTGGGCCTGCCCTTCCCCGAGGATGCTGCGGCGGCGGGGCTGTCGTTCACCACCTTCAGCCCGGCAAGGCTTGGAGCCTAACGCCACACTTCGTCATTGCGAGCGTAGCGGAAGCGAAGCTGGCCGAAGGCCAACCAATCCATCGACCGCCGCTCGAAATCGTGAGGACCGGCGATGGACTGCCGCGGCCTTCGGCCTCGCAATGACGAAGGAAGGTCTAGAAGCTCCGCATCACCCGCCGTGCCAGCGCCGGCGAGAGCGAATAGACCGCGCGCAGCAGCTTCACCATGCCGACATTGGCCTCGTCGCGGCCCTGCTCCAGCGCGGCGATGATCTGGCGGGCACATTCCTGCGGGGGCATCTTGGACATATCGCGGTCGGCGGTCATCTGGGTGTCGACCACCGGCGGCAGCGCCTCGATCACCTGGATCGGCTCGCCCGCCAGCTGGGCGCGCAGGGCCATGGTGTAGCTCCTCAGCCCCGCCTTGCTCGCGCAATAGACCGAGGACGCGGTGTTGGGGGCGATGGCAAGGCCGCTCGTGACGTTGATGATCGCCGCCTCGGGGCGTGCGCGCAGGCGGGGCAGGAGCGCGGTGATGAGCCGCACGGGAGCGGAGAGGTTGGCATAGAAGCAGCCATCCGCCGCGTCCGGATCGGGCAGGCCGTTCCTCACATCATGCGGCACGCCGAGCCCGGCATTGTTGATCAGAATGTCGACCGGGCGATCCCCAAGTGCCGCCACCAGCGCATCGACGCCCGCCGCGCTCGACAGGTCGGCAGCAAGGGTCTCGAAGCCCTCATCTGCCATCGCCGTCAGCCGGGCCGGGTCGCGCCCGGTGAGGAGCACCTTCGCGCCCTTGGCCTTGAGCTGCCGCGCGATCTCGCGCCCGATGCCTGCGCTGCCGCCAGTCAGCAGCACTGCCTTGCCGTTCACATTCATGTCAGACCTTCACCACCCCATGCGCGATGAGGCTTTCACCGCATTCGGCGATGGTGTCCTCCACGGGCCGCATTGTCCAGCCGAGCCGGTTTTTCGCGCGGGCAGAGTCGACATGGCGCACCTTGCCGATCTCGGTCTTGATCCCGCGCACCTCGGCGTTGAACAGCGCGAGCACACTCACCAGCCAATCGGGCATGGGCCGGGTCGGCGCCTTTCTGGCCTTGCCCCCGAGCCGCGCGCGCAGCACGGCAGCGACATCGAGCGCGGTCAGGAACGGGCCCGCCCCCAGAAAGCGCTCGCCCGCCAGCCCCTCTGTCTCCAGCGCCAGCACGTGCAATGCGGCAATGTCGCGCACATCGACAATCGGGAAGCCGAGATTTGGCGCCATCGGCATCGCGCCGGAAAGCAATTGCTGCACCAGCTCGACCGAGGCCGAGAAATCGCCGCTGTCGACCGGCCCCAGCACCATGCCGGGATTGACCGAGACAAACTCCATGCCTGCGCCCTCGGCCGCCACCCATTCGCGCGCGGCGCGCTCGGCGATGGTCTTGGACTTGACGTAGGGATAGGCGTCGGGGTGATCGATGTCGGTCCAGCGGCTTTCATCGAAGGTGTAGGTGCCGCGATCGACGCCATAGATCACGGCTGCGGTCGAGGAGGTCTGGACGAAGCGGGTGACGCCTGCGTCGCGCGCAAAGCGCAGCGCCCGCAAGGTGCCCTCGCGCGCCGGGACGATCAGGTCATCCTCATGGCGGGGCGCCTGCGCCGGGATCGGCGAGGCGACGTGGGCGACGTGCGTGCATCCGGCGACCGCCGCGGCCCAGCCTTTGTCCGACATGAGCTCCGCTTCGAACAGCCGGAACTGGTCGGCGGAAGGATCGCCCAGCCGCGCGCGCAAGGGGCCGTCCGATCTGGCGACGTTGCGCACTGTGCCATGCACCGTCCAGCCCTTGACCAGCAATTGCCGGATCAACTCGCCGGCAATGTAGCCGGTTGCCCCCGTTACCAGAACCGTGCCTGTCATCTGCGAACCCTCCCCTTGCGGATACCGCGTCCTAGCACATAAGTTTTTTATCGCAACTTATTTGAAGAGCACCAGCTCCTCGGCCATGGTCGGGTGGATCGCGACCGTCGCATCGAAATCGGCCTTGGTCAGCCCGGCCTTCACCGCAATCGCGGCGGCCTGCATGATCTCGGGCGAATCCGGGCCGATCATGTGGATGCCGACGATCCGGTCGTTCGCTGCATCGACGATCATCTTGTAGAGGCTGCGCTCGTTGCGCCCGGCCACCACGTTCTTCATCGGACGGAAATCGGCCTGATAGACCTTGATGTTGCCGAGTTGGTTGCGCGCCTCGCCCTCGGTCATCCCCACAGCGGCAATCGGCGGGTGGCTGAAAACCGCGCTCGGCACGCAGGAATGATCGACAGCATAGGGCTCGCCCGGGCCGAACACGGAATCGGCGAAAGCCTGGCCCTCGCGGATCGCCACCGGGGTAAGCTGCACCCGGTCGGTCACGTCGCCAACGGCGTAGATATAGGGGACATTGGTGCGGCTGAAGGCATCGACGATGATCTCGCCCTTCTTGCCCACGTCCACCCCGACCGTTTCCAGCCCCAGCCCTTCGATGTTCGGCACCCGGCCCGTGGCGACCATCACCGCGTCATATTCGCAAGGCTCCTGCCCGGTCAGCTTGACCAGCAGCGTGCCGTCCGCCTGCTTTTCGATGCTCTCGAACTCGGCATGGAACAGGAAGGCGATGCCCTTGACCATCGAGATCTGGAGCAGCCGGTCACGCAGCGCCGCATCATAGCTGCGCAGGATCGTGTCCGAGCGGTTGGCGATCGTCACCTTGCTGCCGAATTCGTTGAAGATCCCGGCGAACTCGTTGGCGATATAGCCCCCGCCTGCAATCAGGATGCGGCGCGGCAGTTCATCGAGATGGAACGCCTCGTTCGACGTGATGACGTGTTCGCTGCCGGGAAACTCGGGCACCAGCGGGCGGGCGCCGGTGGCGATCAGGATATGCGCAGCGGTGATCACCTTGCCGCTCGCCAGCGTCACCTGATGATCGCCGGTGATCGTCGCGCGCTCGTTGAACACGGTGACGTTGTGATTGCCGAGCGTCTGGCCATACAGCCCCTCGAGCCGCGTCACATCGGTCTGCACGGCATCGCGCAGGGAGCGCCAGTCGAAGCTCTTGCCCGTGATCGTCCAGCCAAAGCTCTTGGCGTCCTCCAGATCCTCGGCAAAATGCGCGCCGTAGACGAGCATCTTCTTGGGGACGCAGCCGCGGATCACGCAGGTGCCGCCGACGCGGTATTCCTCGGCGACTGCCACCCGTGCGCCGTGCGCGGCGGCAACGCGGCTCGCGCGCACCCCGCCCGATCCTGCGCCGATGGTGAAAAGGTCGTAATCATATTCGTCGGCCACGGCGCAAATCCTCAAATCGGTGGGTGCGCGATATGGCCCATCAGGGACGGAATTCCAATGGCAAGGCGCACGCCAGCGACGGCGGGTTCGCTGCGCCTTGCCATCAGGTTACGCAGTGGCCGCGTCAGCCCTGCGCCGCGCGGGGACGGCCACCGCCGCCGCCGCCCGGACGACCACGCCCACGCCCGCGGCCCTGTCCGCCGCCGCCGCCGTTTCCGCCATTGCCGTGACCCTGCCCTTGCGGGCGACCCTGTCCGCCGCGGTGCTGGCCGCTGGCATTGCCGCCATGCGCGGGCTTGCCACCCTGCGGCGCACGGCGATCACCTTGCGGACGCCGATCGCCCCGATGCTCGCCACCCTGCGAAGCGCCCGCTGCCCGGCGCTGATCGCCCTGCTGGGGACGACGCTCGCCCCGGTGCTCGCCCCGGTGCTCGCCATCCTGACGGCGTTCGCCCTGAGGCTTGCGCTGGCCAAGCGGGCGCGCCTGCACGCGCTTCATCGGCTGACGCGGCGCGGGCTTCTCCGGCCCCTCGCCTTCCACCACCGCGCGGAAATTGTCGGGAAGCGGCAGGCGCTCCAGCTCAGCGCCGGTCACCTTGCGGATGTCCTTGAGGTAAGCGCGTTCGTCCTCGGCACAGAAGGCAATCGCGATGCCATCGCGGCCCGCCCGCGCGGTGCGCCCGATGCGGTGGACATATTGCTCGGGCACGTTGGGCAGCTCGTAATTGATCACGTGGCTCACCCCCGGAATGTCGATCCCGCGCGCGGCCACATCGGTCGCAATCAGGATCGGCACACGGGCCTTGCGGAACTCGTCCAGAGCGCGCTGGCGCTGGGGCTGCGACTTGTTGCCGTGGATCGCGTTGGCCTCGATCCCGGCGTGGGCGAGCTTCTTCACCACGCGGTCCGCGCCGTGCTTGGTGCGGGTGAAGATCAGGATGCGTTCAAAATCGCCCGGCACCTGATGGCGGCGCTGGAGGATCATCTGGAGCAAGGACAGCTTCTCGTCCTGCTGCACCATGAAAAGATACTGGTCGATGCGCTCCGCCGTGGTGCTCTCGGGCGTTACCGAGACCTGCACGGGGTTGTTGCAATAGCCGCTCACCAGCTCCTTGATCGCCTTGGGCATGGTCGCGCTGAAGAACAGCGTCTGGCGATCCTTGGGGGCGAGTTCGCGGATCTTGCGCAGCGCGTGGATGAAGCCGAGGTCGAGCATCTGGTCCGCCTCGTCGAGCACCAGCACTTCGATGCCGTTGAGGTTGAACGCCTTCTGGTCGATCAGATCGAGCAGACGGCCTGGGGTCGCCACCAGAATGTCGGTGCCGCGGTGAAGCTTGTTGCGATCCTTGCCGACGCTCGTGCCGCCGACGATGCATTGCACCTTGAGGCCGGCAAGCGCGCCATAATCCTTGGCGCTGTCGGCGATCTGCACCGCGAGTTCGCGCGTCGGGGCGAGCACCAGCATCCGGCAGGACTTGAACGGAATCGGCCTGTCCGCCTCGCGCAGACGGTCGATCGAGGGGAGCATGAAGGCCGCCGTCTTGCCGGTGCCGGTCTGCGCGATGCCGAGCAGGTCGCGGCCCTTCAACACGGGGGGGATGGCCTGTTCCTGGATCGGGGTCGGCGTCGAATAGCCCTTCATGTCAAGGGCTTGGAGCACGGGCTGCGACAGCCCGAGGTCAGCGAAAGTCGTCATGGTAATTGTACTCGCAAATATGCTGCGACGCGCGCTGGGCTGCCCTGCCGCAATGCGGTCACAGGCACGCCACGCGCGGCGCGGGGGTTGAAACCGCCCGCGTGAAAAGGGAAGTCTTGGGGGTAGAACCGAGGCGCGGCCGGGGCGGATGCTTTCAGAATTCCGCCGCTTCACGCATGGCTAGCGCGCTTCGATGGCGGCCATATGGCGCCTCGGTGCCTGAATGTCAAAGGATAAGGGTCTGGCCCTAAAGGTTGGGCTGGAAGAAGGATGCGACCTCAACCTTGCCCTCATAGGCGCCGGCCACCGGATTGCCCGCCGAGTCACGGGCAGGTTCGAAGGCGAAGGCGCGCGAGAAGGCGCGGCACAGATCACGTTCGGTCACCAGCAGCCGGAAATCCCGCGAGAAGCTGCAACCGGTCACCTTGCCATCGGTGTCGACCGTGAGGGTGTAGCCCAGCACTTGCGAGAACATCCCGGCCTGAATGAGCCGGCGATAGAGCCGTTCGTAATTGATTTCGGTCAGCCGCGGTGCCGGAGAGGCATCGCTGACAAGCGCCGTGACAGCGCTGAATTCGACAGCGGCGGGGAGCGGTGCCTCAGCAGCAAGAGGAGCGGATGCTGCGACAGCGGCGCAACAGGCGGCGAACTTGAACACGGTCTGAGTCATGTTGTGCCCTTTCCATTCTGCGATCATGGAAACGGCTGAAATACAACATAGTTCCGCCGAAGCGTCAATCCTTCTGGCGGATCTCCAGGAAGTTGAGCCGCCCTTCATAGCTGCCCTCGACCGGCGCGCCGCTGGCGTCCTGCGCGGGTTCGAAGGTGTGGTGCTTCATCAGCACCTCGCACAGCTTGTCATTGACGTAGTTCATCCGGAATTCTTCGGCGAGCTGGCAATCGGTGGGCGTGCCCGAGCTGTCGACTTCGAGGGTATATTCCACCTCGCTGCGCCACACGCGCAAACGCGACGCGCTCTTGAGGAATTCGCGCTCGCCATCGAAGGACACCAGCCGCACCGGCTTGACCCCCGGCTGCGCCGCCCCCTCGTTCGCGGCCTCTTCCTGCGCCTGCACCGGGACGCAGACCGCACCGAGGGTTGCGACGAGAGAAAGAATGAAAGCGCGCTTCATGGGGCTGCCTTGCTGTTCGTGAAGGGGGATCGGCACCGCTTGGCGGCCCCGGTTGTCTTCAAGAATACGCAATTGCCAGGCCTGCGCAATTCTTCCGCGACGAGCCGTGCAAATCGGTTGAATCTTGCTGCGACGCACAATGCTTCAGCAATTTTGCTGCTGGCCGATGAATTTTTGCAAGACTTGGCCGAAACAACGCAACGCGCCCGCGCAATGCCGTGCCGCGGCTGTGGCAAATCGGTACCAGCGGGGCGGTTCAGCCCAGCCCGGCGACCTGCATCAGCGCGCGGGTGCTGGCATCGAAGCTGCCTTCACCGCTCTCGATCTGCTTGGCGATCGCCTTGCCCAGCTCCACCCCGAACTGGTCGAAGGGGTTGATCCCCATCAGCACGGCATTGGCGTAGGTGCGGTGTTCGTGGAACGCGATCAGCGCGCCCAGCGCCGCTGCGTCGCAATCATCGACGAGGAAGGTGGTCGAAGGCCGGTCGCCGGCATAGGCGCGCGCAGGATCGTCGGACGGCTTGCCCGCCATCAGCGCGGCACCTTGCGCCAGGCAGTTCATCAGCAGGATGCGGTGATGCGCCGGGTCGAGATCATCGCCCGGCGCGATGCTGGCGATGAAATCGACCGGGATCAGGTGCGTGCCCTGATGGAGCAGCTGGAACACCGCGTGCTGCGCGTCCGTCCCCACCCCGCCCCAGGTGATCGCAGCCGTCGGCCCGTCAACCGCAGCGCCGCTGGCGGTCACGCTCTTGCCGTTCGATTCCATTTCGAGCTGCTGGAGATAGTCGGGCAGCATCGCAAGGCGCTCGTCATAGGCGAAAACCGCGCGGGTCTGGCAGCCGCGCAGGCGCGTGTAATACTGGTCGCAGAAGGCGGCGAGAAGCGGGGCATTGGCCCGGCCAGCCTCGGCGCGGAAGTGATCGTCGACCGCCTTGGCGCCTGCCAGCATCTGGCGGAATTCGTCCATGCCGATCGCCAGCGCCACCGGAAAGCCGATGCTCGAAAACAGTGAATAGCGCCCGCCCACGCTCTCCACGAAAGGCAGCACGCGGGTTTCGTCCACACCCCATTCGACCGCCTTTTCGGGCGAAGCGGTAAGCGCGATCACGCGGCCATCGGGATCTTCCACGCCGTTGTCAGCGAGCCATTTCAGCGCGCTGGCGGCATTGGTCATGGTCTCGATGGTGGTGAAGGTCTTGGAGGCAACCGCAATCAGCGTCGTTGCCGGATCGCAGGCGCGGAACGCTTGTTCCAGCGCGAGGCCATCGATGTTCGAGACGACATGGACATCGACCAGCGCCAGATCGCGGGTCAGGGCGTCGATCGCGAGCGCCGGGCCGAGCGCCGATCCGCCGATGCCGATGGCGATGCAATGACGCACTTCGCCCAGCGCGCCTTCATGGATCGCCTCGACCAGCATCCCCATGCGGGCGAGCAGCGCTTCGGCTTCCTCGACCTGCGCGGGCGTTCCGCTGCCGCGCAGCGCGCCGTGGGTGGCAGCGCGGCCCTCGGTCGGGTTGACGATCCCGCCGCCGAACAGAGCCTCGCGCGCCGCATCGAACCCGGCCGCCTCGGCCAGAGCCTCGAAGGCGGTCAGTGCCTCGGGCGAGAGGTGGGTCTTGGAGAAATCGATCAGCATCCCTGCCTGCGCATCGCTGCCCGCCTCGACCGGCCAGGCGATCCGGCGGGTCAGAGCGGCGGGGCGATCGGGGTCGGCAGCGAAGAGTTCCGCCAGCGGGGCGTGCGATAGGCTGCGCACCTGCGCCCAAGCTGCTGCCATTGCCTCGTTCGCCGTCGCCATCACCGTTCCCCTTTGCGCAATTGTGCAGGTGCGAGTAAGGGCAGAGGCGATGGATGTTAAGCCCCAATCGCTCGGGTCGGCGACGCCTGCCGCCCATAGCGCACCGCGCAGCGAGAGCTGGACGGGGTTTGTGTGGTTTATCATCAAGCTGTTGCTGGCCGTGCTGGCTTTCAGGGTATTCGTATTCTCGCCCTTCTCGATCCCGACCGAGAGCATGCTGCCGCGCCTGATGACCGCCGACTATCTGCTGGCGGCCAAGTGGCCCTATGGCATTTCGCGCCATTCGCTTCCGGTCGATCTGCCGCTGCCTGAGGGCCGCCTGTTCCCCCGCACGCCGGAGCGTGGGGACATCGTGATCTTCAAGCACCCGGTCGACGGGGTGGACTACATCAAGCGCGTGATCGGCCTGCCGGGCGACCGTGTGGCGGTGAGCGGCGGGCAGGTGCGGCTCAACGGCGTGCCGATCCCGCGCGCACCGATCGCCGACGTGCTGGTGCCACTATCGCCGAACACGTCCTGCGGCTCTGGCGACCTCGCACGCCGCCCCGATGGCACCGCCGCCTGCCGCTATGCCGCCTTCCGCGAGACCCTGCCCGGCGGGCGCAGCTACACCGTCCTCGACATGGGCCTTACCCCTGCCGATGCCTATGCCGAACAGACCGTGCCGCCCGGCACGCTGTTCGTGATGGGCGACAACCGCGATGCCTCGCTCGACAGCCGCTTCGAGGCGGCGGCGGGGTTCGGCGTCGGTTTTGTCCCGCAAGACCTGCTGGTCGGCCGGGCAGGCGTGATCGTCTGGTCAACCGATGGCAGCGCCGCCTGGGCCCAGCCCTGGACATGGTTCTCCGCAGCCCGGTGGAACCGCATCGGAGACCTGTTGTGAAGGCCAGCCTTGTCCCTGAAACCCGCGTCTGGCTGACCGACCAGGGCTTTGCCCCGGCCCAGGACGCGATCTGGCTGGAGGCGCTCACCCATGGCAGCTTCAACGGCTCGGGCCTTGGCGATGCGGCCGATTACCAGCGGCTCGAATTCCTCGGCGACCGGGTGCTGGGCCTGTCGGTTGCCGCGTGGCTGTTCCGCGCCGGCGACGCGCCCGAGGGGCGGCTCTCGCAGCGCCTCAACGCACTCGTCAGCGGGGCGACCTGTGCGCGGATTGCCCGCACCATCGGCCTGCCGCAGCACATTCGTCTCGGCAAGCAGGCGCGCGACGATGGCGGTGCGGATAGCGACAAGATCCTCGGCGATGTGATGGAAGCGCTGATCGGCGCCTGCTTCATCGAGCATGGCTTCGATGCCGCGCAGACCCTCATCTACCGCCTGTGGGCGCGCGAACTGGAGGGCGATGAGGGCAAGGCCAAGCACCCCAAGAGCGCGCTGCAGGAATGGGCGGCGGGCAACCGCCGCGCGCCGCCGGTCTATGAAGTCACCGCCCGCTCCGGCCCGGATCACGCCGCGCGCTTTACCGTGCAGGTCTCGGTCCGCAATGTCGGCGAGGCCGAGGCCACCGCCACCAGCAAGGGCGAGGCTGAAAGGCTCGCCGCCAAGGCCTTTCTGGAGCGCTTCGGGTAGCGCGTCTGGCCTTGCAGACGCCATGCAGGGACAGCGCGAATTCCCCCGGCACCGCGCGTCAGGAACCTGCAAAGACCCGCGCAAAGCCCGCCAAGGCACGCGATGCGCTGCCCTTCGACAAGTGCCGCCACTTTCGATATGAGCGCCGCATGACAGACACCCCCCACTCCACCCGCTGCGGCGTCGTTGCCGTGCTCGGCGCGCCGAACGCCGGCAAGTCCACCCTCGTCAACGCACTGGTCGGCCAGAAGGTCGCGATCACATCGGCCAAGGCCCAGACCACCCGCGCGCGGATGCTCGGCATTGCGCTGCATGAGCTGGAGGGCGTGCCGACCCAGATGATTCTCGTCGACACCCCCGGCATCTTCGCGCCCCGCCGCCGCCTCGACCGCGCGATGGTGAGCGCCGCGTGGGAGGGCGCCGAGGCGGCGGACGCGGTGCTGCTGATGGTCGATCCGATCAAGCAGCGCCGCCACGAGCTTGAGCCCCTGCTGGAGACGCTCGCGACCCGCCCCGAGCGCAAGATCCTCGTCCTCAACAAGGTCGACCGCGCCAAGAAGGAACCGCTGCTGGTGCTGGCGCAGGAGCTCACCGGCAAGGTCGATTTTGCCGAGGTGTTCTTCATCTCCGCCCTCACCGGAGAAGGCGTTCCCGAACTGAAGGACAACCTCGCCAAGCTGATGCCCGAGGGCGATTGGATGTATCCCGAAGATCAGGTCTCCGACGCCTCGGAACGCCTCCTCGCCGCCGAGATCACCCGCGAACAGCTCTACCAGCAGCTCCACGAGGAACTCCCCTATGACAGCGCGGTGCGGCCCGAGAAATACGAGGTGCGTCCCGATGGCTCCGTCGAAATCCACCAGCAGATCGTCGTCACCCGCGACAACCAGCGTGCGATCGTGCTCGGCAAGGGTGGCTCCAAGATCAAGGCGATCGGCGCGGCAGCACGGGCGGAACTGGCCGAGGTGCTGGGGGTGAAGGTGCACCTCTTCCTGCACGTCAAGGTGCTGGAGAACTGGGCCGAGGACAAGGAAATCTTTGAGGAAATCGGGCTGGACTGGGTGCGGTGATGGCTTCAATTCAAACACTGGTTGCGGGCGCAATTTGCTCCGAGCCTGCATCGGAAGACCAACTACAAGCGATCGAGCGGAGGCTTGGCCTCACATTGCCGCTGCCTTTGCGCACGCTTTACCTTCAGGCCAACGGGTTTCGCGAACCGCTTGGAAACGCTGCCTATCTCCTTTCGCTGGAAGAAATGGCCTCATTTACCGAGTACTTTTGGCGGGATTGGCCGCTCGATGCGCCACAAGGACCTGATTTCTCAGACTACATCGTGTTCGGTTCCTCCGGTGCCGACGAGCATTGGGCCATGCACATCGCCGCCCCTCATCAGGTGATCGGCTACCATCACCACATGGAAGGCACGCCAGAGGAACTCGGAAACGATTTGGGCGCGATCTTCATGCGCGACTTCGCCATCATGCGCGAGTTTGCAGACGGCCAACCTGATTGATCGAATACCGTCACCCCGTGCTTGACACGGGGCTGGGCTAGTTTTGCGAGGCCTCCGGTGCGAACCATTGCTCCCACAGATCGTCCCAGTCAGGATTGTCCGCCTCGATCAGCGAAAACTTCCATTCGCGCCGCCATTTCTTGACCAACTTTTCGCGAGCGATGGCGCCTTCGATGGTGGCGTGGTGCTCGACATAAACCAGCCGCCGCTTGCCAAAGTCGCGGACATGCTGCGAGCCTTCGCCTTCGCGGTGCTGATAGACGCGCCGGATGGGATCAGCGGTTACACCGACATACATGCCGCCCCGATACCGGTTCGCCATGATGTAGAGCCAGCCGCCTTGTTCCATGCGGCTGTTATCGTTGTGAATGTCCGAAAAGAAAAGCCTAGCCCCGTGTCAGGCACGGGGTGACGGAGGATTGACTAACCCCGCCCCAGCTTCTCCAGCTTGGCCTTCAGCGCGGCCTCGTCGAACGGCTTGACGATGTAGTCGTCTGCCCCGGCCGCGATGCCGTCGTGGATGTCCTTGGCCTCGCCGTTCGAGGTGCAGAACACCACCACCGGCTCCTTGGGCGTGGGGATCGCGCGCAGCTTGGTGACGAAGGTGATGCCGTCCATTTCGGGCATATTCCAGTCGGTCAGCACCAGATCGGGCATGGCCTTCTTGCAGCGGGCGAGCGCTTCCTCGCCGTTTTCGGCCTCTACCGGCACATAGCCGAGGCTGATCGCGATCTTGCTCGATACCTTGCGGATCACCCGGCTGTCGTCGACGATCAGGCAGGTGCGCTGCGGCGCGCTTTGCACCTCGCGGCCGGGATAGCGGTCGCGCATCGCCTTGGCGGCGGCGACGATCGCGGCGGTGTCGTCGGCCTCGGACGCGGGCGCGGCAGGGGCACCGGCCGGGCGCGGGGCACCAGCGGCGGCCTCGGCCCGTGCGGCGTCCTGTTCAGCCGCGGCGGCGAGCACCTTCTCGTTCTGCGCGAGCTTTTCGGCGAGGGTCTTGCCCTCCAGCCCGGAGCGACGGTTGGGGCCGGAATTGCGCTTGATCAGGTTCTGCACGTCAACGCCCCCCGCCCGCTGCGGCATAGGCCTGCGCGGCAAAATCATCCGAATAGGGATCGGCCTCCAGCGTGCCGACCACTTCGCCCGGGGTCACGCGGACATGGAGATAGGGCATCCAGACATCGCCGAATTCGGCCTTCTGATACCACACATCAAGCACGTCATAGCTTGCCCACATCCCGTCCGGTTCACGCAGGCGCAGGCCTTCGCCGATGCGCGGCACCGCGGCAAAGCGGATGCGGCTCTGGGTCTGGTGGGTTTCGTTCTGGACTTCGATTTCTATCACGGCGCAGCCCTCGTCTGCCGCCGGTTCTAGGGGGCAAATGCTTTATTTTTTCTCAACGCGAGGGCTTGCGGGAGCGACGTTTCGGGCCGCTCCCGGCGGTCATTCCGAGGCGGCTGCCGGCTTCTTCTTGGCGGGCGCCTTCTTCTTGGCAGGCGCCTTCTTGGCAGCGGCTTTCTTGGGAGCGGCTTTCTTGGGAGCGGCCTTCTTCTTGCCCTTGCCCTTGGCCGGGCCTTTTGCCGCGCGGGCATCGATCAGTTCGGTCGCCATGGCGAGCGTCACGTCTTCAGGCTTCACATCGCGCGGGATCGTGGCGTTGGTGGTGCCGTCGGTGACGTAGGGGCCATAGCGCCCCGGCATGACCTTGATTTCGCCGCCGCTGGTGGGGTGCGGCCCGAGCGTCGCGATCGCTTCGGCCTTGCCCCGGCCTGCGCCCGCGCCGCCGCGATTGGCGGCCTGCGCAAGAATATCGACCGCGCGGTTCATGCCGACCTCGAACACCTCGCGGGTATTGGTCAGCTTGCCATACTTGCCATCGTGGCGCAGGTATGGCCCGTAACGCCCGATATTGGCTTCGATTTCGAGGCCTGTGTCGGGATGCGCGCCGATGATGCGCGGCAGGTCAAGCAGCTTCACCGCCCAGTCGAGATCGAAGTCGTCCAAGTCCTTGGGGATGCTCGCGCGCTTGGCCTCCTTGCCCTCGCCCATCTGCACATAGGGGCCGAAGCGGCCGGACTTGCGGTGGATGTCCTCGCCGGTTTCGGGATGCTGGCCAAGGACGCCGTCCTCGGCCCCGCCCTCACCCTCGCCGCCCGGTTGGGCGAAGCGGCGGGTGTATTTGCACTCGGGGTAATTGGCGCAGGCGACAAAGGCGCCGAAACGCCCGCCCCTGAGCGAAAGCCTGCCATTGGCACGGCCCTCTGTCGCACACATCGGGCAGGCGCGCGGGTCGCTGCCATCCTCGCGCGGGGGGAAGAGGAAATCGGAAAGGTAATCGTCGAGCGCCTCGGTCACTTCCGAGGGCATCTTCTCCATCACCTCGTCGGCCTTGGGCTTGAAGTCCTTCCAGAACCGGGCGAGCAGCGCCTTGTAATCCTCGCGCCCGTCGGAAACGATGTCGAGCTCGTCCTCCATCCCTGCGGTGAAATCATAGGCGACATAGGTGGGGAAGAAGCGTTCGAGGAATGCGGTCAGCAGGCGGCCGGATTCCTCGGCGAAGAAGCGGTTCTTCTCCATGCGGACATAGGCGCGGTCGCGCAGGGTCTGGATGGTCGAGGCATAGGTCGAAGGCCGCCCGATGCCGAGTTCCTCGAGGCGCTTGACCAGCGAGGCTTCGGAAAAGCGCGGCGGCGGCTGGGTGAAGTGCTGGGTGGCATCGACGCCGAGCTTGGCGGGGCAATCGCCCTCACGCATCACCGGCAGCAACCCGCCATCCTCGTCTTCGCTGTCGTCGAAGCCTTCCTGATAGACCGCGAGGAAGCCGGGGAACTTCACCACCTGCCCGCTGGCGCGCAATTCATGTCTGCCGGTCGCGTCGCGGAAGGTGACGGTGGTGCGTTCCAGCTGCGCGGTCGCCATCTGGCTCGCCATCGCGCGCTTGAAGATGAGGTCGTAGAGCTTCGCCTCGTCCCCCGTCCCGGCGCGCTCGCGGGTAAAATCGGTCGGGCGGATGGCTTCGTGGGCTTCCTGCGCGTTCTTCGCCTTGGTGCTGTAGAAGCGCGGCTTTTCCGGCAGATAGGCCGCGTCATAGCGGGCCTTGATCGCATCGCGCAGCGCCATGATGGCACCAGGGTCCATCTGCACGCCATCGGTGCGCATATAGGTGATCGCGCCCGCCTCGTAGAGCGTCTGCGCTAGGCGCATCGTGTGCTGCGCCGAGAAACCCAGCTTGCGCGCCGCCTCCTGCTGCAAGGTCGAGGTGGTGAACGGCGGCGCGGGGTTGCGCTTGACCGGCTTGGTCTCGACGCCTTCGACCGTGAAGCGCCCGGCCTCGACCGCCGCCTTGGCCTCCATCGCGATGCCCTTTTCGCCGAGGCTGAGCTTCTCCAGCTTCACCCCCTTGAACTTGACGAGCCGCGCATCGAAGGCGGTGCCGTCGTGCTGCATATGGGCAACGACGCTCCAATATTCCTCGGCCCGGAAGGCCTCGATCTCGCGCTCGCGCTCGACGATCAGGCGCAGCGCGACCGATTGCACCCGGCCCGCGCTCTTCGCCCCGGGGAGCTTGCGCCACAGCACCGGCGAAAGCGTGAAACCGAACAGATAATCCAATGCGCGGCGGGCGAGGTAGGCGTCGATCAGCGGCTGATCGAGCTCGCGCGGCCGGGCCATCGCCTCGGTCACGGCGGTCTTGGTGATCGCGTTGAAGGTGACGCGCGCCACCTCCTTGGGCAGCGCCTTGCGCTTGGCCAGCAGGTCGCGCACGTGCCAGCTGATCGCCTCGCCCTCGCGGTCAGGGTCGGTCGCCAGCACGAGGCGGGTTGCGCCCTTGGCCGCGTCGGCGATTTCCTTGAAGCGGCTCTGCTTGTCCCGGTAGAGTTCCCACTCCATCGCGAAGTCCTCGTCGGGCTTCACGCTGCCATCCTTGGGCGGCAGATCGCGGACATGGCCATAGGAGGCGAGGACCTTGTAGTCCTTGCCCAGATATTTCTCGATGGTCTTGGCCTTGGCCGGGGATTCGACAATGACAAGCTGCATGATGCTACGGAGGTGTCCCTTACGTGTGTACGCGCGAGGGTGAAGCGGCGCGGCTTGCAGCGTCAAGGGGCTTGTGCGGCTAGATCGCGCGTCGCACCGCCCCGTCGGCCTCGCGCACAAGATCGCCTGCCAGTTCCAACTCGAGCAGCGCCATGTGGACTTCGGCGGCAGCAGCACCGGACTGGCGGATGAGTTCGTCGACCGTGACCGGCGCGTTGGTGAGCAGGCTGGCGATGTCATGGCTGAGGTCGGCGCGGGCCTCGCCCCAGTCGAGCTTGGCCAATTCGGCGTAGTCGAAGCGGCCCGCCCCCTCGCTCACCCGGAAGCGTGACCTTGGCGCGCCGGTGAAGCTTTGCAGCAACTCGATCACATCGTCGGGCGATTGCACCAGCACCGCACCTTCGCGGATCAGCTGATTGCAGCCGAGCGCGCGCGCATCGAGCGGGGATCCGGGGATCGCCATGACCTCGCGCCCCGCCTCGGCCGCCAGCCGTGCGGTGATGAGGCTGCCCGATTGCGGCGCGGCCTCGACCACCAGCGTGCCTGAGGCGAGCCCGGCGATGATCCGGTTGCGGCTGGGGAAATGCCTTCCGCGCGGTTCGGTGCCGGGGGGCTGTTCGGCAATCAGCAGGCCTTGCGCTGCGATGCTTTCCTGCAAGGCGGTGTGCTGCGGAGGGTAGGCAATGTCGATCCCGCTCGCGATCACGCCGATGGTCTGCGGCAAAGCCCCCTCATGCGCCGCGCCGTCGATCCCGCGCGCCAGCCCCGATACGACGGTGAACCCCGCCTCGGCGAGCGCGGCGGCGAAATCGCGGGCGAGCTTGACCGCTGCCGCGCTGGCATTGCGCGCGCCCACCAGCGCGACGCACGGCGCGCTCGCGAGCGCGAGATGCCCGCGGCAGGTCACGATCGGCGGAGCGGAATCGAGTTCGGCGAGCAAGGCGGGGTAATCGGGCTGATCGTGGAACAGGTAGCGCGCGCCTGCCGCGCGCACCGCCATCACCTCGCGCTCGATGCTGTCGGCGCTGGCGGGGCGATAGGGCCCCCGCCCCCGGCTCGCCAGATCGGGCAGCGCATCGAGCGCTGCGCCTGCGCTGCCAAAGCGCGCGATCAGCTGGCGATAGGAAATCGGCCCGATATTGGGCGAGCGCAACAGGCGGATGCGCGCGAAGGCCTCTTGTTGCGAGAGCGTTGGCTGCGACCCCGTGCTCTCCATCAGATGCGCGCCCCTATCACGGCTTGCTTGAGGAACCGACCTTCGGCTCCTCCCCCCGCATCAGCCGGCCGATATTGGCGCGGTGCTGGATCACGACGATGGCGGCAATGGCGATCAGCGGCGGGATCACGTGGGCATAGCCCAGCCCCCAGGCCACCACCGGTGCAGCGATCACGCTCACCAGCGAGGACACGGAGGAAATGCGACTGAGAAACAGCGTCAGCCCCCAGATCGCCGCGCAGGCGAGCATCGCGGGCCAGGCCAGCGCGCCAAGCGCTCCGGCGGCGCTGGCAAAGCCCTTGCCACCCTTGAACTTGAGCCAGGGGGTGAAGCAATGCCCGGCCACCGCTGCGACCGCCGCAATGCCCTCGGTACCGGGCCAGACCGCCCGCGCCACCAGCACCGGGATCACCGCCTTTGCCGCATCGAGCAGCACGGTCGCCGCCGCCAGCCCCTTGTTGCCGGTGCGCAGCACATTGGTCGCCCCGATGCTGCCGCTGCCGATGTTGCGCACATCCCCCAGCCCTGCCGCGCGGGTAAGGATCAGGCCAAAGGGGATCGAGCCGAGCACAAAGCCCAATGTGGCGGCGAAAACCGAATCCAAAGCAACCCTCCGTTCGCCCTGAGCTTGTCGAAGGGCTGCACTTCTTCTAGCGCAACTTCTGCAAGAAAAAACGGCCCTTCGACAAGCTCAGGGCGAACGGATTTGAGAGCCTTGGACAAATCCTCCCCTATCCTGCTGTTCGATTCCGGCGTGGGCGGGCTGACCGTCTATGACGCGCTGCGCAAGGTGCTGCCGGACGCGCCCGTCATCTACGCCGCCGACCTTGCAGGCCTGCCCTACGGCACCAAGACCGAGGCGCAGATCGCCGCGCGGGTGGCGGGGCTGCTGGGGCGGATGGCGGAGCGGTATCAGCCGCGCCTTGCCTGCATCGCCTGCAACACCGCCTCGACCATCGCCTTGGGCATGGTGCGCGATGTGCTCGAGATTCCGGTGGTGGGCACCGTCCCCGCGATCAAGCCTGCCGCTGCCCTCACGCAGACCGGCACGATCGGCCTTGTCGGCACCGAGGCGACCATTCGCCAGCGATATGTCGACGATCTCGAACGCGATTTCGCCAGCGGCAAGCGCCTGCTGCGCATCGCTGCCCCGGCGCTTGTGGGCGCTGCCGAGGCGAAGCTGCGCAGGCGCCCGGTCGATCCGGCGGTGATCGCCGATGTGCGGACAAGGCTCGAAGCGATGCCGGGGGGCGAGACCATCGACACGCTGGTGCTCGCCTGCACGCACTTCCCGCTGCTGGCCGAGGAACTCGCCGCTGCCTTCGGGCCGGATGTGCGCCAGGTCGACGGTGCGGCAGGCATTGCGCGGCGGATCGCGCACCTGCTCGATGGGCAGAGCTTTGCCCCGCAAGGCACCAATCGCTTCGTGGTCACCGGGCCGCTGGCGGGGGCTGCCGGGCTTGAACCGGCTCTGGCCGCGCGTGGGTTCGGGCCGGCCGAGGCGTTCTGAAAACCGCACGATGCCTTGCGAAACACTCGCAAAGATCGCTGTGGCAAAAGCACCGCCTCCGCCCTAAATACCGGCGAAACCATCCGCCTTCTGGCTCGTTATGGCGGGACAAAAGCAAGGCAGGAACACGCGTCCGCCCCGCCACGGTGGCCGCGACATGAGCGAGACGCGAGTGAACTACGACCAGATCTTCGATTCCGCGATCGACCGTCTGCACGAGGAAGGCCGCTACCGCGTCTTCATCGACATCATGCGCAACAAGGGCGCCTATCCCAATGCGCGCTGCTTCCACGGTCACAACGGGCCCAAGCCGATCACGGTGTGGTGCTCGAACGACTACCTCTGCATGGGCCAGCACGACAAGGTGATCGGCGCGATGGAAGCCGCGCTGCACGATGTCGGCGCGGGCAGCGGCGGCACCCGCAACATCGGCGGCAACACCCATCTGCACGTTGAACTTGAGGCTGAACTGGCCGACCTGCACGGCAAGGACGCCGCGCTGCTGTTTACCTCGGGATATGTCTCGAACGACGCGACGCTCTCGACGCTCGCCAAGCTGCTGCCGGGCTGCGTGATCTTCTCCGACGAGCTGAACCACGCCAGCATGATCGCCGGCATCCGCAATTCGGGCTGCGAGAAGAAGGTGTTCCGCCACAATGACGTGGCCCATCTCGAAGAACTGCTGGCGAGCGTCGACATCGACACCCCCAAGCTGATCGCCTTCGAAAGCGTCTATTCGATGGATGGTGACGTCGCCCCGATCCACGCGATCTGCGACCTCGCCGAGAAGTACAACGCCCTCACCTATATCGACGAGGTTCACGCCGTTGGGATGTATGGCGCGCGTGGCGGCGGGATTTCAGAGCGGGATAATGCCGCGCACCGGATCGACATTATCGAAGGCACGCTGGGCAAGGCCTTCGGCGTGATGGGCGGCTATATCGCTGCCTCGGCCAAGGTGGTGGACTGCATCCGGAGCTATGCGCCCGGGTTCATCTTCACGACGTCGCTCTCGCCGGTGCTGGTCGCGGGCGTGCTCGCCTCGGTCAAGCACCTCAAGGAAAGCGCGGTCGAGCGCAATGCCCAGCAGCGCGCCGCCGCGATGCTGAAGCTGAAGTTTGCCGAAGCCGGCCTGCCGGTGATGGATTCGGTCACCCACATCGTGCCCCTGATGGTCGGCGATCCGGTGCGCGCCAAGAAGATCAGCGACATCCTGCTGGCCGAATACGGCGTCTATGTGCAGCCGATCAACTTCCCCACCGTGCCGCGCGGCACCGAGCGTCTGCGCTTCACGCCGGGGCCGCAGCACACCGATGCGATGATGGACGAGCTGACCGCGGCGCTGGTCGAGATCTGGGACCGGCTCGAACTGGGGCTGGCCGAGGCTGCATAAAACGCAACACTAACCCCCCGATTCTGCGTTGCAATTCAGGTTTGCGCAGATAAGTATAACCGCGAGTAACGGTTTGAGGGGGCGCATCAATGGTGAACCGGTTTCTGATGAGCGCGGGCCTCGCGCTCGCATTGGTTGCGTGCGGCGGCGGGGATAGCGGCGGATCGCCTCCCCCGACCGGTGGCGGTGGCGGCCCAACGCCCACCCCGACACCGACACCTACCCCCTCGCCGACCCCGACGCCGACCTACCAGACGTTCGCGCAGCTGACCGGCACGCAGACATTCGGCACCACCTGCGGAGGCACGGTTACGGATTCACCTCCAACGCGCGCGGTTGGCGGTATGCCGCTGGGGCAAGGCTTGCGGATCGTCTCCGACCGTAGCCAGCCATCTTACGAGATCTCCAGCAATGGCAACATCGTGGGTACCTTCACGAGCACATTCACCCAGGCCGAGCGCGACACCACACGGACGGGCGAAGCCTATGTGAAGGTTCTTCCGAGCGGCTTTACCGAACGCCTCTCGATCATCACCCCCAGCCAGAATGGTACTTCACTCGAATACGTCCGGGTCGCGCAGATCATCGCGCAGCCCTTCGTCGGATCGACTAACCTGCTCTGCGCTTTCGGCATCCCCACCATCGTCACCGATCGCCCCGCCGCCACCGTCACCTATGCAGGCCTGGCGTTCTTTGGCACCGCCACGGTTACGCTCAACTTCGGTTCGGGTGCCTCAACCAACTATGTGGTATCAAGTTCCGTCATCACGATGACCGCCAATCCGGCCAATGGTCAGGTTAACTTCTCCCTCGACCTCAAGGGGCGCGAAATCAGCGCGGCGGGCACTTCGACGACCGTGACCGATCTTGGCGTATTCACTGGGACCGCGACCCTCGACGGCACAACGCCGAGCTTTACCGATATCTTGGTGAATTCCAGCAACACCGTTTCGGGCACTTTCGGCGGCGGCTTCTTTGGCCCGCAAGGCGGCACGGCTGCGGTGTCGGCGAGTATTCAGACCCGTCGCGCGGACAACTCCGATCTCAGGCTCGGCGCACTGTTCATTTTGCGCCCGCAAAGCTGATCCCACCCGCTTCCCATGCCCTCGCCATTGCGCTAGCCGCTGAAGCCAGTTGCAAGGGAGAGACCGAAAATGGGCGGCACGCCTGACCAGACTTACGCCGAGGTGGTGCTCGGGCGGCGCAGCATCCGCGGATACCTCGATAAGCCCGTGCCGCGCGCGCTGATCGAGGAAATCCTGACGATGGCAATGCGCTCGCCCTCGTCGATGAACACCCAGCCCTATCACTTCCACGTCATCACCGGCGAGCCGCTCGACCGCATCCGCAAGGGCAACACAGTACGCATCCTCGCCGGCGAGCCAGACAGCCGCGAGTTCCGCAAGGGCCACCCTTTTCAGGGCGTCCACCGCGACCGGCAGGTGGGGTGCGCGATCCAGCTGTTCGAAGCCATGGGCATCGCCCGCGACGACAAGGCAGCGCGGCAGGACTGGGTGCTGCGCGGCTTCCGCCAGTTCGACGCGCCGGTCTGCGTGATCGTCACCTATGACAAGGAACTCGCCGATGCCGACGACACCGTGTTCGATTGCGGCGCGGTGACGACCGCGCTGGTCAATGCGGCCTGGAGCAAGGGGCTGGGCTGCGTGATCAACTCGCAAGGGATCATGCAATCCCCGGTGGTGCGCGAACACGCCGGGATTCCGGACGATCAGGTGATCATGAAGGCGGTCGCGCTGGGCTGGCCCGATCCGGACTTTCCGGCGAACCCGGTAAAGATCACCCGCCGGAGTGTCGATGAGGCGGCGCGCTTCGTCGGGTTTGATTGAGGAAGAATATCATGGGCCGCCGCATCACCAGACATTGGGGATTGAAGGCCAGTCGGCAGGCGCTGGCGGCAGGATTGGCGCTTTTCGCGGCAGCGGGTGGATTCGCCCAGGCGCGTGAGTCATCGGCCGAGCAGCAATCCGCCGATGCACCGGCATCCAAGGCGCGCGACCCGGTGCCCAAGGACATCACCGTGTGGGCAGGCCAGATCCAGCAAAACTACCCGAAAGGCGTGCTGAATGCCGGGCAGCAGGCCACCGTCATGGTGCGCGCGACAGTCGATCCGGCGGGCAAGGTCACGGATTGCGCCATCGTAACGTCCAGCGGATTCACCGTGCTCGATCATGCCGCCTGCGACGCGATGCGGCGCTTTGCCCTGTTTTCGCCTGCCCTCGACGAGGCAGGCAAGCCGACCACGGGCACCTGGGCGACGAGGATCACCTACAAGGACAGCAGGCCCCAGCCAATCGACCCGGCCAGCCCATCCCCCACGACGGTCTGAACCGGACCAGTTACCCCCCGCGCGGCCCCCACAGGATCAGCGCCGCGCCCGCAAGGCACACCGCCCCGCCGATCACATCCCAGCGATCAGGCCGCGCGCCCTCGACCGCCCACATCCAGCCAAGGCTCGCGGTGATGTAGACCCCGCCATAGGCCGCAAAGGCACGCCCTGCGAAGGCGGAGTCGATGCGGGTGAGGAGGAACGCGAACAGCGCAAGACTCAGCGCGCCGGGCACCAGCCACAGCGCCGACTTGTCGGCCCTTGCCCACGTCCAGAAGGCAAAGCACCCCGCGATCTCGGCAAGGGCGGCAAGGGCAAACAGACCAATGGTCAGCGCGGCAGCTCCGATACCCCCATCAGCGCTTCGTCCACCGCCCGCGCGGCCTGACGGCCTTCGCGGATCGCCCAGACGACGAGGCTCTGCCCGCGCCGCATATCGCCGCAGGCGAACACATTCGGCTCGCTGGTGGCATAGCCCTGCGTGTCCGCCGCGACATTGCCGCGCGCATCGAGCGTGACGCCTGCCTGTTCGAGCAGCCCGGCCTTCTTCGGCCCGACAAAGCCCATGGCGAGCAGGATCAGATCGGCGGGGATGGTGAACTCGCTGCCCGCGATTTCCTGCATCTGCCGGTCTTTCCACTCGACCCGCACACATTCGAGCCCGGTGACCTTCTCGCCATCGCCGATCACGCGCTTGGCGAGCACCGCCCAATCACGCTCCACGCCTTCCTGGTGGCTGGAGGAGGTGCGCAGCTTCATCGGCCAATCGGGCCAGGTCAGCGCCTTGTCTTCCTTTTCGGGCGGCTTGGGCATGATTTCGAGCTGGGTAACGCTCAGCGCGCCCTGCCGGTTCGAAGTGCCCACGCAGTCCGATCCGGTGTCGCCGCCGCCGAGCACCACAACGTGCTTGCCGGTCGCGGTGAGGCTGCCGCGCGGGGCGGCGCGCAGTTCATCGTCACCCGCGACGCGCTTGTTCTGCTGGGTGAGGAACTCCATCGCGAGCCGCACGCCGGGCATTTCAGCGCCGGGGATCTGAAGCGAGCGCGCATCTTCCGCGCCGCCTGCCAGCACCACCGCATCGAAATTCTCCTTGAGGCTGGCGAAGGAGATGTCGACGCCGACTTCCTTGGAGGTTTTGAACGTCACCCCTTCCGCTTCCATCTGCACGCAGCGGCGGTTGATGAGGTGCTTTTCCATCTTGAAGTCGGGAATGCCGTAGCGCAGCAGGCCGCCGACGCGGTCGCTTTTCTCGAACACCGTCACCGAGTGGCCCGCCCGTGCCAACTGCTGCGCGCAGGCGAGACCTGCAGGGCCGGAGCCGACGATGGCGACCGACTTGCCGGTCTTGGTCGCGGGCACCTGCGGCGTGATCCAGCCTTCCTTCCACCCGCGGTCGACGATCGCGCATTCGATCGACTTGATCGTGACCGGCTGGTCGATGATGTTGAGCGTGCACGCCGCCTCGCACGGCGCGGGGCAGATGCGTCCGGTGAACTCAGGGAAGTTGTTGGTGGAATGGAGGTTGGCGAGCGCGCGCTTCCAGTCCGCCTCGTAGACGAGGTGGTTCCAGTCCGGGATCATGTTGTTCACCGGACAGCCGTTGTGGCAGTAGGGAATGCCGCAATTCATGCAGCGCGAGGCCTGCCCCGTCAGCGTCGCATCATCCGGCTGGATGACGAATTCGCGGTAATTCTTCAGGCGCTCTTTCGGGTCGAGATAATCCCGCTCGCGGCGATCCAGCTCGAGAAATCCGGTTTCCTTGCCCACTGCTTTCTACCTTCAATCAAATCGTCATTGCGAGGAGCCGCAGGCCCAAAACTATCGGGGGCGGCAATCCATGACCCGTTATTCTCAACTCATGCCCCCGGTCGATGGATTGCTTCGCCTTCGGCTCGCAATGACGAGGGACAGCCTGTTCACTCCGCCGCGACGCTTGCTGCCTCGTGCCGCTCGGCTTCGAGCTTCTTCAGCGCCGCCGCATAGTCGCGCGGCATCACCTTGACGAACTTGCCCAGCGCCTCGTCCCAATCGGCGAGCAGCGCGCCCGCCAGCTTGGAGCCGGTGTGGAGCTGGTGCCGCTCGACAAGGATGCGCAGCCGCTCGGCATCGTGGCGCAGCATATCGCCCATGCCGAAATCGTGGACCGAGCGCGGACGCTGCGACGGGCGGCCCGTGCCCTCGTCCGCATCCGGCGCGGCCGAAATCGGCAGCAGATCAACCTGCGCGTGGTTCACGAGCTTCTCGAAAGCGCCGTCCGGATCATAGACATAGGCGACCCCGCCGCTCATGCCCGCCGCGAAGTTGCGCCCGGTCTTGCCGAGCACGACGACGACGCCGCCGGTCATGTATTCGCAGCCGTGATCCCCGGTGCCTTCGACCACCGCGATGGCGCCCGAGTTCCGCACCGCGAAGCGCTCGCCCGCGACGCCATTGAAAAAGGCCTCGCCCGCAATCGCGCCGTACATCACCGTGTTGCCGACGATGATGTTCTCGTTCGACGCGCGGGGAGCCTCTGCCGGCTGGCGCACGATGATGCGCCCGCCCGAGAGCCCCTTGCCGACATAGTCATTGGCATCGCCGACCAGATCGAGCGTCACCCCATGGGCCAGCCACGCGCCGAAGCTCTGCCCGGCCACGCCCGTCAGGTTGATGCGGATCGTGTCGGTCGGCAGGCCTTCATGCCCGTGGGCCTTGGCAACCTCGCCCGAGAGCATCGCGCCGACCGTGCGGTTGACGTTGCGCACGGCATATTCGAGCTGCACCGGCGCCTTGGTGTCGATGGCGGTGCGGCAATCGGCGATCAGCTTGTTGTCGAGTGCGCCCTCGAGGCCGTGATCCTGTTCGCCGATCTGGCGCAGCGAAGCGCCTTCCTTGAGCGGCACCTGGTGGAGGATGCGCGACAGGTCGATCCCGCGCGCCTTCCAGTGGCGCTCCATCCGGCGGGTGTCGAGCCGGTCGACCCGGCCGACCATTTCGGCGACGGTGCGGAAGCCCAGCTCGGCCATGATCGCCCGCAGTTCCTCGGCGACGAAGAACATGTAGTTGACCACGTGTTCCGGCTGGCCAGTGAAGCGCGCGCGCAGCACCGGGTCTTGCGTGGCGACGCCGACGGGGCAGGTGTTGAGGTGGCACTTGCGCATCATGATGCACCCCGCCGCAATCAGCGGCGCGGTGGCAAAGCCGAACTCGTCCGCGCCGAGCAGCGCGCCAATGGCAACGTCGCGCCCGGTGCGCAGGCCGCCATCGACCTGCACCGCGATCCGCTGGCGCAGATCGTTGAGCAGCAGCGTTTGCTGGGTCTCGGCAAGGCCGATCTCCCACGGCGAGCCCGCGTGGGTCAGCGAAGTCAGCGGCGAAGCGCCCGTGCCCCCGTCATAGCCCGCAATCGTCACGTGATCCGCGCGCGCCTTGGAGACGCCCGCCGCAACCGTGCCGACGCCAACTTCGGACACCAGCTTCACGGAGATACGCGCGACCGGGTTCACGTTCTTGAGATCGTGAATGAGCTGCGCGAGGTCTTCGATCGAATAGATGTCGTGGTGCGGCGGCGGCGAGATCAGGCCCACACCCGGGGTCGAGTGCCGCACCGCCCCGATGCGCTTGTCGACCTTGTGCCCCGGAAGCTGCCCGCCCTCGCCGGGCTTGGCGCCCTGCGCCATCTTGATCTGGATGTCGTCCGAATTGACGAGATATTCGGTGGTGACGCCGAACCGCCCGGACGCGACCTGCTTGATCCGGCTGCGCATCGAATCGCCATTGGCGAGCGGCTTGAAGCGGAACGGCTCTTCCCCGCCCTCGCCCGTGTTCGAGCGCCCGCCGATGCGGTTCATCGCGATCGCCATGGTCGAGTGCGCTTCGTGGCTGATCGAGCCGAGGCTCATCGCGCCGGTCGAGAACCGCTTCACGATCTCGCTCGCGGGTTCCACCTCGTCGAGCGGGATCGGCTTGTCGGCCTTCTTGAATTCGAGCAACCCGCGGATGGTCAGCAGCCGTTCGGACTGCTCGTTGATCGACTTGGCGAATTCCTCGTAATTCTTGGAATCATTGCCGCGCACCGCGTGCTGGAGCTGCGCGACGTTCTGCGGCGTCCAGGCGTGCTCCTCGCCGCGCAGGCGGTACTGGTAGATCCCGCCGACATCGAGCATCCCGTCATAGAGCGGGTTGTCGCCATAGGCCTGCCCGTGGCGGCGCAGCGCTTCCTCGGCGACTTCGGCAAGGCCGATACCTTCGATGGTGGTGGCAGTGCCGGTGAAGTACTTCTCGACGAAGGCGCTCGACAGCCCCACCGCGTCGAAGATTTGCGCGCCGCAGTACGACTGGTAGGTCGAGATGCCCATCTTGGACATGACCTTGCGGATGCCCTTGCCGATCGCCTTGATGAAGTTCTGCTGCACCTTGGTGGCGGGCAGATCGGGGTGCCGCTTGGCACGCAGGGCTTCCAGCGTCTCGAAGGCGAGATAGGGGTTGATCGCCTCGGCGCCATAGCCCGCCAGCACGCAGAAGTGATGCACCTCGCGCGCTTCGCCGGTTTCGACCACGAGGCCGGTCTGCATCCGCAGGCCTTGGCGAACGAGGTGGTGATGCACCGCCGCCGTCGCGAGCAGCGCGGGCATCGGCACGCGCCCCTCGCTCTGGCCGCGATCGCTCAGGACGAGGATGTTGTGGTCCTGCAGCACCGCCTCGGTCGCGGCCCAGCACATTTCTTTCAGGGCCATTTCAAGGCCTTCGGCCCCGCTCTTGGCATCCCATGTGATGTCGATGGTGGCGCAGCGGAACGCGCCGTCGAGCGCCTCTTCCACCGAGCGGATCTTGGCGAGATCCTCGTTCGTCAGGATCGGCTGATCGACCTCGAGGCGCTTGTGCGTCCCCGCATCGCGGCCGAGAAGGTTCGGGCGCGGGCCGATCATGCTGGTGAGGCTCATCACCAGTTCCTCGCGGATCGGGTCGATCGGCGGGTTGGTGACCTGCGCAAAGTTCTGCTTGAAGTAGTCGTAAAGCAGTCTTGCGCGGTCAGAGAGCACCGCAATCGGCGTATCCGTGCCCATCGAACCGATGGGATCGTCCGCATCCACCGCCATCGGCTCAAGGAAGCGGGTGATGTCTTCCTGCGTGTAGCCGAAAGCCTGCTGGCGCTGGAGCAAGGTGCCCTCTTCCGCCGGGATTGCTGCCAATTCAGGCACCACGTCGGTGATGTCGGCGAGCTTGTATTGGGCCTGATGCAGCCACTCGGCATAGGGCTCGGCCGTGGCGAGATCGGCCTTGAGCTCGTCATCCTCGATGATGCGGCCCTGTTCGAGGTCGATCAGCAGCATCTTGCCCGGCTGCAGCCGCCACTTGCGCACGATGTCCGCTTCGGCAAACGGCAGCACGCCGCTTTCCGAAGCGAGGCAGACGATGTCGTCCTTCGTCACACAGAAGCGCGCCGGACGCAGCCCGTTGCGGTCGAGCGTCGCGCCGATCTGGCGGCCGTCGGTGAAGCACACCGAAGCCGGGCCGTCCCACGGCTCCATCAGCGCGGCGTGATATTCGTAGAAGGCGCGCCGCTCGGGCGTCATCAGCGGGTTGCCGGCCCAGGCCTCGGGGATGAGGATCATCATCGCGTGGGCAAGGCTGTATCCGCCCGCGATCAGCAGTTCCAAGGCGTTGTCGAGGCACGCCGTGTCCGATTGCCCATGCGGGATGATCGGCCACATCTTGTCGAGGTCCGGCCCCAGCAGCTCGCTTTCCATCGTGCGGCGGCGGGCGTTCATCCAGTTGACGTTGCCGCGCACCGTGTTGATCTCGCCGTTGTGGGCGATGAAGCGGAACGGGTGGGCGAGGCGCCAGCTCGGGAAGGTGTTGGTGCTGAAACGCTGGTGCACGAGGCCCAGCGCCGAAACGCAGGCTGGATCGCGCAGATCGTCATAGAAAGAGCCGACCTGCGTCGCCAGCAGCAGCCCCTTGTAGACCACGGTGCGGGTCGAGAAGGAGGGGATATAGGTCTCGGTCACCCCAGGCAGGCCGTGCTTTTCGGCGAGCTGCGCGAGCGGGTTCTGCACCTGCTTGCGGATGGTCAGCAGCTTCCTCTCGAAAGCGTCCTGATCGGCGCAGTTCGGCCCACGCGCGATTACCGCCATCTCGATCACCGGCATCGAGGCGATCACCGCCGCGCCGAGGCCTTCGGGCGTGGTCGGCACTTCGCGCCAGCCGATGAAGGACTGGCCTTCCTTGGCGGTGAAGGCCTCCATCCGCGCCTTGACGAAATCGCGCGCGGCCGCGTCCTGCGGCAGGAAGCACATCCCCACGGCATAGTCGCCCGGCTGCGGCAGATCATGGCCCTGCGCATCCGCCCAACGGCGAATCAGCGGATCGGGAATCTGGATCAGAATCCCCGCGCCATCGCCCAGCAGCGGATCGGCACCCACAGCGCCGCGATGATCGAGCTTTTCGAGAATCTCGAGCGCGCTCGAAATGATCGCGTGGCTTTTCTCTCCCTTGATATGCGCAACCATGCCGACGCCGCAGGCGTCGTGTTCGTTGGCGGGGTCATAGAGACCCTGGGCGGAGGGGTAACCCATGGCGTTAGTCCGATCTGTCAGATGCCGACAGGCGCGAACCTGTGCTCGCATGATCACTCATGCGCAGGAACACGCCTCTTGGCAGGTCACGCGGAGCGGCTCTGCCCTGTGCAGATCAGCGCCAACCCCGTTTTCGGCCCCCTCATGCCGACAGGAAGCGGGTTTGGCAAGGGCTCCGCGCGAAGGAATATTTCTCGCAGACCTATTCAAACTATCGTTAGATTGCGCATGATGCACGCGCCGCCACGGTTGGTTGCAGCTTTTGCGCCCTCATGCGCGCGTCAGATAGCGCCGCGGGTGCCGGTGCGACCCGCTTGCAGCTGGGCAAGTGCCGCCCGCAGCGGGTCGCTCGCGGGAGCGGCGGGATCATTGCCGCTCAGGGCGGCGAGCGCCTTCAGCGCTTCGGCCAGCGCCGCTTCCCGCGCCGCGAGTTCCGCAGACGACAGCGCGCGCACCTGCGGATTGACACGGTGTTCGTGGAGCGCCCCTGCAAAGCGTTCGACCATCTGCGGCAGGCTCAGCTCGCTCGGCGGCACAGCGCGCAGGCGGGCGAGCGCTGCGGTGCCGGGCAGCGGCACGGGGGCTGAGGCCGGCACCGACGGCGTGGGGCGCAGCGCGGTAACAGGCGCATGGGCCGCAACCGGCGCGGGCGCAGTCTCGGGCTCAGGCTCGGGCGCGATCTCCGGCTGTTCCTCGACCCACACCGCATTGCGACCGGGCAGGACAGCGAATTCGGTCAGATCGAGCGCGCGCGGCGCGGACTGATCGGGGGCGGAAACAGGCGCAGCCGCGGGTTCCGGCTCCGGCTCTGGCTCAGGTGCAGCGCGCACATCAAGATCGGCTTCGCGCCAGGCGGGCGTGGCAAAGGGCATCGGATCGATCGGATCATCGAGACTGCGCGTGCCGAGATCCAACGCCGGGTCGATCGGTCGCAGGCCGCGCATCGCGGCCTTGGCCACCACCGGCACAGTGTCCCGACGCCGGGCGCGGCGGGTCGCCGCTGCGGCCATCAGAAAGACAAACGAGCCGAGCACGAGCGCAGCCATGCCCGCCAGCACGGGTTGCAACGGCACGGCGGCGCCGACCGGGATGCGCTGTTCGATCAGCGCGATCAGCGTGGGCGGCAGAACCAGCACCACGAGCCCGCCCAGCATCGCGCCCCACAGCCCCAGCAGCGGCGTAAAGGCGCCGTGCGCTACGAGCGATGGCTTTGGCGCTTTGCGCGGCCTCTGGCGCTTGCGTGGTTCGGACTGGTCGTTTTGCCGACGCGCTTTCATGCGTAACTCATCCTGACGTGGCGGCCTTGCGCCCCGCAGCGCCGCTCTCGCTCTGCGCTATCAAGAGATGGTAAACAGACAGATAATCGCGCGCATTGGTGGCCCAGTCGTGGCGGGTGCGGACATGGGTGACGGCGCGGTCCTTCATCGCCTCCCAATCGCCCCGATTGTCGAGCAAACGCGCGAGCGCTGCGGCGCAGGCGGCGGGATCGTCGGGGGCGAACAGGGTGCCGGTCACCCCATCCTCGATCAGCTCGCGGTGCCCGCCGACAGAAGAGGCAGCGACCAGACGGCGCTGCGCCATCGCCTCCAGCGGCTTCAAGGGCGTGACGAGATCGGTCAACCGCTGGCTCTTGCGCGGATAGGCGAGCACGTCGACCAGTGAGTAATAGCGCTCGACCTCGGTATGGGGCACGCGGCCGGTGAAGATCACGGCTTCGGGCTCGGGCAGCGCGGCGGCAGCGACGCGCCAGCTGTCCGCCATCGGCCCGGCGCCCACCAGCAGCAGCCGCGCCTCGGGGTGTGACTGGCGCAGGATCGGCATGGCTGCGATCAGATCATCGACGCCCTCATAGGCATAGAAGCTGCCGATATAGCCGATCACCGGAGCGCCCGGCGCAATGCCCAGCGCGTCGGCCAGTGCCTCGTCCCGCGCCACCGGCTCGCCGAACAGGTCGAGATCGACCCCGTTGCGCATGACATGGATGCGCTCGGCTGGGATACCGCGCGCTGCGAGATCCTGCCTCAGCCCGTCGCAGATCGCAAACAGCGCGTCGGCGGCCTTGGCCACCCGCGTTTCGAGCGCGCGGGTCAGGCGGTATTTCAGATTGCCTTGCGTGCCGGTGAGATTGCCGACCGCGGCATCCTCCCAGAAGGCGCGGATCTCATAGACGAAGGGCACGCCCAGCGCCCGCGCGGCACGCTCTGCCGCCGCGCCGCACAGGGCGGGCGAATGGGCGTGGATGATGTCGGGCCGCCATTCATCGGCGAGCGCCAGGATCGACGCGGTCAGCGCCTCGATCTCGCCCAGCTCGCGCAAAGGCGGCGGGCCGGACGGCGTGCCGGGGGTGCGGTGGAAGGTGAGGCCATCGGCGGCCTCGGGCGAGGGGCCGCCAGGCGCTTCGAGATTGTGGCGCTGCCCGGTGATCCCGCGCACCTCAAGCCCGTGGCACTCCTGCGCTTTCAGGATCGCGCGGGTGCGAAAGGTGTAGCCCGAATGGAGCGGCAGCGAGTGGTCGAGAACGTGGAGGACGCGGGTCATGGCCCGACGCTCTATCGCAGGCGTGCTTAACGCCGCGTCAACTCAGGGCGCGTAAACGAGGCAGCCAAACCGGCCCGAAAGCCCCTGACTGATGATCGATTACTTCGCGCTCGCCCTTGGACATGGCCTGCTGGCCATTGCCTTGCTGCGCCTGATGCTGCGCGAGGGGCTCGACCGCGATCCGCTGATCGAGCAGATCAAGTCCGAGACCGATGGCAACCGCGAGGCAGTGAGCATTGCCGGACGCAACGCCGCGCGGCGGGCGCGCACCGGCCGGGGCGCCGAGGCCGGGCCTGACGAGCCTGCCCGCTGATGCTCGACCTCATTTTCCTCGCCTTTATCGGCTATGTGCTGCTGCTCGGCCTCAGGCGCCCGTTCCTGTGGGTGCTGCTCTATGTCTATATCGACATCCTTGCCCCCCAGCGCATCGGCTATTCGATCATCGCCAGCCTGCCGGTCTCGCTGATCGCCTTTGCGGCGGCGTTTGGCGGGTGGCTGGTGCTTGATCGCAAGGAAGGCGGGCGCTTCACGCTGCGGCAGGGGCTGATGCTGGCGCTGCTCGGCTACTGCTTCTGGACGACGGGCCATGCCGATTTCCCGCTCGATGCCCAGACCAAGTGGGACTGGGTGTGGAAGGCGCTGCTGTTTGCGATCTTCCTCCCCCTAACCCTCACCACCCGCGCGCGGATCGAGGGGCTGGCGCTGGTGCTGCTGCTGTCGGTCGCGACCATTGTGATCGGCACGGGGATGAAGACGATCCTGGGCGGCGGGGGCTATCAGAACCTCAAGTTCTTCGTGAACGACAACAGCGGGATCTACGAAAGCTCGACCCTCGCCACGGTCGCGATCGGGCTGATCCCGATGCTGTGGTGGTTTGTGAAGCACGGCACGATCTTCCGCCCGCACTGGCTGGTGACAGGCTTTGCGGTGTGCCTCACCTTTGCCTGCCTGCTGGTGCCCATCGGCACCGAGGCGCGCACGGGCCTGCTATGCATCGCCGCGCTGGCCGGGCTGATGCTGCGCTATACCCAGCGGCGCATCCTGTTCGTCGCGGGCGCAGCGGTGCTCGGGCTGACTGCCCTGCCCTTCCTGCCGCAATCCTATTACGAGCGCATGGCGACCCTCGCCCAGCCGAGCGGTGACGAAAGCGCCTCGACCCGCGTGGCGGTGTGGCAATGGACAATCGAATATGTCGCGCAAAAGCCGCTCGGCGGCGGGTTCGATGCCTTCCGCGGCAACAAGTTCAATTACGTGATGCCGGTCAAGGAAACCGACGGGAACACCACCACCGTCACCTATCAGCCGGTCGAGGACAAGGGCCGCGCCTATCACTCCTCGTTCTTCGAAATGCTGGGCGAGCAGGGCTGGCCGGGGCTGATCCTGTGGGTGACCCTCCATGCCATCGGCCTGTGGCAGATGGAGCGCATCCAGCGCCGCTGGCGCAAGAACACCGACGAGGCGGAGCGCTGGATCGCGCCCTTTGCTGCGGCTCTGCAGATGAGCACGCTGATCTATCTGGTCGGCGCGACCTTCCAGGGAATCGCCTATCAGCCGGTGATGCTGATGCTGGTGGGCCTCCAGATCGGCCTCAACTCCTATTGCCTGCGGATCGATTCGGCCCGCACGACCCTCGCCCGCAGCGCCTCGCGCAAGGCTGCCATCGCAGGCACAATGCGCGGTGCCGTAGCGGCATAGAAGCGGGCGTTGCGCATCCCGGAGTGTTGCGCCATGAAGCCTGCCGACACGCGCGCTGCGGGCACGGGATCCCGCCGCGAAACACGAGGAGGAAGCCCGATGAACCCCGCAGAGATTGCCGCCAAGGTCGGTGAACATTTCGCCACCAGCGAATGGGTCGAGATGAGCCAGAAGCGCATCAACCAGTTCGCCGAAGCCACCGGTGACCACCAGTTCATCCACGTCAACGAGGAAATGGCCAAGATGACGCCGTTCGGCGGCACGATTGCCCATGGCTTCCTGACCTTGTCGATGATCCCCTACCTCAGCGCGAATTCCGATATGCCGCGCGTCGACGGGATCAAGATGGCCGTCAACTACGGCGGCAACAAGACCCGCTTCATCGCCCCCGTCCGCTCGGGCAAGCGCATCCGCGGCGTGTGGAAGCTGCTCGAAATGGCCGAAAAGCGCCCCGGCCAGTGGCAGCAGACCGTCGAGATCACCATCGAGATCGAAGGCGAGGATAAGCCCGCCCTGATCTGCGAGTGGATGACGCTCTACTTCTGCTGATCGCCGACATACCCCCCCTCCCCTTGAGGGGAGGGGCCGGGGGTGGGGACGCGACTTCTGCTCTCCGCCCGATAACCCCCACCCCAACCCCTCCCCTCAAGGGGAGGGGCTATTCGAACAAGGATAACCCCAATCATGGCACGTGACGCCGTTATCGTCTCCACCGCCCGCACGCCGATTGGCCGTGCCTACAAGGGCGCTTTCAACGCCACCCCCGGCGCCACCCTCGGTGCGCTGTCGCTGGCTCCGGCCATCGAGCGTGCCGGGATCGAAGCCGGCGCGATCGACGATGTCGTGTGGGGCGCGGTTCTCACGCAGGGCACGCAGGCCGGCAATATCGGCCGTCAGGTCGCGCTGCGCGCCGGTTGCCCGGTGGGCGTTTCGGCCCAGACCATCGACCGCCAGTGCTCGTCCGGCCTGATGGCGATTGCCACCGCCGCCAAGCAGATCATCGTCGATAACATGGATATCGTCGTCGGCGGCGGTCAGGACTCGATCTCGATGGTGCAGACCCCCGAAATGCGGGTCTCGCCCGACCGCTCGCTGATCGCGATGCACAAGGACGTCTATATGCCGATGCTCGGCACCGCCGAGACCGTCGCCAAGCGCTACAACATCAGCCGCGAGGCGCAGGACGAATACGCCTACCAGTCGCAGATGCGCACCGCCGCCGCGCAGGCCGCCGGCAAGTTTGACGATGAAATCGTCCCCGTCACCACCACCATGAACGTGGTCGACAAGGAGACGAAGGAAGTCAGCCAGGTCGAATTCACCCTCACCAAGGATGAAGGCAACCGCCCCGAAACCACCCTTGAAGGCCTCCAGAGCCTCAATCCGGTGATGGGCCCGGGCATGAACATCACCGCAGGCAACGCCTCGCAGCTGTCGGACGGTTCGTCGGCATCTGTACTGATGGAAGCCAAGCTGGCCGAACAGAAGGGTCTCCAGCCGCTCGGCCGCTATGTCGGCATGGCGGTTGCGGGCACCGAGCCTGACGAAATGGGCATCGGCCCGGTCTTCGCGATCCCCAAGCTGCTGAAGCAGACCGGCCTCAAGATGGACGACATCGGCCTGTGGGAACTGAACGAGGCTTTTGCCGTGCAGGTGCTCTACTGCCGCGACCAGCTGGGGATCGATAACGACATCCTCAACGTCAACGGCGGCTCGATCTCGATCGGCCACCCCTACGGCATGACCGGCGCGCGCTGCACCGGCCACGCGCTGATCGAAGGCAAGCGCCGCGGCGCCAAGTATGTCGTCGTCACCATGTGCGTGGGCGGCGGCATGGGCGCGGCAGGGCTGTTCGAAGTCTTCTGAGCCCAGGCGACTGGCGCAAGAATTGGCGGCGCGGGGAGCAATTCCCGCGCCGTTTTTCGTGGGGTCAGTCGCCCGACACCCACCAGGCAACGAAGCTCACATAGTTCGGCCACATCGTCAGCCCGGGCCGCGCGTCTGCGGTCGCCAGCTTGGGATCGTGCCACTGCTCGCGGTCGGCGGCGTAGACCTTGCGATCCTTCACCCACAGCACATACCACAGGCCTTGCGGGTCAGCGTAATCGGCGCGCTCCTCGCTTTCGGCGATGGCGATCAGATCGGGGTGCAGGCCGAAATCCTGCCGCATCGCATCGTTCCAGCCCTTGAGGGTAACGGCGCGGGCCACCGGATCGCACAGCGACAGGTGCGAGCGGCGGGTCAGCACGTGGTCCATCCGGTAGGCGCGCATCAGATCGAGCGCGGCGGGATCACGCACCCAGCCCAGCGCTTTCAGCGCAGCGGCGACCTTGCCCGCCTCCTTGGCCGGACGCGCGGCGGAGAAGGGCTGGCCCTCGTCATCGGTCTGGCTGGCAAGATGATGGTCGAGAAAGCGCCGCGCCGCCTGCGGATCGGCGATGATGCCGGTCTCGCCCGATGGCGCAGGCAGCGGCGCAGCGGCGAGCGTGATGAAGCGATCGGGCTCGCGCGCGGTTTCTGGCACGGATAGGTAAGGCAGGGTCTCGGGCCACGAATGGCGATAGCGCCCTTCCCACCCGATCCGCTTCAGCACCGCCGCAAACAGCGTGTCGATGATGAGATCATTGTCGTCATATCCATCGAACCACCCGCGCTCGAACGTCTTGCCCGCCTTCGACTTCCACAAGGCCTCATGCGCGGCGAGCAGGGCTGCCCCGCTCGCAAACTCGCCGATCAGCGCGCGGCGGTAGAACTGCGCCTCGGCGACCTGGAACTTGGGCCAGCGGTTTCTGACCGTGCTGTCCTCCCAGTCCTGCCAGCGCGCCATGTCGAGCGGTGCGTCATCGGCGATGGCATCGAGCAGGATGGCCTTGAACGAGGGGTAGCGATCCGGCTCCTCGCGCGGATGACGCGGGACTCGGGTGAGCGGCCGGCCGAGCAGATAGGCGGCAATGCGCACATCGGATTCGTCCGAATACTCATTCGGCCAGACAGGCCCGCGCACCGCGCAATAATCGACCATGCGTTCGTGCCGATCGACCGCCTTGCCGAGGTAGTGGCGCGCTTGCGCGATGTCGCCCTGCCCCCAGTAAAGCTTGGCCAGTTCGACATAATTGCGGACGTGCCCGGCAAGGTTCATCGTCGCCATCGGGGCATCGCCCTCGGCGATCTGGCGTTCGATCAGCCCGGCCTTGTCGAGCCCGTCCCACGCCTGTTCCTTGCCTTCAACCCACTGGTGGTAGAGGCCCAGCAGATAGGCGATCCGGCTCTCGGGTTCAGGCTGCTTGCGGCCCAGCAGCTTTCCGACAATGTTCTTGAACAAAAGCGCCCCCGGTGGGGCGTGATGGCCCCGCGCGTGCCTGTTTGCAGGCAGCGCGGGGCCAAGACAAGGTTCTAGCGCAAGCTCACCACGTTGTCGGTCGCTTCGCGCACGCGGGTGCCGTTGAACAGGCTCATCATCGGCTCGTCCTGCACGGTGACAGCCACCGCATTGCCATAGCCGTTGAAGCCGGTCTTCATCGCTGCGCCGTAAGCGCCGAGCATCCCGATCTCGATATAGTCGCCCGCCTGAATGTCAGCCGGGAGCCGGAACGGGCCCTTCATGTAATCGGCGTCGTCACAGGTCGGCCCGTAGAAGGCGAAGTCCTCGTCCTCCTCGATCAGGTCGCTTTCCAGCGCCTTGACCGGGAACCGCCACGCGACGTGGGCGGCATCGTAGAGCGCGCCATAGGCGCCATCATTGATGTAGAGTTCCTCGCCGCGGCGCTTGTTCACCTGCACGATCATCGAGGAATACTCGGCCGACAGCGCGCGGCCGGGTTCGCACCACAGCTCGGCGTTGTAGGCGACCGGCAGCGCTTCGAAGTGCTTGGCGATGATCGCGAAGTAATCTTCCATCGGCGGCGGTTCGAGGCCCGGATAGGCGCTCGGGAAGCCCCCGCCGACGTCGATCATGTCGACCACCACCGACGCCTCGGCAATCGCCGCACGGGTGCGGTCGAGCGCCTGCACGAAGGCGAACGGGGTCATCGCCTGGCTGCCGACATGGAAGCACACGCCCAGCCAGTCGCAATGCTGGCGGGCCTGCTGGAGCAGCTGGGGCGCTTCGATCAGGTCGCAGCCGAACTTGCTGGCGAGCGAGAGCTCGGAATATTCAGAGGAGACGCGCAGGCGCACGCACAGACGCAGGTCGCGCGGGGCTTCGCCATCGTCACCGCGGCAGGCGTCGATGATCTTTTCCAGTTCCTCGGCGGAATCGAGGCTGAAGGTGCGCACACCATGCTCGATGTAAGCCTCACGGATCGCCGCCGGGGTCTTCACCGGATGCATGAAGCACAGCACCGCGTCGGGCAGAATGCCACGCACCAGCCGCACCTCGGTGATCGAGGCAACATCGAAATGGGTGACACCGGCGTCCCACAGGATCTGGATCAGATCGGGCGCGGGATTGGCCTTGACCGCATAGAGCACCTTGCCCGGAAACTTCTCGACGAAGAAACGAGCGGCGCGCCGCGCGGCGTGCGGGCGGTTGAGGATAACGGGTTCGTCCGGACGGAGGTCGCGAACTACAGCCAGTGCGTCAGGATAGATGTGCAACTCAAGGGACCCCCAAAACGGCTCTGTTGAACCATAAAACGACAAGCTGCCTTGCGGTTTGGAAGTCCCCTTGGGGCAGCGGAAGCGCGCAGATAGGGCTTTGGGGGGGGAATGCAAACGAAAAATGCGCGCCCGCGGGCCGGAATGTTGCTTTTTGAAGACACCCCCACATTCACGACTGGAATATGACGGAAATCCGCCGGTTTTCGCGGCAATCCGCGCCGCTGTCAGAACCCGATCCGGGGCACCTGATCGACCGTGCCCTGCTCGCTTGCGTCAAGCCGGTGGAAATCGGCCTCGGCGAATCCGAGCGCATTGGCAAACAGCACCGCCGGGAAGGATTCGCGCGCGGCATTGAACTGGGCGACGGCGGCATTCAGCGCGCGGCGGGCGGCAGCGAGCTTGTCCTCGACATCGGCAAGCTCGCTCTGGAGCGACTGGAAGTTGGCCGAGGCCTTGAGGTCAGGATAGGCCTCGCCCAGCGCCAGCAGATTGCCGATTGCCGATTTCAGCTGCTGCTCGCTCCCCGACGATGGTGCGCCGCTCGCCGCCGCATTGCGCGCCGCGATCACCGCTTCGAGCGTCGCCGATTCGTGGCCGGCATAGCCTTTCACCGTCTCGACCAGATTGGGGATCAGGTCATGCCGCTGGCGCAGCTGTGCATCAATGTCGGCGACACCCTGCCGCACGCTCTGCCTCAGGCCTACCAGACGGTTATAGATGCCCACCACCACAACCAGCAGGCCGACCACCACAAGACCAGCAATCCAAACGAAATTCATATCGATCCCCTTTACCTCACCCGCCTAATTGTGCTGACACTGGTTAAAGAATCGCGCGGGAGAGGCAATGCGCAGCGATATTGACGGGGTCATGGGGAGCGGGCTGGAGGCCTGGCTCGCCCAGCAGAATACCATGCGCGAGGGCGCAAAGAAGCAGGCGACCGGTCGCTGGGTGTGGGGCGCGGTGATCCTGATGCCGCTGCTTGCCTTCCTGTGGTTCAGCCCGGCGGCGCGCACCGCCTTTGCGCCGATCGCGACCTTTGGCGGGATCGGCCTTGCCGCATGGTGGGGATACCGCCCGATTTCCGCCGCCACCCATGCCATCAAGGTCGGCATCAACAGCGCCATCGCGCAGAGCTTCGGCGTATCCTATTCCGCCGAGGTCGAGCCCGGCAGCGAGTTCGAGGCGGCGCTCACCTATGGCCTCATCCCCGGCTTTGACAGGTCAAGCTTCGAGGATCGCTGGTTCGGCACCCTCGAGGGTCACGCCTTCAACCTCTATGAAGCCCATCTCGAAGACCAGCGCGGATCGGGCAAGAACCGGCGCTGGGTGACGGTGTTTCGCGGGCCGGTGATCCACATGGGCTTTGGCCGCAAGTTCCACTCGACCACCCTGCTCGAACGCGCTGGCAAGCATCGCAAGTGGCTGGGGCTCGGCGGGGCGAGCGATCATGTCAGTTTCGATGGCCACCGTCTTGACCGGGTCGATCAGGTGCACCCGACCTTCGAAGAAAGCTTCGCGCTCTATTCCGATGACAGGGTCGAGGCGCGGGTGCTGGTGCATCCTTCCTATGTCGAGCACCTCTTGAGGCTGGAAGACGCCTTCGAGGCGCAGGAGCTGCGCGCCCTGTTCAGCAAGGGCGAGGTGGTGATTGCGGTCGAGGCGGGCAACCTGTTCGAAAGCGGAGGCATGAACCCCGCCGCCGACCGCGAAAACGCCGCCCGCGCCCAGCGCCAGTTCGGCGCGCTGGCGGGGCTGGCGCTGGCGATCAACCAGAATGAGCGCGGGCGGGTGATCGAACCGGGGCCGCAGTCGCCGGTCGACCTCTAATCCGGGTCGAACACCGCGCGCCAGACCTCGCCTTCGACCTGCCGGAACAGCAGGATATTGGCGCAGGGAAAGCAGTCCTCCCCCTCGTTCGCCGCACGCATCGCGGCAAGCGCCTGGGGCACGTATTTCCAGCGCTCCTCGTCGCCATAGCCCATGAAGGCCATTGGCAGGCCATCATGCACGGGCCATGCGAAGGGATTGAAGGTGGCAAAGCCGGGGGTGCGCTGCTGCACTTCGGCGACCAGCGGGTCGCGCCAGTCGAGCGCTTCAACCTCTGCGTCGTGAAGGCTGAAATGTGCCTCGTTCAGGAACTTCGCCAGCCCGCCATCGGCGATGCATTGCGCACAGGCCGTGGGCTGATCCTGCCGTGCGGTGTAGATGACGCCCGTAAAGGCGTGAATGTCGCGCATCCCGCAGGCATGGCACGGCCCAATCTCGCGGCGGAACACGTCCTCTCCCTCCGCGCCAAGCGTATAGGCACCGGGGAAGAAGCGGAAATGGGGCTGCGCAAACGCCTGCGAGGGTGCGGTCGCCGGGTCGAACACCGGAAGCGGCGGCGGAGGCGCGGCCGGGGCGGGCGCACTGCCCTTGCCCAGCAGCCTGCGCAGCCAGTCCATCGCCTCAGCTCAGCCGGTCGCGGAAATCGGCGTAATCGAACCGCTTGATGCAATCGAGCGCGTCGGTCTCTGAATCCCACATCCAGATCGACGGGAGAGCCACCCCGTTGAAGGTGTTGGTCTTGACCATCGAATAATGCGCCTGATCGAGAAACGCGAAGCGCGCGCCCGGCTCGGCGGCGACAGGCAGGCAGTAATCGCCGATCACATCGCCCGCGAGGCAGGAGGGGCCGCCAAGGCGTATCGGGATGAGGTCGGGATCGGTCAGCTCACCCAGCATCGCCGGGCGATAGGGTGCCTCAAGCACATCGGGCATATGGCAGGTGGCGCTGATGTCGGTGATCCCGACCGGCATCTCGTTGAAATGGGTGTCGAGCAGCGTGCCGACGAGAATCCCGGCATCCAATGCCACAGCCTCGCCCGGTTCAAGGATGATCTGGCAGCCGGTGTCCTCGGCCGCATCGCGCAGGAATTCGACCAGTTCATCACGCTGGTAATCGGCGCGGGTGATGTGGTGGCCGCCGCCCATGTTGATCCACTTCAATTGATCGAAGTAGGGCTCGATCACGTCGAACACCCGGTCCCAGGTGGCTTTCAAAGGCTCGAAATCCTGTTCGCACAGGTTGTGGAAGTGGATGCCCTCCACCCCCTCCATGTGCTCCTCGGTCAGCTGGTCGAGCGGGAAGCCGAGGCGCGATCCGGGGGCGCTGGGGTCATACTTGGCGACCTCGCCGGTGGGCACCTGCGGGTTGATGCGCAGGCCCACGCTGACCGGCGCGCCGTTGGCGGCGGCCTGCTCCAGAATCAACCGCGCGCGTTGCAGCTGATAGGGCGAGTTGAAAATCACGTGGTCGGAGAGGCGGCAGATCTCCTCCAGCTCTTCAGGCTTGAAGGCGGCGGAGTAGGTCGCGATCTCGCCGTCGTAGAACTCGGAGGCCAGCCGCGCTTCCCACAGGCCGCTGGTGGAGACGCCGTCGAGATATTCCCCGATGATGGGCGCAGCCGACCACATCGAGAACGCCTTCAGCGCGCAGAACACCTTGATGTCTGCGCCATCGGCCGCAGCGGCATCGCGCACGGCGGCCAGCGTCCGGCAATTGGCGCGCAGCTTCGCGGCATCGACCACGAAAGCAGGGCTATCGACGCGCGACAGATCGAAATGGGCAAAGGCGCCCGGATCACCGGCTTTGGTCTGCATCAGCCGAGCGGGCTCTTGAAGATCATGAATGCGCCTCCTGCAATGAGCGCGAAACCAAGAAGCTGGCTCGGGCCCGGCGTCTGTCCGAACAGCGCCCAAGCCACCAGCACGAATGCGCCGAGAGATAAGACCTCCTGAATGGTCTTCAACTCGGCGAGGGAATAGTGCGCGATGCCGATGCGGTTGGCCGGAACCGCCAGCGTATATTCGAACAGCGCGATACCCCAGGCCGCTCCGATTGCCGCCAGCATCCCCCATGAGGGATGCTTGAGATGCCAGTACCACGCGACGTTCATGATCAGCGCCGAGGCCGCCAGCAGGGCAATCGGGAGAATGGCCGGGGTGCCGCCCATCAGAAGCTGACCGGCCCGTCCAGTTCCTCGACCGTCCACGGCAGGCCATGCGCGTTCAGCATCGCCATGAAGGGATCGGGATCGAGCTGTTCGATGTTGAACACGCCCTCGCCCCGCCAATGCCCCTCGACCATCATCGCCGCGCCGATCATCGCGGGCACCCCGGTGGTGTAGCTGACCGCCTGATTGCCGGTTTCCTCATAGGCGGCTTCGTGCGAGCAGATGTTCTTGATGTAGAACGTCTTCTCGCCCGATCCGTCGAGCGCTTCACCGGTCGCGATCACGCCGATATTGGTGTTGCCCTTGGTGGTCTCGCCCAGCGTTTCGGGCTTGGGGAGCACGGCGGCAAGGAATTGCAGCGGGATGATCTCGCGGCCCTGATACTTCACCGGCTCAATCGAGGTCATGCCGACGTTCTGGAGCACGGTGAGGTGGGTGATGTACTGATCGCCGAAGGTCATCCAGAAGCGCGCGCGCTCAAGCTCGGGGACGAACTTGGCGAGGCTTTCCAGCTCCTCGTGATACATCAGGTACATATTCTTCGGCCCGACCGCTTCGAAGTCGAAGCCGACCTTGGTGGACATGGCAGGGGTCTCGACCCACTCGCCGTTCTCCCAGTGACGCGCGGGGGCGGTCACTTCGCGGATGTTGATTTCCGGGTTGAAGTTGGTGGCGAAATGCTGGCCGTGGTCGCCGCCGTTGCAGTCGAGAATGTCGAGCTGGCGGATGGTCTTGAGCTTGTGCTTCTTGAGCCACATGGTGAAGACCGAGGTGACACCCGGATCGAAGCCGCTGCCCAGCAGCGCCATCAGGCCGGCGTCCTTGTAACGCTCCTGATAGGCCCACTGCCACTTGTATTCGAACTTGGCCTCGTCCTTGGGCTCGTAGTTCGCGGTGTCGAGGTAATCGACGCCCGCCTCAAGGCAGGCGTCCATGATCGGCAGATCCTGATAGGGCAGCGCGAGGTTCACCACGAGGCCCGCACCGGTTTCGCGGATCAGGCGCACCATTGCGGGGACTTCTTCCGCGTCGATTTCATAGGTGGCGATGTCGCGCCCGCAGCGCTCCTTCACCGAAGCCGCGATCGCATCGCACTTCGACTTGGTGCGGCTGGCGAGGTGGATTTCGGGGAAGATGTTCGGGTTGAACGCCATCTTGTGGACGCACACCGAGCTGACGCCGCCCGCACCGATGACGAGAACGGTGCGGGATTTTGCTGCCGACATGATAGGAACCTTTCGTGAAGCGATGCGAATCTTGCGCAGCGCCTTAGTCCAATGCGCGATAGGGGACAAATGATCCAAGCTGATATGAAAATGCCGACCACCCAAGGCGTACGCGCGGCAGCCGAAGCGGTGGCCGCCATCCTGCCCCCCACCCCGCTGCTCCCGGTCGAAATCGGCGGCGTGGAGGCATGGGTCAAGGCCGAGGTGCTGCAACCCGTCGGCGCCTTCAAGATCAGGGGCGCGTGGTGGCGATTGTCCTCGCTCACGCCGGAGGAACGCGCAGGCGGCGTTGTGGCGGTGTCATCGGGCAACCATGCGCAGGGCGTGGCATGGGCAGCGCGGCGGCTGGGCATCGCTGCGGCGATTGTGATGCCGCATGATGCGCCGCAAGTGAAACTCGCCAACACCCGCGCACTGGGAGCCGAGGTGGTGCTCTACCAGCGCGCCCCCAAAGAACAGGGGGGCGAAGACCGCGACGCCGTGGCCGCCGGGCTGATCGCCGAGCGCGGCGGCACGCTGGTCCATGCTTTCGGCGATCCGTGGGTGATCGAGGGGCAAGGCAGCGCCGCCATCGAAATCGCCGCGCAACTGGGCCGCGCGCCCAGCCGCATCATCGCCTGTTGCGGCGGCGGCGGTCTGGCGGCGGGGCTCGCCCTCGGCGCACCGGACAGCGCGATCCATGCCGTGGAGCCAGTCGGCTGGGACATGGTCGGGCAGGCGATGGCGACGGGCGAACTCGTGGCGGCCGCGCCGGATGCACCGAAGACCATCTGCGACGCGCTTCAGCCGCTCGCCACCAAGCCAATCAACCTTGCCGTCCTCAAGGGCCGCGCCGAACCCGGCGTCACGGTCACCGACGACGAGGTGCGCGCTGCCCAGCGCTTCGCTTTTGCTCACCTGCGGCTCGTGGTCGAACCCGGCGGCGCGGCGGCGCTGGCAGCGGCGCTGGCCGGCAAGGTGCCGGTGGACGAAGGCACCGTCATCATGCTCACCGGCGGCAATGCCGATCCGGCAGCCTATGCGGCAACGATTGCGGGCGCGGACTGACCCCCTCCCCTGTTCGCCCCTGTGGAAAGCGTCACACGACCGACACGCTAGGGCCATATTGCGCACCTGACCTTACGAAAGGGCAGGCGGACATGGCGACACGGGCAAAGCGGATCATCGAGGATGCGGTGGTGCGCAAGGATGCAGGGCTCGGCGACAAGCTGCTCGACAAGGCCTTTGCGCTGGCTTTCAAAGGGCTGGTCTATGCCCAGATCTGGGAAGACCCGGTGGTCGACATGGAAGGCCTCGCGATCCAGCCCGACAGCCGCCTCATGTGCATTGCCAGCGGCAGTTGCAACGCGCTGTCCTATCTGACGGCAAACCCGGCGCAGGTCACGGCTGTCGATCTGAACCGCGCCCATGTCGCGCTGGGGCGGCTCAAGATCGCCGCAATCCGCCACCTGCCCAGTTACGAGCGTTTCCACCGCTTCTTCGCCCATGCCGATCACAAGGAGAACGCCGAGGTCTATCGCGCGATGATCGCGCCGCATCTCGACGGGACAAGCCGCGCCTATTGGGAGCAACGCGACATCCGCGGGCGGCGGCGCATCAGCTATTTCACGCGCGGCATCTATCGCAAGGGATTGCTGGGCAATTTCATTGGCCTCGCGCACGTTTTTGCGAGGCTTTACAAGATCGATCTCGCCAAGGTGCTGGAGGCACAGACGCTGGAAGAGCAGCGCGACGTGTTCGAACGCGAGCTGGCACCGGTGTTCGAGAAGCGCTTCATCCGCTGGCTGACCGATCAGCCCGCCGCGCTGTTCGGGCTCGGCATTCCGCCTGCGCAGTTCACCCATCTCGCGGGCGATGAACGCATGGCCGAGGTGCTGCGACGGCGGCTGGAAAAGCTCGCCTGCGACTTTGCCGTCAAGGACAACTACTTCGCGTGGCAGGCCTTCGGGCGCGGTTACAGCCGGGGCGAGGATGCAGCCCTGCCGCCCTATCTCCAGCGCGCCAACTGGGAGGCGATGAAGGCGCGGATTGACCGGCTGGAGGTGACCCGCGCCAACATGGTCGACTGGATCGGCGCGCGCGAGGAGGCGAGCATGGATCGCTTCGTGCTGCTCGATGCGCAGGACTGGATGAACAACCAGCAACTGGATGACCTGTGGGCGCGCATCACCCGCGCCAGCCGCCCTGGGGCGCGCGTGCTGTTCCGCACCGCTGCCGAGCCGAGCCTGCTGCCGGGGCGGCTTGATGATGCGATCCTGTCGAAGTGGCGTTACCTTGAAGAGACGTCCGCCGACCTTACCCGCCGCGATCGGTCGTCGATCTATGGCGGCGTGCACGTTTACGAGCTGGCCTGATGGCGGGCGCATCCGGGCACGCTGCGCTGATGGACGAGGTCTATCGCGGGCAGCGCCATATCTATGATTTTACGCGCAAATATTACCTCTTTGGGCGTGACACATTGATCGCAGGGCTGGAGGCGCGGCCGGGGATGCGGGTGCTGGAAGTCGCCTGCGGCACCGGGCGCAACCTCGCCAAGATCGGCCGGCGCTGGCCGGGGACGGCGCTGTTCGGGCTCGATATTTCGGCCGAAATGCTCAAGAGCGCCCGCGCGGCGCTGGGCGATGCGGCGCGGCTGGGCGCGGGCGATGCCTGCACCTTCGATCCCGTCACTCTGCTGGGCGAACCCGCGTTCGACCGGATTATCCTCTCCTATTCCTTGTCGATGATCCCCGATTGGCAAGGCGCGCTGGATCATGCGGCAGGCTGCCTTGCGCCGGGTGGGCAGCTGCACGTGGTCGATTTCGGCGACCTTCAAGACCTGCCAAGTGCTGCGCAGTCGCTGCTTCGACGCTGGTTGGCGATGTTTCACGTGGAACAACGCGCCGCTTTGCCCGAGGTCGCGGCCCGGATCGCCGCGGCGCGCGGGCTGTTGCTGGAAAGCCGGCGCGGGCCGCTGGGCTATTACGCCATCCACGTTCTTGCCGCCCCTGTCGTGCCGTAACGCTGGATAACCCGCGCAAGCGGCTTTGCCTCGCGCGCCAGCCTGCCTAAGCCCCGTGGCGTGAGCACGCTAATCGACATCGGCCAGGACGGCGCCCGCAATCGGGTCGCGATCGACCTTGAGGAGCTGCTGGCCACCCGCCTGCTGGTGCAGGGCAACTCAGGCTCGGGAAAATCGCATCTTTTGCGGCGTTTGCTGGAGGAGTGCGCCGGGCAGGTGCAGCAGGTGGTGATCGACCCGGAAGGCGATTTCGTGACGCTGGCCGATGCCTTCGGCCACGTGGTGATCGACGGTGCAGCCTATTCGGCGCGCGAGATCGAAGCGCTCGCCGCCCGCGTCCGGCAGCACCGCGCCTCGGTGGTGCTGGCGCTCGATGAGTTGGAGGTCGAGCAGCAGATCCGCTGCGCTGCCTTGTTCTTGACCGCCCTGTTCGATGCCCCGCGCGAGCACTGGTATCCCGCGCTGGTGGTGGTTGACGAAGCCCAGATGTTCGCCCCTGCGGCCGCCGGCGAAATGAGCGACGACACCCGCCGCCTCACCCTTTCGGCGATGACCAACCTGATGTGCCGCGGGCGCAAGCGCGGCCTTGCCGGGATCGTCGCCACCCAGCGGCTTGCCAAGCTCGCCAAGAATGTCGCGGCCGAAGCCAGCAACTTCCTGATGGGGCGCACCTTTCTCGATATCGACATGCAGCGCGCGGCCGATCTGCTGGGCATGGACCGGCGCCAGGCCGAACGCATCCGCGACCTGCAACGCGGGCAGTTCCTCGGCCTTGGCCCGGCGGTCAGCCGCAAGCCGGTCGCAGTCAATGTCGGCCCGGTGCGCACCGGCGGGCGCGGCGGCGGGAGCGGGCTGCTGCCCCTGCCCGAAGCCGCCGGGCAGGATATGGAAGCCCTGCTGACCGATCGTCTTGCCGAAGCGGCGAGCGATCCGGCGGTGCGCCGCTATCAGCCGCCTGCGCGCGCCGTGGTCAATCTCGACGAGGCGTTGAGCGCCCTCCCCCTGCCGCCCGCCGCGCCCGCACCGGCCTCAGAGCCGGAGCCGGAGCCAGAGCAGGAGCCGCAAGCTGTCGCCGCGCCCGCCCCCGTCGCGCCCCCTCCTCCCGCCGGCACGATCGCCGATGTCGTGCGCGATCTGGCGGCGAGCGAGGGCGCGACCTTCCGCCCTGCCCCGGCGCTGTTCCGCGATTTCGCGATCCGCTGCCGCCAGCAGGGCATCGCCAGCGCCCATGTCGACGTCGCCCGCTTCCGCCGCCTGTTCGCCTGCGAGATCGGCGGCCTCGCGCGGCTCGAAGGCAGCGCACGCGCCGAGGTCGAGGCGATTATCGCGCGGGTCGAGGACGATGTGCTCGCCCCCTTCCTCGCGCTTGCGGTGGCCGAAGTGCTGGGGGAACCGATGCCGGACGAGGAAGAACTCGGGCGTCTCTATGGCAGCGCCTCGCCCAGCCGCATCCGCCGCCTGCTCGATCATCTGGAACGCAGCGGGCTGATTGTGGTGCGCGAGGAATTCGGCGGGGAGCGGGTGGTCACGGTGCCGGGCCTTGCCGCAGCAGCGGCGCAAAGCCGGGCGGCCTAGGCACGCGCTTGATGCGTGCGGTTCGGTCTGGTAACCGGTGTCAAGAATGGCTCCAATGACCAGCAAGGCAAGCCGTATCCCATGCCTGACCCCGCCCCGCCCGCCCTGCTGTGCCACGCTGCCGACAGTGTCGGGATTGCGCTGACGGGGCTTGCTGCTGGAGAGGTTGTCGCACCGGGCGGCCATGCCTGCCGTCTGGTCGACCCAATTCCGGCAGGGCACAAATTTGCGCTGCGCGCTCACGCAAGGGGCGAGCCCGTGCGACGCTATGGCGAGGTAATCGGCCATGCCACTTGCGCGATTGCACCGGGGACGCACGTTCACAGCCACAATCTTGCGACCAACCTGACGGGCGAGCGCAGCTATGCCTATGGCGGCGCGCCCGCCCTGCCGCTTGCCGCAGCGCCCCTGCCCGCATGGCGAGGCTATCGGCGCGAGGATGGCCGCTTTGCCACGCGCAACGAAATCTGGCTCCTGCCCACGGTCGGCTGCGTCGCCCCACTCGCAGAAATGGCCGCGCGCGAGGCGAGCGCGCGCCATGCCGGGCGCGTCGATGCGATCGCGGGCTTCGGACACCCGCATGGCTGCTCGCAATTGGGCGATGACCTTTCTGGTACGCGTGCAGCGCTTGCCGCCTTGTGCGACAACCCCAATGCGGGCGGCGTGGTGCTGATCGGGCTGGGGTGCGAGAGCAACCAGCTCGATGCGCTGATCGCAGCCGTGCCCGCGCGCAGCCGCGCCAAGATCCGCACCCTGCGCGCGCAGGACGAGGGCGACGAGCTGGCCGCGGTCATGGCGCTGGTTGACGATCTGGTCGATGCGCTGGCACCGCTCCAGCGCAGCGATGCCCCGGCATCGGCGCTCACGGTCGGGCTGAAATGCGGCGGATCGGATGCGCTGTCTGGCCTTACCGCAAACCCGCTGCTCGGCCGCTTTTCCGAGCGTTTGGCCGCCAGCAATGGCCGCTTGATCCTGACCGAGATTCCCGAGATTTTCGGGGCTGAGGACGCCCTGCTGGCCCGTGCAACTTCACCTGAGGTGTTTGCCGCAGCGGGCGATCTCATCAATCGGTTCAAGCGGCACTATCTCGATGCCGGATTGCCGGTGTCGGAGAACCCTTCCCCCGGCAATATCGCGGGCGGGATCACGACGCTGGAGGAGAAGTCGCTCGGCGCCGTGCAGAAGGCGGGCGCTGCGCCGCTGGCCGATGTCATCGCCTATGGCGAGACGGCGCAGGCGGCAGGCGTGACCTTGCTGGAGGCACCGGGGAACGATGCGGTCTCCTCCACGGCGCTGGCGGCAGCAGGGGCAACCATGATCCTGTTCACGACCGGGCGCGGCACCCCTCTGGGGTTCCCGGTGCCGACAGTGAAGGTCGCCTCCAATTCCGCACTCGCAGCCGCAAAGCCGGGGTGGATCGATTTCGATGCAGGCGTGCTGCTCGAACAGCCGCCCGAAGCTGTGCTGGAGGCCTTTTCCAACCGTCTGCTGGCGATCGCCAGCGGCGAGGCCACAGCGGCCGAGCGCGCCGGGCAACGGGTGATCGCGCTGTGGAAGCGCGGCGTGACGCTCTAGCTCAGACCTTCTCCACCCGCGCCAATGTCGGCGCAAGCAGGTGGATCGAAGCAACCGCGAGGAAATAGACCACCGTGCAGGCGGCAAAGATCACGGTGTAATTGCCCCCCGTCACATCGAGGATCTTGCCGACCGAGGTCGCCATGATCATGCCGCCCACGCCGCCGGCAAAGCCGCCCAGTCCGATCACCGATCCCACCGCCCGGCGCGGGAACATATCGGGCGGCAGTGCTAGCAGGTTGGACGAGAACGACTGATGCCCCGCCAGCGCAAGGCCGATCAGCGGCACGGCGAGCCACATATTGTCGAGGCTTGTCACCAGCAGCAGCGGCAGGACGCAAGCGCCCGATGCCAGCATCGTCACCTTGCGCGCGAAGTTGCAGCTATAGCCGCGCTGCATCAGCCGCGATGACAGCCAGCCGCCGCCGATGCTGCCAAGGTCGGACAGCAGATACATCACGATCATCGGCAGCAGCACGACCTTGAGATCGACGCCAAAGGTGCTGTCGAAATATTTGGGCAGCCAGAACAGCATCAGGAACCACACCGGATCGGTGAGGAACTTGGCGCTGGCATAGGCCCAGGTTGACCGGTGGCGCGCGATCCGGCTCCAGCCGAGCTGCGCGACGGTTTCGGGCGGGTCATGCTCGATCCACGCCAGCTCAGCCTCGTCCACCCGGCCGCTTTCGCGCGGGTTGCTGTAGAAGAACCACCATGCCGCCAGCAGCGCGGCGCCGAACAGGCCGGTGATGAAGAACGTCTCGCGCCAGCCAAAGCCGAGCACGCCCATGAACAGGGCCAGCGTCGGCGCGGTCAGGATCACGCCGATGGTGGTCGCAGAATTGACCCAGCCGATGGCATAGGCGCGCTCCTTCTGCGGGAACCATTCGCTGCTGGATCGCACCACCGCCGGGAAATGCCCCGCCTCGCCCACGCCCAGCACCATGCGCGCGGCCATGAAGCTGGTGACCGAGCTGGCAAAGCCGTGCGCGACGTGGCCTGCCGTCCAGACCGTGATCGCGATGGCATAGCCGATCCTGGGGCCGAAGCGGTCGATCAGCGTGCCCATCACCAGAAAGCCGGAGGCATAGGCGGCCTGGAAGGCGAAGACGATGTTGCCGTAATCGCTCTCTTTCCAGCCCAGTTCGCGGCCCAGATCGGGCGCCAGCAGGCCGAGCATCGTGCGGTCGATGTAGTTGACCGTTGTGGCGATGAACAAGAGCGCGATGATCGACCAGCGGTAGCGCCCTGTCTTGGCCGGTGCGGCAGTGTCTGATCTCATGCTCGCGTCTCCCATCGCGTGAACTCTCAATGCGCCCACTTGCGGGCCAGCGGCAAGGCGCACCGCGTTTTTCCGACCACGCTCATGCCATCCCCGCCGCGCGCGCCCAGGCGAACCAGGCCTCGGGCCAGGCAGACGCCGGCTTGCCCGCCGCACGGCTGATCCCGAAGCCATGGCCGCCATGCTGGTAAAGATGCGTCTCGACCGGCAAGCCGCGCGCCTTGATCGCGGCGCGCATCCGCAGGGTGTTGTCCACTGGCACGACGGCATCATCCTCGGCGTGGAGCAGGAAGAACGGGGGCGCGTCGGCCGGAACCGCCTCGTCAGGTGAATAGGCCATGCTTTGCGCGGCCGAGGGAGCCGCGCCCAGAAGCCGCTCACGCGAGCCTGCGTGAGCGATTTCGGCGCGCATCGCAATCACCGGATAGATCAGCGCGGCCGCATCCGGACGGGCCGACAGGGCATCGGCGGCATCAACCGAGGCATAGGCCTGAGCGGCAAAGCGGGTTGCAAGGCTCGCGGCAACATGGCCGCCTGCGGAAAACCCCATGACGCTCAGGCGCGCCGGATCAATGGCGTAGGACGAAGCGCCATGCCGGATCAGCCGCAAGGCGCGCTGCGCATCGGCGAGCGGGGTATCGGCGCCCGATGTCCAGCCCTGATGCGGTAGCCGGTAGAACAGCACGAAGGCGGTGATCCCGCGGGCCGCCAGCCAGCGGCCCATCTCGAAGCCTTCCTTGTCGATCACGACATGGGAATAGCCGCCGCCCGGGGTTATCAGCACCGCCGCGCCATTGGCCTCGGCGGGGCGGAACACGGCCATGCGCGGGTTGGCGATCGCCTGCATGATGCGGTCTGGCTGCACCGGACTTTTGGGCCGCGCGACGATCCGTTCGTCCGGCAGCACCGCAGGCGCGCCGGGCGGCACCCCCGGCCAGAGCGCGACCCACTCCGAGGGCTCGTTATCCGGTGTATTGGCCAGTCCCCCGGCCCGCGCCGCCAGCGGGCTGGCAGCGGCAAGCCCCAGGCCAGCCAAGGCAGTGCGACGGTCGATCACCGGATCATCCTGACAGGCCGATGGAAACGCGCGGGTGCAGTCTCTGCGGGACGCCGCACCCGCGCGCTCTGGGGACTCACAGCGTGAAACGCGCGCCGATCAGCACCGTCCGGCCCGTGCGGTTGAAGGTCACCGGACGATCGCCGACACTGTCAACGAATTGCGGCCGCACCTCGTCGGTCAGGTTGATACCTTCCAGCGTGATGCGGATATTGTCCGTCAGCGCATAGCTCATCGCGGCATCGACGTTGAAGGTCGCGCGCGTGCCTTCGATATCGTTGCCGTTCTGCCCCGGCACGCGGGTCAGGAAGCTGCTGCGATAGGCGCCCGAGATGCGCGCGCTGAACTTGCTGTCTTCGTAATAGAGCGTGGTGTTGAACCCGGTCTTCGAAAGCCCCGTCAACTGATCGCGCAAGGGGGCTGCGGTGGTGCCGTAGTTCACATCGGAATCGAGCAGCGTGAGGTTGCCGAGGAAGCCGAAGTTCTTGAGCACCCCGGGCAGGAAAGTGAAGGGCTGCTGGTACTGGATCTCGATACCCTTCAGATCACCGCCCTCGCCATTGATGTTGCGGGTGACGGTGAAGATGTCGTCCGGGCTGGAGGGCGAGCCTTCGAGCAGGCTGTCGGGCAGGCCCAGATCGCGGAACGGGATCGTCGTCGTCTCGCGCGTCACGAAGGTTTCAATGTCCTTGTAGAACACCGCGACCGACAGCAGGGCTTCGGGTGCGAAATACCATTCGATCCCGAGATCGAAGGAATTGGCGCGGAACGGATCGAGCTGCGGGTTGCCGAAGCTCAGCGTGGTGCTGAACGGGTTGAAGGTGCCTCCCGGCGTCAGGCTGGCAAGCGTCGGACGGGCCATCTGGCGGGCGATATTGCCGCGGATCAGCAGTTCGGCGGTCGGCTCCAGCACCACCGAAAGCGAGGGCAGCCAGTCGTTATAGGCATTGTCGACCGTCACCGTGGTGCCGCTGAGGATGCCGGTCGCGCTGACTTCGGTGCGGACATAGCGCACCCCCGCCACCGCGCGCAGACCCCAGTCGCCAAGCTCGGTATCGAGCGAGCCTTGCAGAAACCCGGCGTAGTCATTCTCGACCACGTCATTGACCGCGCCGGCCTGCACCGTCAGCGGGAAATTGCCGCTGTAGAGACCGACCCGCGTGGCGATCGCGTCGATATCGGGCACCACCCAGGTGCGGTCGATCCCGTCCGGCCCCGGCGCACCCTTGCCCAGCCTTGCGAGGTTCGATTCCGCCGCCGTCAGCGCAAAGGGCTGCACCACGGTGGTCGAAGTCAGCACCCGGTCACGGCGCGATTCGGTCGAGGAAAAGCCGAACTGCTTGTACGATGCCCCTGCCTGCACGGTCAGCGTATCGCTTGCCGCCCAGTCGCCCGCGAGCGCCACGGTCTTGAACTCGTTCAAGGTCGATTGCGGCCGGTCGCGCACTTCGTTGACGAGGAAGTTGGCCGGATTGGTGACGTCGATGTTGTAATCGATCAGCGGGGCGTTGGGATTGCCGCTGAAGTCGATGCGGTAGCCGTCCACATTCAGCGCATCAGCGATGATGGTGGTCTGGCGCGATATGCGGAAATCGGATTCCGACAGGCCGCCATTGAGGCGCACTTTGAAGGTGTCGGAGAATTCATGCTCGATATCGAGCGTCGCCTGCTTGAACTCGGTCTTGAGATCATCGAGCCGGTTCTCGATCCGCACATCGACATCGTCAAAGGTGCCGCTGATGATGTTGCGGGTGGCCGGATCGACCTCGAGCGCGACGATATCGGTCTGCCGAATGCCATCGGCGGTGTTGCGGCTGAAGGAGATCGCTTCGAGGAACTCCTCGCGGCGGGTGCCGGCGAACTTCGAATAGAGCAGATCGAGGCTGACCAGCGTGCGCTCCGACGGGCGGAACTGCACGGCGCCGGTGATGCCGAGCCGGTCCTGATCGCTCGTCAGCACGCCATAGCGCGGGATGCGCGGGAAGAAGGCGGTGGCAGCGGTCGGAAAGGCGGCCTCGTTCTGGAAGGCGTTGCGCTGGGTGAAGCTTTGCGCAGCGCCCGCAGCGGGCACGGGGTTGCCGACAAAGCGGACCGTGCTGAAGCCTTCCTCGACAATGTCGCGCGGTGTCCAGGCGACCGAGACCAGCGCGCCGAAGGTTTCGGCCTCATTGGCGTAGCTCGCCAGCGCGGCGATGCGCGGGTTCACCTTCTGCGAGGCGTCATTGTAAAGCGCCTGCCCCGACCCGGCGAGCGTCAGCCCCGCGCCGTAATCGAGCGGCCGGGCGGTGGCGAGATCGACCACTGCGCCGAGCGAGCCTTCCTCGGTCGACGGATTGGGCGACTTCGACACCTTGATGCTCCGGAACAGTTCCGAGGCAAAGGTATTGAAATCGAACCCGCGCCCGCGGTTGGTGCCACCCGACGAGTCGGTCGATCCGGTGGTCGAGAGCGTCTCCATCCCGTTGATGCGCACGCGGGTGAAATCGGGGTTGAGGCCGCGCACGGTGATGGTGCGGCCCTCGCCATTGTCGCGGTCGATCGAGACACCGGGAATGCGCTGGATCGATTCGGCCAGGTTGAGGTCGGGGAAGTCGGCGATGTCTTCGGCGAGGATCACGTCGACCGCATTCACCGCTGCGCGCTTTTCGCCGAGTGCGGCATTGAGGCTGGAACGGAAGCCGGAGACGACGATCTCGCTGCTCTCGCTCTGCTCTTCGGGAGTCGTCACCGCAACCTGCGGCTGGCCCGTCGCCGGCGCGCTCTGCGCGGCAGCAGCGGCAGGCACCAACAGCGCGCCGCCGAGCATGAGCGCGCATTTGAAACGGATCATCCCGGACATCTGAACCACCTAGCCTTCTCCCTCTGTTTCCCCGAGAGAGTGACACCGGTTTCCGCTCAGGTCAAAAAAAAGACCGACGCAGCCCCACTTCTCTCCCGCCCCCGATTTTGGTAACCGGTGTCATTATGAATTGCCATGCCCTGTCGTTTCTGTCAAGCAGCAGCGCAAGACGAGGGAGAGTGAGGGAAATGCGACAGTTTTTCGCCATTCTGGCAGTGGCCATGCTGCTTGCTGTGTTCGCGCCGCAACAGGCTTTCGCGCATCCCGCGGACCCGACCCAGGGCGGCGCAGGCGGGCGGATCATCCGCGTCACCACGCTCGCCGCCGATGGCCCGGGTTCCCTGCGCGCAGCGATCAAGGCCAAGGGGCCGCGCATCGTCGTGTTCGAAGTGGCAGGGATCATCGACCTCGGGCGCGACAGCATCGATATCAACAACCCTTTCCTCACCATCGCCGGCCAGACCGCCCCTGCCCCCGGCATCACGATCATCAAGGGCGGGATCGACATCAAGACCCATGACGTGAAGCTCCAGCACATACGCGTGCTGACCGGTGCCGATGGCCAGCCCAAGCGCAGCGGGTGGGAAGCCGACGCGCTCTCCACCGTGCGCGCCGCGCGGGTGGTGGTCGAGAACTGCACCTTCCTGTGGGGCATCGACGAGAACATGTCCGCCTCCGGCCCGCGCTTTACCGGCACCACGCTTGAGGAATGGCGCGAGGGCACCAGCCGCGACATCGTCTTCCGCCTCAACCTCGCGGCAGAAGGTCTGGCGGATTCGAGCCACCCCAAGGGCGAGCACTCGAAGGGATCGCTGGTCCACGACAATGCCACCGGCATCGTGTTCGATCGCAACATCTGGGCGCATAATGTCGAACGCAGTCCGCTGGTGAAGGGCGGCGCGCAGGTGCTGATGATCAACAACCTGATCTACAACCCGCAGCGCCGCGCGGTGCATTACAACCTGATGGACCTGGAATGGGCCGGACAGCCGCGCGTGACGGGCGAGATCACCGCGGTCGGCAATGTGATGCGCGGGGGGAACGACACCGATCCGGGCCTGCCCTTCCTGATGCTTGGCGGGGTCGGCGATCTGGCCTTCTACGGGCGTGACAATGTCGCCGTCGACCGGCTCGGCAACCCGCTCCCGCTGTTCGGGCGCTATGGCAAGACCGAGGCGAAGCTGATCGAGGCGCAGGCGCCGCTCGCAAGCCTTGAGGGCTACGCCATCCTCCCTGCCGACGAGGTCGAGACGGCCGTCCTCGCCACCGCCGGGGCGCGGCCCTGGGACCGGGGAAGCGAGGAGCTGCGGGTGCTGTTCTTCATTGCCGAGGGCCGGGGCGAAGTGATCGACGACGAGAGCGAGGTCGGCGGCTATCCGGTGATTGCGCCAACCGCCGCGCCTTTTGTCGAGGCGGACTGGGATCTGGCCACCATGACCCCGAAATCGGGCATCTGGCCGGGCCAGAAGCCGGGCGCGCAGGAGCATCTTTCGCCGCGTGACCGGGGGATGCGGGCGGGGGGCAAGTGATCCTCCCCGCCCTCGCCGCCGCGCTGCTGGCGCAGGGCGAGGCTCCGCCCTCGCCCCCACCCGCGCACCCCATGGTGGTGATCCGCGAGGACGACGTGCGCCGCGACGAGCCCCCGCCCCACGGCGCGATCGGCATGAGCACCGCCTATCGAATCTCCGACGCCGTGCCCCCTGCGCGCGCGATGGAGTTCCGCCGCCGCGTGCTGCACATCGGCGCGGCGATCGGCGCGCATCCCATCAGCCATGACGAGGTCTACTATGTCCTCTCGGGCCGGGGCGAGGTGGTGTCTGACGGCGTGGTTGCCGTGCTCGAACCCGGCATGGCGGCCTATCTGTGGAAGGGCGCGGTGGTGGGCATCCGGCAATTGGGCGACGAGCCGCTCGACCTGATTGTCAGCTACCCCAATTAGGTTCCGGGCTGGACATAGGGCGCGCGGGCGAAGAGTTCGCGCTCCCACCCGCGCGGGTCGCTCTCGACCCGGCTTTCGCGGTCGAAGATCATCGTCTGGCGGCGTTCCAGATCATAGGCGGGCCAGCCGGGATCGCCGGTGCGGGCAAAACGGGTGAAGGCGTCCATCACGGTCGCGCTCATTGCCGCACGCGCCGGGCTTTGTCCGGCGGTGGTGCCGAAGGCGAGGCCGATGTCGTCGGTGTGCTGCGCGTTCTCGAAGTCGAGCTGGTAGACGAAGGTGTTGCCCCGCCCCTGCCGTGCCCGCGCCTCGGCCTCTTCCACCTGCCCGCGCCAGCTGCGCGCCGGTGTCATGATGCGGTGAAACAGCTCCTCTGGCGAGGCCTCGGGGTAATGCTCGCGGAACTGCGCCGCCACCCAGCCCGGCTCGAGATCGACCCGCAGCTCCCGCCCGATCCGCTGGGGAAGATTGTCGAAGGTCAGCCCCTTCAGCGCGCGCCCCTCGGGCGGATAGAAAGCGCGCGTTTCGGCGATGGTATTGCCGAGCAGCATCGGGATAGCCGCCGATTGCTCTGGGGCATCGGGCCAGAAGGGGTGGCGGTGGAGGTGCCTCATGTCCACCACCGGCCCGAAATAGATCCGCCCGCCGAGCACCGGATCATTGACGGAAAGCGCCCCCACCAGTGCCTCGACAGGAGCCGTCGCCGGGTCTTCGCCCAGTGCGTCACGATAGGCACCGGCGCGCCTGGCGGCATTGAGCGGCCCTGAGGCGGTGACCTGCTGGCCGCTCATGGTGATCGCCTTGTGGAACAGCCCGCGCGCGGCAGGCATCGCCATCAGCGTCGCGATCTTTGCGCCGCCGCCCGATTGGCCGAACAGCGTGACATTGCCCGGATCGCCCCCGAAGGCGGCGATATTCCGCTGCACCCATTCGAGCGCGCAGATCAGATCGAGCTGGCCAGCGTTCCCGCTGTCGGGGAAGCGCTCGGGCCAGTAGAGATAGCCCAGCGCGTTCAGCCGGTGGTTGACCGTCACCACAACCACATCGCCCCGCGCCGCCAGCATCGCGCCGTTGTTCAGGGGATCGCCGACCGAACCGGCAGAATAGGCGCCGCCGTGGAAATAGACCATGACCGGCAGGCCCCGCTTGTCGCCGGCAGGAGCCCAGACATTGAGGAACTGGCAGTCCTCGGACTGGGGGTAGGTATCTTCCACTTGCGGGCACGCGGGGATTGCGCTCCAGCCACCCTCGCGCTGCTCGGCCACTGTTACCGGCTGGGGCGCCTGAAACCTTGCTGCGCGGGCATAGCGGATGCCCGGATAGGACCATGCATCGCCGCAGGCATGAGCCGCAAAAGTGCCGTCGGGGGCTTCGACCGGGCCGAGGCACAGACGGGCTGCGGGCGTGGTGGCGCGCGATGGAAAGGCTGCCGCCATGCCGGCCAGCATGACCCCGCCCGCCAGCACGGCGCGGCGGCTGACAGGGTCAGCGGCGGACATCGCCCGCGCCTGCGCTGAAGCTATCGACCATCGCGCGGCTGACCGGGCACATATCGCCCGGAATGGTATGCTTGAGGGCCGCGAGCGCGAGGCCACGCTGAGCCATGACCTCCAGCCCCGCGCCTGCCAGCCACCCATCGAGCACACCGGCGGCGAAAGCATCTCCCGTGCCGATCCGGTCGACAATGCCAGTGACGTCGATATCGTCGGTCTGGTGGCTTCCCGCCCGGCTATCGACCCGCGCGCTGATGCGGTGATGGTCGCTGGTGACAAGGTGCCGCGCAGTCGAGGCGATCAGTTCGAGGTTCGGGAAAGCCGCGAAGGCTGCCTCTGACGCCTCTCGCCGTCGATCCTCGCCCTCGCCCGAAAAATCCCGAGCCAGAAGCAGAGCGATATCACGGTGGTTGCCGATCAGGATGGTGGCATCGGCGACCAGCTCGCGCAAAATCGCCGCCGGATCGCTGTCCCACGCGGCCCACAGCTGCGCGCGGTAATTGCCGTCGAAACAGATCGGCACGCCTGCCGCCTTCGCCTCGCGATGCGCCGCACGCGCCAGCGCTACCCCCGCAGGGCCAAGCGCAGGGGTAATCCCGCCGCAATGCAGCAAGCGCGCGCCAGCCAGCGCTCCGGCAAAGTCGATAGTCTCGGGCGCGGCTTCGGCAAAGGCGCTGCCTGCCCGGTCATAGGTGATCGCCGAGGGGCGCGGGCCGGAGCCTGCTTCGAGGAAATAGAGCCCCATCCGCCCACCCGCGCGGGCGACAAAGGCGGTGTCGATTCCGCAGGCCCGCAAGGCGGCCAACGCGCGGTCACCCAGCGGATTGTCGGCGACCACCCCGGC